>JASFER010000058.1:0-26116 GCA_050124755.1 Desulfobacteraceae bacterium
CAATCTTTCTCAGATCGCATCGCCTATGTCAACATATCCTACGTTCTCGATATCAATACCGAGGTGGATATTTATCGGGATATCTTCGGCCGCCATATCGAAGATGGCTTCCTGCCCCGGGTTCTGCACAATTTTGCCCGGGTGATCATCTCCTCCAGGCTGAGCCTGCGATCAGACGCCATGCTGGAGTGGATCGGCGATCCGGAAAAATACAGCCGTTACTGCGATAAGAATTTACAGCTGCTCAAAATGGAGATCTACACCGGATATATCCCCAACTGGCTCAGCGAAGAGGACCGCAAACGGCTGACGGCCAAACGCAGGCGCCGTATCATTGACGAATCTGAGAACGAGGGAAAGCACGGCATTTCAGGACGCGATTCCATTAAGATCTTCGGCGAATTCTTTAATACCTACGCCAAGAGTGACAACTTCATCGACATGTCCACCCTTTGCAAATTTTTTAAATCCCGCAAGGATCTGCATGCCTCCATCCCGGATGGTTTCCTGTCCTCCCTGCAGTTGATGTATGATTATTCGGTTTTGCAGGAGGTAAAAGAGTCCCTCTACTACTATAACGAAGAGCAAATCGCCATCGAAATACAGAATTATATTTTTGCGGTGAATTTTGAAATCAATGCCACCGTCACATGCCCTTACACTGGCGATAAAATCAAAATCACGGATGAATATCTGAAGGAATTCGAAGAGCGCATCCTCGGCCGCCGGGCGGGCGAGGATGAACGCAAGACCCTGAGGAAAGACACTCAAAAAGAGTATGCCACCCAAACCCTGCCCCTGGAGATCATGAACGATAACAAGGCGCTCACCCGGACCAGCCTTTTTGAAAACCTCAACGAACGCTATATTTACAACATCAAAGAGAAAGTACTGGATCCCTTTCTGGATAATGAGAATTTTCGCCGCGCCATTAAAGATTACGATGAAGAAGATTTTAAGACCTATGATCGCAAAATTCGTGAAGATGTGACCTACCTCATGAAAAATATCATCGCCAAATACCACTACCCGGCCCTTGGGGCCAAGGCCGTTTGTATCTATGTCATCGACAATGATCTGGCACGCAAATTCACGGCTCCGTAAGGATTGCCCCCCTATTTCACAACCCCATCCCCGCATTGGCCCTTAAGCTTCCGTCCCAACTGCCGATAATGTAACAACCATTTTTTCAACAAAAAAGGGTCGGCATAAGGGGCTGGGTATTCACGACATGGATCACAAACAGAATCCGGACACATCTTCCAAAATGTGTCTCAATCGCCTGACGTTAGCTTTTTCAGGGGCGCAGAGCCACATTGAACCGGCCTTTCACGACTATTATTTCCATGGTACGCTGAAGCAGATTCGCATCGCCACGCTGGCTGCACTGGTCTTTTACGGCTTTTTCGGGCTTCTGGACGCCGTGGTCATACCGGAACGATATCCCACTTTCTGGATGATCCGCTGGGCCGTTGTTTGCCCGTGTATCCTGATGGTGCTACTTTTTAGTTTCACCCGGCATGCGAACCGCTATTTGCAGCCGGTGGTGAGTGCGGGCACCCTTATCTGCGGAATAGGCATTATCGCCATGATCCATCTGGCCGGCGTTGAACAGGGTTATACCTATACGGCTGGCCTGGTTCAGACCATTTTCTATATTTTCACCTTTGCTCGTTTGCGGTTTATATGGGCCTCGGGAGTTGCATTCATTCTGGTCATCCTTTTTTTTCTAGGCACCATACTATGGAACACAACCCCCGGAAACCTCGTCGTCAGCAGAGGATTCCATCTTAGCTTAATATGTCTCATGGGTATGATGGCGTGTTACGCCATTGAATACCACACCCGTAAAAACTTTTTTTTGGCGCGTGCGCTGGAATCCAAAAAACAGCGGCTGGCCATCGCCAACCAATTTTTAGAAGAACGGGTCTCAAAAAGAACCGCTGAACTGAAACAAACCAATCAACTGTTGAAAGATGAGATCGCCGAGCGCAAAATGATCGAAGCCGCCCTTCGAGACAACCAAAAACGCTACCTACAGATGGTCAACAATGTTACCGATTATATCTGCGTATATGATTTGAACGGCCGGATTTTAGAAGCCAATCGCCAAATGACATCAGGATTGGGCTATGCTTTCGAGGAGTTGGCCGCCTTGAAATATGAAGATTTGATTTATCCGGAAAATCGCCCAGCCTATTTTGAGTATTTGACCGATATTCGTCGGCAAGGCATTGCCGTTGGCACCATGACCATGATGACCCGGGAAGGAGAATCCCGGCAATTTGAGTATAGTAATGTTTTGGCGGAACACACCACCGGGCATCAGGCCATCTTCAGCCTGGCAAGGGATATTACCGACCGAAAAAAGGCCGAAAAGGCGCTGGCCGACAGCCAGACACGATTTCAGCATATATTTGAAACCGCTGCGGCCGGTATGGCCATCGTGGACGCCCAAACCCATACCGTGGTGGAAATCAACTCGGCTGCAACCCAAATGGTGGGCGATCCGATATACGCGATCAAAGGCCGTAATATTTTTAAATTGCTGACCCTATCCAAGGGGACTGATTTCAGTCGGTTACCCGTACCCACGCCATATCCCATTGAATGTCTGTTGAAGCCTGTGAACAGTGAAACCCTGCCGGTACTCACCAGTGCACAGGAAACGGTATTCAACGATCGACCCCACTGGATTATCAGTTTTATTAATATCCGGAAGATTAAAGAGGCCGAGGCCACAAAGCGGGAATTGGAAGCCCGCGCCCAACGGGCTCAACATCTGGAATCCATCGGCACCCTTGCAGGCGGCATTGCCCATGACTTCAACAACATCCTGTTCGGTATCATGGGTTTCGCCGAACTGGCGCTGGAATGTGCGGTACCGGGTTCCAACCAAGTTAGACATTTGGAAGAGATCATCAACGGCGGCCTCAGGGCCAAGGATATGATCTATCAAATCCTCACTTTCAGTCGCCGGGATAGTGTCGAAAAAAAGCCCATTCAACCGGCCCCCCTCATCAAGGAGGCGCTCAAACTGTTAAGGGCATCTTTACCGGCTTCCATTGAGATCAGGAGCCGATTTTCCCGTCATCTGAATAAAATCATGGCTAACCCGTCCCATTTGCATCAGGTGGTGATGAATCTGTGCACCAATGCGGCCCATGCTGTGAAAAATAATGATGGTCTCATCGAAATCTCGGTGGTCAACAAAACGGTCAACGAGGAAACATCCACACCCCACGGAACAATATATCCAGGCGATTACGTCCAGCTGGTTGTAAAAGACAATGGTGAAGGTATTCAACCGGAAATTTTCGACCGAATTTTTGAACCGTTCTTCACCACCAAAAGCCAGGGCGAAGGAACCGGAATGGGTTTGTCCGTTGTGTTGGGCATTGTACAGGCCGGCGGCGGGTCAATCCTTGTTGACAGCGATCCCGGCAAAGGAACTATCTTTGAATTGTTCTTTCCAACAGTTCAAGAACCCGATTTAAATACCAAAACACCGATTGCGGTAATCCCGGGAGGCACAGAGCATATCATGGTCGTGGACGATGAAAGCTATCTTTGCCAAATGATAAACCGATTGCTGACCGGCTTGGGATATCAAGTGAGCGCATCTGAACATCCCGTGCAAGCGCTGGATTTGTTCAAAAACCGACCCCAGGCCTATGATCTTGTCATTACGGATTTAACCATGCCAAAAATGAGTGGCATCAAACTGGCTCAAAAAATGATGAAAATTCGACCTGACATTCCCGTCATCCTCATCACCGGTAATGGAAACAGGATTTCCCAAAAGCGTTTATGCGACGCGGGAGTTCGAGAGCTGTTGTTCAAGCCCATTGTAAAAAGTGAGCTGGCGGCAGCCATCAGGCGGGGATTGAATGCCAATTGATCAAGCAAAGACATCATGCGATATCGGGAGGGCCTGGGTCGGATCCTGAAGAAGTGCATTGGCTTGAAAACGCATCATCCTTTATAAAATCATATAATCGGCCATGAAATGCACACTGAATCATATCACGAATTTTGCGCATTAAATATTCGCTGGTGGCGGCTTCGCCGTCCACGCGCAGCCTGAAAGCCAAGAGTCTTTTCAAGTCCGTATCATTTTTATCCCGGTCAGGGACCATTCTCCAAATGCGCTGTAGGATCATTTGGTGAGGACCATTCATTGCGTCAATGGATATAATTTTATCCGTCACCAATAATGCTCCTTTCTCGGATGATAGCCACGCGGATAGATCTATTTAATGTATTAACATAATATGTCCACAACAATTCGCAACCTTTTATCAGACGATTATGAACGCACAGTCTTGGTGTTGGGCAGTATTGGCCGCCGTTGCGCAGATAACACTTAATTAAGTACCGTATTTTTACAGCAAAAAATCAGTATTGTTTTTTTTGCTCAATGTGGCATTGTGCGAAATCATGCATTCGCCCCGAAGGGGCCCTGCAAATTGCGGTTTTATTGAACAGAACAAGGCTAAACGGCACGCCTACCTTTGTTCAAGCGATATCGCGCGACAAGAAAGCAATCAATAACATTAGATGATGCATCCCGATGCCTTGCTTCCCCACTAGAGCATCGGGTATGATACGCCGGCAAACGGACGAAATGCTTGCAACGAAAACAAAACCTGCGGCCATGCTATGGGAGTTGATCCGTCGATTGGCCAATACAACCCTGACGATTCGTATCAGCGGAGAAACCGGTGTCGGCAAAGAAGCGGTGGCACGCCTGATTTATCGCCACTATCCTCATGAAAACGCAGCCTTCGTTGTAGTCGATTGCCGAAAACTGGAATTAGCATCTTCTCCATCACCCATGGCAGAACTCAATGGAGTGCTGACTTCTCCTGAGGGGCATGTCATTTATCTGAAACATCTGGAATCCGCACCGAAAATCATCCACAACCACCTGCTCGAGCTGTTAAGCACCCCGTTTGCATCTGCACCGCCATGGATTATTGCCTCCAGCCTCCAGCCATTGGAGCGTTTCATTCACAATGGCCATTTCAGCATCCCGCTTTTCAGAGCGTTGGACACCATACAAATCTACTTGCCACCGCTGCGATCAAGACCGGAAAAAACACCACAGATTCTATCATGGCTTCTCAGCCAATATAATGCGGGTGACTTCTCCATGCCTGACCACGACGCCATGGAGCGTTTTATTGAATATCACTGGCCGGGCAACTGGCGTCAGATTCAGGAAGTGGCTCGGAAAGCATCAGCCCGGAAGAAATGGGATATCCCATTCACAGACTCGCAATCAGATGCCGACAAGCGTGATAAGATTGATGAAATAGCCGCTATTTACATTCTTTCAATGGCTGAGCTGAGCATTCATAAAGACAAGGTGATGGAAAATCTGATGGCCGCTTGCAATCTTGAAGAAATTGGATTGCTGGACCTGGCCATCTTTAATGAAGCCGTCAGTCAAATCGCAGATCACCTCTCCGCGCAGCATGCGGAGCAGAATCGCTATTAGAAGCTTTTCACACGCTCCAGGCGGCTGACCACTTCGACGATGCGAATTCCGTATTTTTCTTTTTCGACCAGTACTTCGCCTTTGGCGATCAGCGTGTCGTTGACCAGTAAATCCACCGGCTCCCCCTCAAGGGGATTCAACGCAATGACAGAACCTCTGCCGGTTTTCAACAATTCATGAACTCTTTTCTTGGTGCGCCCCAGTTCCACTGTCACCTTTAAAGGTATATCCAGAATCAAATCCAGATTCGCATACTCACCATCAGGCTGATCTACAACCGCCTCCGATCCAACGGATTCAGAATCCTCGACCGTCGCCTCGGCTGCTTCTTCTTCAGCCGCATCCTCCTTCTTGATGCCGGCATCTATGATGATGGTGTGGCCATTATGGTTGAACAGGAACCGCTGGGTTTTAATGATGTTCAGCGCTTCGACTCGGAAATCATGCCCGTTGGTTATGGCCGGCGTGGAGAGCACACAAGAGAGGCCGACGTCCACAAAAGCGGATTTGAGATTGCCGCCGATGATATTGCTCATCTCTCTGATGACGTCAAATACCTCTTCCTCGCTCTCAATTTCGTCCTCATCCATGCCCAGCATGGCAGCAGTCATGGTACGGGCGAAACCATCGTTGACCTGAATATTAAACATGCCGTGAACATCGCCTGCAAAACTGACCGTTCCCACCGTGCGTTTATCCTCGCGGAAGTCGGGGGGAACCTGCGGTATGCTTTCAACCTCCATGGAGAGCATGGTGTAATAAACGTCGATAACAGAGTTGATGATGGTGTTGGGAACATCCACTGAATTGATTTTTTCGGTAATCTGGTCAGCGGAAAGGGGTTCCAATCCGGGAATGACGATTTTTGCGCCGAGATCTTCCTCGATGGCAATCTCAATTACGATCTCATGGTCTTGGTGCCGAAACACCCACTGGTGGCTAAGCCCCATTTTGCTTGGCTCGATCCTAAAATCAGACCCACGGGTGATGTTGGGTGTGGAAATGACGCAAGAGAGGTCCGCGTTGAGAAAATCGCTCTTGAGATTGCCACTGACAATATTGGTCAATTCGCCCAATACATCCTTGATTTCCTCTTCACCATGGAGTTCTTCGGCCGCCACCCCCAACATGGATGTGGTGATCAGGACGGCCAGCTCTTGACTGACATGGATGCTTAGATTGCCCACCACTTCTCCGGCATAGTGGACCACACCAACCATGCGCTGGTCATTCAGCCCTGGATCGGTAACCTTGCCGACTTTGGCCAAATCCAAAGAGAGCATGGTCTCGAAGGTTTCAACAATGCTCTTGGTGACTGTATTTTCTACGGCGCTTAAG
The DNA here is from genome assembly GCA_050124755.1 of Desulfobacteraceae bacterium. Taxonomy (GTDB): domain Bacteria; phylum Desulfobacterota; class Desulfobacteria; order Desulfobacterales; family Desulfosarcinaceae; genus JARRKU01. The sequence continues at coordinate 6,842 of JASFER010000058.1, forward strand.
CGTATCTTGTCCATCCAGTCAATCCTCGATGAAAAAAGCGGAAAACGCGGGTCATTTCGACGCCATTGTCATCAAATTGACATACGGCGATCTTCACCAATCGATCAAATCCTTACATTACAAGCACTTATCCAATTATACAGACAAACCGCGCAACCAAATCGAACCGGCATACAGCAATGCAAAATACCGGCCAAAAGCAATAAGAAACGCCCGGGCCGAAGCCCGGGCGTCTACATAGCGACTAAGATTGGGAATAATGCTTAGAACAGCCCTGTTACCTTTCCGGTATCCGGTTCGACGTCGATGCGGCGGAAAGCCGGGTTTGAACTGGTGCCCGGCATCAGGCTGATGGTACCGGCACAGGGGCACAGGAACTTGGCACCGGAGTAGATCAACACGTCGCGGATGGGCAGACGCCATCCCTTGGGCACGCCCTTTTTCACCGGATCGTGGCTGAGACTCAAGTGGGTCTTGACCATCATGGTTGCGAAATCGGCGTACTTGGGATCGTTTTCCAGCATTTCAGCCTTGGCACTGGCTTCCGCTGCCCAATCCACACCGTCGGCACCGTAGACTTCCTTGGCAATGATTTCAACACGGTCGCGCAGTTTCATATCCAGAGGATACAGAAAATCAAAATCATTTTCCTCGTTGCAGGCATCGATGACGGCATCGGCGAATTCCAGGGCGCCTTCACCGCCCAGTTCCCAATGCTTGGATTCGGCACACCGGGCGCCGGCGGCTTCGGCGGCCTTGCGAACGATGGCGCATTCAGCGTCGGTGTCGGTGTAAAAGCGGTTGATACAAACCACGGGGTTGATGCCGGCTTTGCGAATCACGCCGATCATGTGGACCATGTTCTCAATGCCCTTTTCAACCAATCCCAGGTTCTCCTTGGTGTAGGCTTCATCCAGGTCCTTGCCGGCCACGACCTTGGGTCCGCCGCCATGCATCTTCAAAGCGCGAATGGTGGAAGTCAGAACGGACACATGGGGTTTCAGGCCGGAGAAGCGGCATTTCACGTTCCAGAATTTTTCAAAACCGATATCGGCGGCAAAGCCGGACTCGGTGACATGGTAGTCGTACAGTTTTAGGCCGACACGGTCGGCGATGATGGAGCTCTGGCCCACGGCGATGTTGGCAAAAGGTCCGGCATGCACGAAGCAAGGGTTATATTCGGCGGTGCACATCAGGGTCGGGTTGACAGTGTTGCGCATGAATGCGGTCATGGCGTTGCCCACTTCCAGGTCACGGCAGGTGACCGGTTTGCCGCTCTTGTCGAAGGCAACGGTAATGTTGTTGATGCGCTCTTTCAGATCGGCCAGGTCGGTGGCCACGGCCAGAATGGCCATCAACTCGGAACCCACGGCGATGCCGAATTTGCTCTGCATTGTAAAACCGTCAAAGCGGCCGCCAAGACCAATAACGATGTTACGCAGCGCTTGGGCGCAGAAATCGATGATCCAGCCCATCTCCACACGGGTGGGATCGATGTCGAGCCGACGCATTTTGGTCAACCGTGCCAGTTGCTCATCATTGTAATTGCGTTCATGCTGCATACGGGCGGTCAGTGCCACCATGGCCAGGTTGTGGGCATTCATGATGTCGTTGATGTCGCCGGTAAGACCCAGTGAAAATTCGGTCATGGGAATCAGCAGAGAGTTTCCGCCACCGGCCGCCGTGCCTTTTACGTTCATGGTCGGTCCGCCGGAAGGTTGACGCAGGGCGCCGCCCACGTTTACACCACGCTTGCCAAGGCCCTCCATCAGACCGCAAGACGTGGTGCTCTTGCCTTCTCCCAGAGGGGTCGGGGTAATGGCGGTCACTTCAATGTACTTTCCATCCGGTTTGTCTTTCAGGCGGTCGATCACCTTGAGAAAATCAACCTTGGCAAGGCGCCCCATGGGGAGCATCTCTTCGGGTTGAAGACCCAGTTTTTCCCGCCATTCATCCGGAGTGGGCATATTCGCTTCCGCCGCTTCGGAAATCTGCCAATCTGCCATGTTCACTGCATCGTAAGGCATTGTTTGAACCTCCTTTTCTGATTTTTACCTTTTTTCTAAAAAAAACCGCACACGCTTATAAAACCCAATAAATTGCATGGGATCGAAACGAAAACCGAAGGATAATAAAAAAGCCTAGTTATGCCCTGATCGCCCAAGTGAAGCCACATAACACGGGCGTTGTATTTTGGCAAGGCCAAACGGGAAATCTAAAGTTCTATTCGATCCACCTGCCGGTTCAGGCGCCAGTACAGGCCTTTGGTCGCCATCAATTCAGCGTGGGTGCCGCGTTCCTCCACTTGTCCGTTTCGCATGACCAGAATCCGATCGGCTGCTCTGGCGGTTGAGAGGCGATGGGCCACCAGGATACACGTGCGGCCCGCCATCAAGTTCTGCAAGGCATGGTGAATGGCCGCTTCGGTCTGGGAGTCGATGTAAGAAGTGGCTTCATCCAGTAAAATAATCTGGGGATCCCGGGCCAATGCTCTGGCGATGGAGACCAACTGCCGCTCGCCGCTGGAGAGGCCGGCGCCGGTCTTGACCAGAGGCGTATCCAGGCCTTGGGGCAGACGCGCCACCAGCTCTTTGCAGTTGGCGGCAGCCACGATATAGTCGGTATAAGCCTGATCATCTCCGTTGCGGTCGGGGAAAATATTCCGGCGCAGGGTGCCGGAAAACAGCACCGGCTCCTGGGGCACCAAGGCCATCAACGATCTCATGCGTTTTAAATCCCAGTGCTGTACAGGCTCTCCTCGAAGCAAGACCTGACCGTTATCCGGATCGTACAAGCGCATAATGAGGTTGAGCACGCTGGTTTTACCGGCCCCGGTCGGGCCCACCAGGGCTATGGTGCGTCCCACGGGCACATCGAAGCTGACCCGGTCGAGCACTTTTTCACCGGGTACGTAAGAAAATGAGACGTTGTCCAACCTCAACGCCAATGGATCGGCCGAATCCATTGGCTTTGCCCGTTGCCCTGCAGGTGATTGCGGCAGCTGCTCCTGGGTGTCCAGCAGGTCGAAAAGCCGTTCCGCCGAGGCCATGGCGTTTTGAAGCACATTGTAGTTTTCCGCCAGGTCGCGCAAAGGCCGGAAAAACATCCGCATGTAGCTGAGGGCCGCCACCAGCATCCCGAGACTGATGCGCGCGTCCAATACATGTAAACCGCCGTAGAAAAGCAATACGGCAATGGAGACGATGCCCAGCACCTCGATCATGGGCATGAACACGGCGAAAATGTGAATTTGACGCATGCCCAGTGCATAATTTTCTGCATTCAATGCCGCAAAGTGACGGTAATTGTTATCCTCCTGGCAAAAGGTCTGGATGGTTCGAATGCCCTCGATGGACTCGGAAATGCGCGTGTTAATTTCGGCCACTTTGATCCGCAGGGCGCGAAACACGTCTCTGGCCCTGCTTGAAAATCGCCCCGCCGCCCACACCACCAGCGGCAGGACGGACAAACCCGCCAGAGCCAGGCGCCAGTCCAACAGCAGCAGGACCACGGCAATGCCCACCAACAGGAAGAAGTCTTTGAACACCAGGGCGATAAAGGTGGTAAAAAGCTCATGCATGTTCTGAATATCGTTGGTCATGCGGGTTACCAGACGGGCCACAGGCTGACGGGTAAAAAAGGCCATGGACTGTTCCTGAATATGTCTGTACAGCCGCAATCGCAAATCGTGCATCACCTTGTGGCCGGTGTATTCCATGATCATTCTCTGAAGAAACACAAAAAGAAAATCGGCCAGCACCGCACCCAAAAACAAAAATACCACAAGAGTCAGACCGGTAAGGTCTGTTTTCCTCAAAAGGGACCGATCCTCCATGGCAACGTGCTCAAGATCCTCGAGGGCAATCCGGGCTTCATGTCCATTTGTTTCAAAGAGCCCGGGATACTCCTCAATAATCCGCCGAACCCGGCTGTCGGAAGGATCGACGGTGATGTACCGCCGTTTGCGGTCCGGGCCGCCTGCGCCTTCCGCTTGTCCCTGCCCTGAATAAGCGGGCACGATGTGCTGATCGATGGCCACCTTTGTCAAATAGGGGATGGCTAAATCCAGCAATGTGATGGCAACCACGAGGATCAGGGAACCCGCTAAAAGTTTGCGATAGGGCTGCAAATAAGGCCACAGCCGCATGAGCAATTTCAAGTCGTAGGGTTTGCCCAGATGATCCCCCTCTGAATAACCGTAATCAGACCGCATCTTCAAGCTCCTGCAAGGCATGCACACGGGCGTAATAGCCGCCGCCGGCCACCAATTGTTCGTGGGATCCGCTTTCCGACAAGCGCCCGGCTTCGATGGTGATAATGCGATGGGCGAACCGCACGGCCGATAGCCGGTGGGATACGATTAAAATTGTCTTCTTGCCCATCATGGCTTTGATCGTATCGGTGATGCGCCCTCCGGTGACGGTATCCACCTGACTGATGGGATCATCCAGCAACAATATGGGCGCATCGATGAGCAGCGCCCGGGCCAAAGCAATACGCTGCTTCTGCCCGCCGGAGAGCAATATCCCCTTTTCCCCCACCACCGTATCCAGGCCATCCTGAAATCCACTGATAGTCTTTTCGAGCCCGGCATGGAAAAGCACCTGGTCCAAACGCGCCGTACACCCATCCGGACAGCCAAAGCACAAGTTTTCTCCAATGGTTCCGGCAAAAAGAAAGGGTTCTTGGGGCACATGGGCGATATGGCGACGCAGATCGACAAGGGAGAGATCGCGGACATCGTGATCGTCGACGGTGAGTCGTCCCTTTTGAACATCATACAGCCGCGGCACCAGATTCAACAGGGTGCTCTTGCCACTGCCCGGCGGTCCCACAATCCCCACGATCTCACCGGGAGCCACGCGCAAATCAATATGGTCCAACACCCGGTGCTGATCATAGACGAAGGAGACATCTTTAAATTCGATGCGGCCATGAAGAGACGTCAAACTTTTAGCATCGTCCTTGCTCCTGATATCGGGTCGCAGTTCCAAAATGTTTTTCAACCGCTCCAGAGATGCACCGCCGCGCTGAATCAGGTTGGTGACCCAGCCCAAAGCCATCATGGGCCATGCCAGCAGGTTGAGATAGCTGATAAAGGCCACAAAATCGCCGGCCGTGATCTCCAGCAGGATGGTTCGCCGGCCACCAAAGAAAAGCACCAATGCCAAGCTCAGATTGGTGAGCAACAACATCATGGGAAAAAACAGCCCGGTAACCCCCACCAGTTTGATGTTTTCATTGATATAGGTCTGGGATACCCTTTGAACCGCTTTGCCGGCGGCGGTTTCTCCCTGATGCGCCTTGATCATGCGAATTCCGGCAAAGCGTTCGCGCACCGCTTCGGTCAAGTCGGCAAAGGCAGCCTGAACTTTGCGGTAACGGACATGCATACGCGTTCCCAAAAACCGAGTACCCAAGACCAGAACCGGCATGGGGATTAACACATAAAGGGTCAGTTCGACATGGATATAAAGCATGAAACCGATGGCCGCAGCTCCCAGCAGCAGCGCATCATTGAAAGCCACAAGCCCCATGCCTGCCGCCATGCGCACCTGTTGAATGTCATTGGTGGCATGGGCCATCAAATCACCGGTTTTGGCACCGTCAAAATAGGTGGCCGACAGGGTTTGAACGTGCTTCAAAAGCCGATTGCGCAGTGTCTCTTCCAGCCGCCTGGCCGTTCCCAACAGGCACAGCCGCCACACATAGCGAAAGGCCCCGATAAACAATGCCATGGCCGCAACGGCTGCGGCCTGGTAAATCAGGCTGGCGGCATCGGCACGCAACAGGGTCAGATCATCCACCACGCGTTTGACGACCCTGGGAATGCTCAGCTGCATGATATCGACGATGATCAATGCACACAGCCCCAAAGCGATGGTGCGTCGATGGGTTTTAAAATGGGACCAGATTAGATCGATAGGTTTCATAGCCAACTTACCATAAGACGAATGCAGCTTTGGGTCAAATGGTTGAATTGGTTTAAGTTCTATCACAGCTGCTCAATTGACTTTAACATGGGGGGTTGCTAAAAGGTGCGCATGGAACCGGGGCAAGTTGTTGAATTTATCGACAGGCAAAAAATTTTTTGTGCAGTTGTCATGGAGATCAAAAAACTGCGCCTGCGCCTGCTGACCGAAAATAACCGTGAGGTTAAAATGGCCATGGGCAGGTTGACACACCGGTCCACCCGGTTGATGGAGGCAACCTCCACGCGCCTCAAATTGGTCGGCGAACTAAAGAAGATTGCCGATCGTCGACGGGCCTTGAGCGAAACCATCAAGATTCAGGAATTGTGGGAAGTGCTCAACTCGGAACAGGAGTGGATCGACTTGCCCACCGTGACGTCACTGTGCTTTCCGGACAATCCAACCGACGACCATGAAGCCGCAGTGATTCGAGCCTTTTTTGGCGATCGGCTCTATTTCAAATTCAACATTGACCGCTTTTTTCCCCATTCTCCTGAAAAGGTCGATCAAATCATCCACCAACGCGAAGCTGCGGCCAAACTTGAAAGCCTGGTGACGCACGGCGGACTCTGGGTTGAAAAAGTTTTAAACGGTCAAAACACAGCGCCCCCTAAAGAGGCGGAAGAAATTTGCAACAGTCTTGCATCCTACTATCTGTTCGAAAAGGAGAGTCCCCATCGGGACGTGGCCAGGGCCATCCTGAAAAAGGCAGGGATTGGCTCTGCTGCCGCAGCTTTCACCTTTCTGGTCAAAATCGGCCGATGGCAAACGGATCAAAATCTGGAGCTGCTCCGCTATGGCATCACACCGGATTTTTCCATCGATGTTGAAACCCATACCGATGCACTCTGCCGCAACGCCACCGTGGTTCTCAATGGGCGCCGCGACCTGCGCCACCTTCCAATGATGACCATTGACAGCTCTTCCACGGTAGACTTTGACGATGCCGTCAGTGTGATGCAGGATGGAGAAACGGTCATCATAGGCGTCCACATCACCGACGTGGGGTATTATATCGCCAAGGACGACCCCATTGACCGTGAGGCCCGGCAACGATGCAGTACCATCTATATGCCCGACGGAAAAATTTCCATGCTGCCGGCCAAATTATCGGACGACGCCTGCAGCTTAAAAGCCGGCCGGGAACGACCGGCCATCAGCACCATGATTCATCTGGATACCAAAGCCGAAATTCTTCGATACGAAATTGTTCCCAGCCTCATCCGCGTCCAGCAACAGCTGACTTTTCACGAGGTGGATGAGATGGCTGAGCAGGACCCGGACATTAAAATCCTTCACAACATGGCTCAATACTATCGTCGCCGTCGGATGGATAACGGCGCCATGCTCATCGAACTGCCGGAGACCAACGTTTGGATCAATCCGGAAGGCAAGCCGATGTTTTCTCTGGTCAATCGGGAGAGTCCGGGGCGTATGCTGGTTTCCGAACTGATGATCATGGCCAATGAATTGGCCGCCCGCTTTTTGTCCGAAAACAATCTGCCGGCAATTTTCCGATCCCAGGCCGAACCCCGGGAGCGCTTATTCGATGGCACCGACGGAACGCTTTTTCAGAATTGGATGCAGCGTAAATCAATCAACCGTTTCATGCTCAGCAGCAACCCCGAAAGGCACGCCGGACTCGGGCTGCCAAGCTATGTGACCGCCACGTCCCCCATCCGCAAATACTTTGACCTGGTGACCCAGCGACAGCTACGAGCGGCATCCGGGATGGAAAAACCTTACACCCGGGAACAAATTGACCAGATTATTCAAACCTGTACGGAGCCCATGGCGAATGTGGGCCGGGTGCAGTACCGGCGGCAGCGATATTGGCTGCTTAAATATCTCCAGAATTGCATTGGTGATAAGGAAGAGGCTTATGTGCTCTACAAGCGCCGGGACGGCTATGTGATCCTGCTTAAAAAATACATGCTGGAATGCCGCCTTTCAGGCGCAAACGGCATCGCCTTGAGACCCGAAGACTTGATCCAGGTCACCATCCAACACGTCCACGCCCGCAATGATGTGATTACGGTGGTGTTGGGGTAGAAATCAATTCTTAACCTTTAGGAGTTCACCCCTTTGACCCAAATTAATTCAGCGCTGCAAGCGAATATTCGACAAAACCTGTATCTGTTTTTTGCCCTTTCACGCACCCCCCATGCCCTCATCGACATGGCGGCGCCGGCAGCGGCGGCTTTGCTTTGCCTGGGGCATTTCCCTTCATTCTGGGTGACCATTGTCGGAATGATGACCGTATTTGCCGGATACAGCGCCGTCTATGCGCTCAACGATGTGGTTGACCTGCAGACCGACAAAGCGAAGGTGCGTATGGGAGGGTGCGGCGATGGCGAAAATTATCTTGACGGCGCCCTGATCCGCCATCCCATTGCCAAGGGGGCGCTAAGTCTGCCCATGGGGCTGGCCTGGACTTTCGGCTGGGCGGCCATCGCCCTGGTGGGCGCCTATTGGCTCAACCCCGTCTGCCTTTACATCTTTTTGGCCGGCTGCGTGCTGGAATGTATCTATTGTTTGCTGTGGAGGATCTCCCCCATGCGGACGGTGGTCAACGGAGCGGTTAAAACCCTGGGAGCCGTCGCGGCCGTGTATGCGGTCGATCCGGATCCGCCACTTGTCTTTTTACTGGTACTTTTCTTCTGGATTTTTTTCTGGGAAATCGGCGGTCAAAACATCCCTTGCGACTGGACCGACATCGAAGAGGACCGGTATTTCAACGCCCAAACCATTCCGGTACGGCTGGGCACCCACCGCGCCGGATTGATCGGCGCCGGCGCATTGGTATGTGCCATGTTCCTCCATTTTGCCCTGCTTTGGGTATCGCCCTTGTCACTGCCCACCCTCTTTTGGTTCGGCGCCTTAGGGATAAATGTTTATCTGCTGTTGTGGCCGGTATTCAGATTGACTGAAACCGTGGATCGCAAAAATGCCATAGATCTGTTCAACAAGGCCAGCTACTACCCGTTGGCAACCCTTGTTTTGGTCTTGTTGACCATCATCGTCTCCTAACCCCTAACCCTTGACCCCCACGTGGGCCACAGCGATGCCGTTGGTCATGGGGCGATAGCGAACTTCTCTAAATCCCAGGTGTTCAAATATGGCGCTGAGTTCTTCCGGCAACGGAAACATGCGGATGGTCTCCGACAGGCAGGCGTAGGATTCCGCCGATCCGGCAATCAGCCCGCCCAGCAAAGGCATGATGTTGAAGGAATAAAAATCGTAGAGTGCGCGAAAAAGGGCGTTGGCGGGTCGGGAGAATTCCAGACAAAGGATCTTGCCGCCTGGTTTGAGCACCCGGTGCATCTCTTTGAAGCCGCGTTTAAGGTGGGTGACATTGCGAATGCCGAATCCCACCATGGCCGCATCAAAGGTGTGATCGGCAAAGGTGATCTGCTCGGCATCCCCCTGAACATAGCCGACATGAGCCAAATCTGGATAGGGATCGATCTTGTGGCGCCCCGCCATCATCATGGCCCGGTTGATATCGTAAATCACCACCTGCCCGCGGACACCCGTGCGCCGGGCAGCCAGGATGGAGAGATCGCCCGTTCCCCCGCAAACATCCAGCACCTTGTCCCCCGGCTGAATGTTGAGCATGCGAACGGCCGCACGTTTCCACACATGTTGGATGCCCATGCTGAGCAGCGAGTTCATAAAGTCGTATTTGGGCGCCACACGATTGAAGTGGCTCATCACCGCCTTATACTTCTCACGCTCTTGATACCTTCGAATGCCGAAGCGGGCCGAACCGCTCTGCTCAACATGATCATCCAGCTGCTCCCGCCGTTTGTCGGCACCAAACCATCGGGGATTTTGCCATAAATTCATATACAATCTTCCTTTTTAAAATGCGCCATATAATTCATCGCCGTACTTCGGCATAAAGCGGCATAACCGATAAAAGGCAGATAACGCAATCCCGACACATCCTGCACGGTCAACGCCGCCGCCTGTCCCCATGCGATCAACTCCCCGGGCCGCACGAACTTTTCATAGGTATGGGTGCCTTTTGCCACAATGCCCAACACCTGTTCGGACATCCAAATCACCAACCACCGGGAAAGCCATGTACGGTTCAGCGTGGAAAAAAACAGGTCCCCGCCGGGCCTGACCAGTTTAGCGCAGGCGTGAACAAGGGAACGCGGATTGGGTACGTGTTCAACCAATTCCATGCATGTCACCACATCGTAGCAACCGGCATATGCACGGGTCCACTCTTCCGCCACGGCCTGCCGGTAATTGATCTTCAGGCCGTTTTGTTCGGCATGAGCCCGGGCTACCGCCAATGAAGGCGCCGCCATATCGATGCCGGTGACACGGGCACCGGCTTGTGCCATGGCCTCCGTCAGCAGACCACCGCCGCAACCGATATCCATAACTTCTTTGTCCACCAGCCCGGCACGATCGCGGACATAGGCCAAACGAACCGGGTTGATCTCATGCAAGGCTTTTAAGGCCCCCTTGGGGTCCCACCACAGATCGGCCTGGGCGGCAAAACGGGCGACCTCCTGGGCATCTATATTCTTCATATAGGGTTCATCCACTTTATCTTTGTTTTCTGACCAATAACAACGTATTGCCGATCACCGTCAAACTGGAAAGCAGCATGGCCGTTGCCGCGATGAGTGGATTGAGCCAGCCGATCATGGCGATGGGTATGCTGATCATATTGTAAATCCAGGCGCAGCCCAAATTTTGCATTACTTTGGCGTTGACCTGTTTGGACAGATCCCAGAAATCCACAAGCTGGCCGGGATCGCCACGCATCAGGGTGACGGCGGCCGCTTGCCGGGCCAGTGCAGCGTCGCGGTGCACGGCCACCGAAAGATCGGCTTGGGCCAAGGCCGGGGCGTCGTTGAGGCCGTCCCCCAGCATCACCACACGGCAGCCGCCGGCTTGCAGCCGGGCCACATAATCGGCTTTGCCTTTGGGCAACAAACCGCCTTGGACGTGGTCGATACCCAGTTCCTTTGCCACGGCTTGGGTAGCCACCGGCGTATCTCCTGAAATCAGGTGAAGTCCGCAATGGTTACCCTCCAGATAACGTATTAAAGGGGCCGCACTTTCACGCACCCTGTCCCCAAATCCCAGCATTGCCCATAGCTTGCCGTTCACACCCAGGAAAACCTCGGACAATTGATTCTCAGCCTGCCCCTTTGCCGCAAGGGGAATGTCTGCCGGTACGGCAAAATCCGCCTTGCCGATGCGAACGATGTCGTTTCCCAACATACCGGTCACACCGTTTTCTGAAACGCGCACATCCGTGATATCCGCCGGCGCCACAGCCAGCTTGGATGCATGGGCCGCCACGGCACGCGCCACCGCATGATCCACCCCCTTTTCCAAACCGGCCGCCAGGGCCAGCGCCCGCTTTGCCGTTATTCCGCCATGGAGAACCATCGCTTCCAAGGACCATCGTCCATGGGTCAACGTGCCGGTTTTGTCCATCACCGCACAATTGACGGAACCAGCGCGCTCAAACGCCTCGAAATCCCGCACCAGAATACCGCGTTGACCGGCACAGGACATCCCGGCAATGCGGGCCAGGGGGATGGCAATGCCCAAGGCGCATGGACAGGCAACCACCAAAACTGTGAGGCCGCGAACAAAGGCCTGCTCCCAATCCAATCCCAATCCGTGGCCCACCAGGACCGTGGCGGCCGCCAGGGCCACCATCAACGGCACAAAAAGGGCCAGCCACCGATCGGTGCGGCTCTCCAGAGGCGTCCGACGATCCAGGGCGGATTCGATGATGGCGATCATCTGCCCCAGCAGGGCCTCACCGCCCACCCGCCGGGCCGTTACGAAAACATCCCCTTCGATCAGCCGGGTGCCGCTGGTGATGCCCAGGCCCTCGGCGATGGCTTTGGGGCGGGACTCCCCGGTCACCGCCGATTCATCCACCAGCCCCCGGCCGGAGACCACCCGGCCGTCCGCCGGCACCATTTCATCGGACTTGACCCGGAATCGATCACCCGGCCTCAACTGCTCCAATGCCGCGAAACGGCCCCGGGGAAACCGCCGACTGCAAAGCCGCACTTTATTCGGCTGCAGCGTCAAAAATCCTTCCAAATCGCGGCGCACCCTGGATTTGGCCCCGGCTTCCAACAGCTTGCCCAGCAGCACCAAAGTGATCAGCATGGCGGCCGTATCAAAATAAAGGTGCAGGTTTCCGCCCATAAAATTGTAGATGCTGTAGAAATAGGCACTCGCGGCACCCAAGCATACCAATGCTTCCATACCCGGCGCCCCGGCCCTCAATCCCCACCACGCCTTGCGAAAGAGCGGACCGCCGCCGTAGACTATGACCCCTGTGGCCAGCACCACAATAGGCCAGGAAATGTAGCGGATGTCATCTCCACTCAAGTCTGTAAAAAATCCTGAGTAGAGCGACCAGGAAAGCATCATCACGTTGGCCGAAAGCAGCGCACTGATCATCAGCCGCACAAATTCCCCCTGCCATGGCGATTTTTTACCCTCTTCAAGGATCAGCGACGGACGGTAGCCCACTTTCTTGACGGTTTCCATGATGGTGTCCGGGTCCGTCTTCGCCGGGTCATAACGGCAGCGCAGCCGGTCGGTGGCAAAATCGCACCCGATCTCGGACACCCCATCCAGGTGATCCAGGGCCGCCCGAATCACCCAGGCGCACGCCGGGCACCACATGCCGGCTACGTTGAGCTGCAAAGAAAGCGTTTCGCGGGCCGCGCCGTCCTCCGGGGCCTGCAGCTCTTCTTTTTCCGAAATTTCAACGGCCCGGTTCAAATCCGCCTCGTTGGCTGGCACCACGCCCGCCGCCACACAGCGCCGGTAGAGCTCACTCTCTTTAAAGCTTGCAGGATCAGGCGCATCCGTGGCTTCCATGAGCATGGTGTAAACCATCACACAGCCACCGCAGCAAAAATGGAGGCTTTTCCCGCCGAAAGCAGCACTATGGTTGCCCCGGCGCAAGGGTAATCCGCAAAGATCGCATGCTTTGGAGGTGGTCTCTTTATCCATCATGACTCCGTCATCCAATACCCATTGGCCTCAAACAAATATCACAAGGAGGATCAAATGAATATCTTTTTGGCCGGATAGAATCCCACTTGACAATGCCAACCATCCAAAATATTTGTATGTGCAAACAAACGATATGTCTATGACCAAACGCCGGACCATATTGCACAAATGCCTGTACTTCACCGCCAACTCCCTGGCACGCGTTATCACCCGCATGGCCGACGAGGAGTTCCGGCGAACAGGATTGTCGCCCTCCCATGCCTTTTTGATGATGCTGGTCAACAACTATACCGGCATCGGCCAAAAGGAGTTATGCGAACGGCTTCACCTGGCCCCATCCACCGTTACCAGACTCATTGACGCGCTGGCATACAAAGGGTACTTGACCCGGCAAACCGAAGGAAAGGCGTCCAGAGTCTACGCCACCAAGGCGGGTGAAGCGCTGCGCAAACCCATTGAAGACGCCTGGAAAAGGCTTCATCAACGCTATGCCAAGGTGCTGGGGCTGAAGGAAGGAGATGCGCTGACGGCCATGATCGACGAGGCCGGCCAGAAATTGAGCGATCAGGGATAGCCGTTCACAGATACTTCCTGACGATCAATATCAAGGAGGAAGCAAAACCATGAAATCCATAGGACCGGTAAATGCCCTTTACCCCATGCCCACCACCCTGGTAGGGTCGACCGTAAACGGCAAACCCAATTTTTTGGCGGTGGCCCACGTGGGCATCCTAAACCACGGCACACCCCAATATCTTTCCATCGGGCTGGCTAAAATCCACTACTCCAATGCCGGCATCAAAGAAAACCGCAGCTTCAGCATCTGCCTGCCTTCCGAGGACCTGATGGTGAAGACAGACTATTGCGGCATCAAAACCGGTAAGAAGACGGACAAGGCCGCCCTGTTCGATGTTTTCTTCGGAAAATTGAAAACCGCCCCCATGATCGGCCAATGCCCGGTGAACATGGAGCTTAAACTCCACGATGTGCTGGACTTCAAGACACACGACATCTTCGTGGGCGAACTGGTTCAAACCTATGCCGACGAAGCGGTGATCAAGGACGGTAAAATCGATATCGCCAAAGTGCGGCCTCTGCTCTTCGACATGGCCAGTATCCAATACTGGTCTTTGGGACCGGCAGCAGGCAAATGTTGGAAGGTGGGAAAGACGCTTAAAAAATAAACATCCATCAACTCTTCCTCAACGTTTTCCACTGCGTCGATGGGAACGCCGGCGGCAACGGCACCAAGCAACGGAATGCCGCTGCCGGAAATCTTGCGGGCAAGGCGCCAGGAGCGCTTCTTCCCCGGTTCGGCCACGATGTAACCTTTGTCTTTCAACACATTGAGAAGGCGGTGGATACATGCAGGCGCACTCAACCCCAGATGTTCGCCGATTTCACGCACCGTGGGCGCCATGCGGTGCTGCCGCTGAAAAGCGACGATGAAATCCAGCACACTTTGTTGTCTTGGTGTCAGATCAGCATACATTGATTGTCTTATCCTTTGTCTTAGTTGTCGAACAGCGTATCCCCCAACTCTTGACTTCTTCATAATTCATTCTTCACTCGGGTATATTCAATAATTATCAATTATTTCATTGATATATTACACAAAAACCGCTAATTGAAATAAAGAAAAACTCACTCAACAACCTCGGCAGGTACTTCAAGACAGAAACCAATGAGAACGTTTGTTCACATATATGGCAGCTTTTACTAAATGTCAATTTTTTATTGTGCTAATCAGCACAATAACACCGGAAATTTAGGGTATTATTGGACTGATTAGCACAATAATACCATTTCGGCGGCTAAACAGCCGTAATATAATACGACTATTGGGTCGTCTAATCCATGTTATGAATAGGAGCTTTATGAATTTCGCCAAAATATTTTTATTAAGGAACAACTTTAAATATATAGCCTGGTTTATTTGGTCAATTTTCCTATTCAATGCTCTCATCTATTTTTACCAGCCATTTATAGCTTCAGAGGAAAATATTCAGAAGTCTGATCATGCAAGCATACTATTTATTAGTCTGACCATGGTTGCTTTACTTGAAGCGGCAGCTACAATTGTTTTCAGATATTTCGCACTAATACGTCCTTCGAAAAAAGGGACCTATAGCCCTCCTAGTGGTCCTATTCGGTTTCTATTAGTTGGGTTCGTGAACTGGGTATGTTCGAATAGCATAATCATATACGGCCTTGTATTATATTACATGACTGGAAGTCCTCGGTTCTTGCTTGTATTCGGTCCTATCGGATTAGTTTTGTTGATTTTTCATAGTCCTAGATTAGGTCCATTTAAGAAGAAAATGACCTCAGGAACTGACAAAGTTGATACTTCTTTTCCACAAGCAACATGATTTTTCATAACCTGGGCTTTCAGTGGATCGCGAGGACCGTGCGCCCACTGAAGCCCGCTGTTGGCAAGTATTCATATCAAAAAGATCCTCAATATTGACAAATTATCCATTTATATGTACAGTATTCCTGTACATATAATACGGAGGCAAATATGGCAATTCAAACAACATACACACATGCCAGGGCAAAACTGGCTTCTTTGTTGGATGAGGTAACTAAAAATCGTGAAGTTGTTATCATTCAGCGTCGCGGGAGTGAGGATGTTGCTATGATCACTGCCGATGAGTTAGCTGGTATTCTTGAAACCGCACATCTGCTCCGTTCACCAAATAATGCAAAGCGGCTTCTCGCAACTCTCGATAGGGTAACCAAGGCATCGGGCGCACCTCAAACAATTGATGCGCTTCGCAGTGAGGTTGGTTTTGAGTAGGCGTGCAACGAAAAAGCCTAAATCTAAAATTAAGCGAGAGTCTGTGTTTCAACCTGAATTTAGGGAAGACCTAAAATATTGGGTTGAAACAGATCGCAAAACAGCGCTTCGAATATTTCAATTAATCGAGGCGATTATGCGGGATCCATTTCAAGGCATCGGCAAACCTGAGCCCTTAAAGTTCCTTGGTTCAGGTGTCTGGTCTCGTCGAATTACGCAGGAGCATCGGCTGGTTTATGTTATCAGACATGAAAGAGTCGATTTTGTTCAAGCACGTTATCATTACTAATTTTCACCTAAAGGCGATGCCAACCAAGGTCTTCAGTGGAGCGCAAGGACCGTGCGCCCGCTGAGACCGGTTATATTTTTTTCTTGACAATATCTCAATGTGAGATATCATACAGAGAATGCATATTATCACTCGAAAACGCCTTCTTGAATTTGGCAAAAAGCATCCAGATTGCAACACTGCTCTTGAATCCTGGTATAGAATTGTAAAACATACGAAATTTAATTCATTTGCAGAGCTAAAACAAACGTTTCCGAGTGCTGATCAAGTAGGCAAATTAACCGTTTTCAATATTGGAGGAAATAAGGCTCGTTTGATTGCAGCGATCCATTATAATAAATCTCGGGTCTATATCCGACATGTTCTTACGCATAAGGAATATGATCGGGGAATCCGGAAGGAGAAATAAATGGATACCCAGCTTGAAAAAATTGCAAAAATCTGGCCTGGCATTCAAAATATATTTTCCGTGCCACACAATCAGAAGGAATATAACAGATTAGTCAATATTCTTGATGGCTTAATTGATGAAGTTGGCGAAAACGAATCACATCCTTTGGCCACCTTGATGGAGACTCTGGGGAGTCTAATTGAATCATATGAGGCTCAAAACATTCCGGAGATTGAAGGCAGCCCCAGTGTCGCTTTGAAAACTCTGATGGAGGAGCATGATCTGAAACAATCAGATTTACCTGAAATCGGAAGCCAAGGCGTAATTTCAGAAATACTTTCCGGTAAACGTCAATTAAACGTTCGTCAGATTAAACTGCTGAGCAAAAAATTTAATGTATCACCATCTGTCTTCATGTAAGCATTGCCATCTGAAAATATAACCTTGCTCTTGCAGCGGAGCGCAGAAAACCGCGCCCGCTGAAGAGGTTAGGTTTAAGGTAGAATTATGATAAGAATTATTTATATTTTGATAGGATTGTTTAATATTTTTGTTATGTCAAAGGCGTGGGCTTTGCCTCTTCATTATATTTTAAAGCCAATACAAAATATCTTTCCACCAATTGGGGCAATATCGATAATTGGGCTATTCATTTTTCTTATAGTACATTCTATTATGCTAATTTTATACAAAATACCTGCTATTAGAATACAAACAATACTTTGTATAATTGATCCATTTTTTCGGGTTTTTACACTGCTGAAAGGCATAAAACAATTTCCCGACTCAAAATACATTCCGGCAATTATATTTATTTCCGTAGTCTACATTCTGATTGATCTGTCAATTATTTATTTTATGCGCTCCTCTAAAAATTTGGAGGTCGGCCAATTGAAGCACATATTGTCTATTTTGGTAAAGAAGGGCAAGTCATAGGATTAAGTGAACCTCATTATGAGAATAATAGTTAATATTATTGAATAAGCGAACCTGCCTCTTCACACGGATTCGGCGGCTGACGCCGCATCACCCGTGAAAGGCGGCGTTCGATTAAATAAAGTGACTTTGTATATGAAAAACATTCTTCTTGTTTGCACATTTTTAGTACTATGTTGCTCCTGTGAATCTTTGATCTTTCATACTGATGGTGGGGAAGGAAAATACGCCAGACAAGCCACAATTAGAGATTATTATCTTGGATACGAATACGAAGTTTTAACCATTGATAATAAACCGGTGGATAGAGCCCAGCATGGCAGGGTAGTTACTATAGCTCCAGTCATAATAGTTGATCCGGGATTTCACACATTCGGCATTCAGAAAAGAGTTTTCGATTTTGAAAAAAAGAGGCAAACCCAGAGTCGATACAGTACGTGACAGCCAATGTAATTTCGGGGCATAAGTATTTTTTCAACACAATACAAGGCAAGTATGTTCTTGAGGAAATAGAGCCTGAATAGTAATCGAACCATTTGCTTAACGTGAGCGCAAAAACCGCGCCACGTGAGCAATACGTTGGCAAAGATCAAGAACTGGTAAAACTATGAAACACTTAGATGATATCGAAGGCATCTTGGAACTATTTGAAGAAAGATTTCAATTGAGCAGGCGAGACTTTTTCAAAGCGACTGCACTTTTTTCTTCAGGCCTTTTGGTGTGTTCAACCGGGTCCTTTGCTATTAGAGGCTGCAACAGTAAATCTGACTGGGAAAGCACTTCATTTCCAAAAGCATTGCTTCACAATTTTCAACTTTTCGATGGGTTACATAATCGACTTCAACAAAACCTGATCCTGCTTATCGAGGGAGACATGATCCGAGGTATTGAGAGCGAGGGTGACCTTGACCAGTATCGCGATTGTAAAACAGTGGATTTGAAAGGATGGACAATACTCCCGGGTCTCATCGATAACCATGTTCACATCACCTCCCCCTTCATGCACGGTTATTCTAATGAGATGGATCACCAAATCGAATACAATTTCAGGAACTGTGTGATGAGTGGCGTGACCACCGTTCGTGATGTTGGTGCGTTCCCCGGGAAAATAAGCAAATTCAAAAGTAAGGCGGATAAGAACGAGATTCCCGGTCCCAGGGTGATCAGCTCTTTATCCATGATAGCAGCGAGAAAAGGCGGACAACCCGGATGGCCTGAGTATGTCCCCTATATTGAGGACCCGATGGTAAAACGGCTCATTGGTGGTAACTTTGCAGAGCGCCCGGCAACAGTTGGAGAGATAAAGGAAGTTTCTGAAGAATTGATAAAAATAGGCGCTCAGTGGCTGAAAACACTGCATCACGATCATACCCTCTCTTTCTATCCACGTCAATTACCCAATCATACCGACGAAGGCTACAGAGCGATTCTTGAAACAGGGAAAAGGCACGAGATCAAGTGTGCGTTACACGCGATGTTTGTCAATGGATTTAAAAAAGGGGTGGATCTTGGCTTTCATACTCTTGAACACATGCCTATGGATGACGTTATCCCAGACCTGTGTGCCGAGAGGTTTACCGCAAAAGCAATGGCCATCATGCCAACCATTATGGTATACGGCGATTTTCTAATTCATAGGAGAATCCTCGATTTGTTATCGAATCATGGAAAGGAATACCTGACACCGGAGGCTGTGAGACAAGTGTCTATGTTCATCAGGGAATTATTGGCACAGGAGAAAAGAGAATTGAGCGAGGAAGAGAAGAAAAAATTGCTCGTTGATCCTCTGTATTTTAAGGAGATGTTTCCCAACGTAATAGGCAATCTCAAAAAACTTAATAGCATGGGTGCAAGGATTGGT
>JASFER010000059.1:0-25795 GCA_050124755.1 Desulfobacteraceae bacterium
GGCGCGAGAGCAGCATCCAGCGCGCCCCAAGCGGCCCGGCGGTCACCAGGGCCTGCAGCAGACCGAACAAGGGCGCATCAAAGGGAAGTTGCTCCAGATCATCCACCACGATGTGGAGATCCCGGGTCAACCGCTCCCGCAGGGGGGCAACATATTTGTCATAATTGGGTTCGCCGCCCAGATCGACGCTCACCGCCGGCAGGGCGCTGAGATAGGCGACATCCGTTTCGGAGAGATGGGGCGCCAACGCCTGGACCAGGGAGAGAAAAAAATTGCCCGGATCCCTATCGCCTCCATCCAGGTTGATCCAGGCAAAGGGCCGGTCCGATGCCGCCAGCCAGGTGGCCGCCAGAACCGATTTGCCCTGGGCGGCCTGGCCCAGAATCAGCGTTACCCGCGCATCCGCGCAAGCGGAGAGGCGGTCAAAGAGCCTGGGGCGATGAACGGCGGAGTCTATGGACGGGGGGCTGAACTTGGACTGGGCAACAGCGGTCATGGCAATATCCAATGGCGCAATATGTGGATAACATCAGCGGAGCTGAATTAAAAATAAGTCACTCTATCCCATCACGTCAACCCCTGGCAACCACCCCAGGCCTTTTGACGGTAACCGTTCGGTAACCGGCGAATGTGATGCTGGCGTGGCCGGATTGAGCGGATCTCTTCGGCGTTAGGCCCCACAATTCGGAGAACCAGGCCTGACCCATGCCGGGCCTTCTGTCCGGGCCGGTGAAAGAGAGGCGTCGCAAATGGTCCTTCGGCTTTTCAAATGGAAAACTTTTGGGCGAATCGTTAATGTCCTATGGCGGACGGAGACCGCTTGAATATAAAATCGGCCCAATACCACAATTTGACATTTGGGCCTTGGCGAAATTTGTTCAATTCGTGATCTGCGTCACAGATATTTATTATGATTCAGTACGATAGTTATCATAGGCTTCTAATATCCGGCGGTGACATCATGTTTTATGACTTTATAAAAGCAAAATTGGAGGCGGGGGAAATTAAGGTTCGTCCCTCCGCAAGGGGTACCGGCGGCAAGGTCGATATTAAAGCAAGGGGGATCACAGCAATCGCCGTATGGTTTCTTTCCCGGAAAGAGAAACAACAAATAATGGACCTGTCAAAATATGTTGCCATGCGCAGACGTAAGGTTCGCTATGGCGACCCGGATTTTTAATCCCAAACCCGGGGTTTTATCGTTTCATGCGAAACCGCTTCTGGAAGTATTATCCCCTGACGTACGTCCCCGCCTCGTCGATGTGCTAAAATAAAAAAATACCGGCCAAGATCGGCCGGTATTTTCTGTATTGACCAATTGAAGCACAACGAAACGTTCTGCCAAAAACAGCTGTCTCGGGTTTAGTAGCCCATGCCGGCACCTTTGGCAAAAGTCGGGTACCTATCATCGTTGGGCACGTCCTCATACTGGTTATACACAGCTTCCTGGCTGCTGGGAAAGTTCCATGGCAGCCGGCCTTTTGGTTCGAGCCGTGGGGCGGGTCGGACAGAATCGATTAAAAAGGTGGTGCCGGATTTGTGATGATCGCTGCGGGCCTGAAATACCATATCAAATACGGTGACGTCATCGGCGCCGAATTCGCACAGCAAGGCATCAATGTCGTCAAGGAATTCCGTTACAACGGCCGGCCTGGGGGTAAACATGACCACGATGATCTTCAGGTTCGGATTAATGGCCTTGGCATCGATGGCGTCTTGTATCTTTGCCAGCTCGCCCTGTGCCTCGTCCAGGGATGGATCGGGGCTCTGAAACGGAGGAAACGGGAACATTCTCACATATGGAATGGTTTCATCCGGGCCGTCAATGGCCTGATTATAGCCGTATGCTTGATCCGAGAAGGAGATCGGGACACCACCGTTGCCGCCGAAATAATTGCCCCGGCGCGCAGAGATTCTGATGACGGCGACGTCCGCACCGGCCAGACTGCCAGCCGTCTCATAGGGTAATCCTGTTGCGGCAGACAGCATTGAGAGATAGTCTGAAAGGAAATTGGTCCCGGTATCTGTATCCGAATCCTCGTATATGGTATCGAAATACACCTGGATGCTCGCATCGCCGACACCCTGATCGGATTTGACCGGAAGAACGAAGTCCTGGTTTTTAAGCAGGGTCATGGCCTTGAGTTGGCAATTGACGGCACTTCGATGATGGCTTGCGATGATGCGGTTTGCCTTCATGGGATCTGCATAGGGATTCTCAAAGGCCCCTACTTTAAAGGCTACCTCGAGCACCTTGAGGGCGCTTCGGCTAATATTTTCCTCGCTGACGAGTCCTTGAGCATAGGCGGACTTCCACTGAGCCACAGCCCCCTGTCCCACCTGGTGTCCCCCGGCATCGACAAATGATGCCAGAATCTCTTCGTCCGTCTTTCCAAAATTCACAAGGCCCCATGCGCGGCTGCCCACTGCACCCCAGTCAGAGGTGACCATGCCGTTCCAGCCCAATTTACCGCGCAAAAGATCCAGCATGATGGTTTTGGCATGCGCTGAACCCACCTGCTCGAAGGCCCGGCCTTTGTACACCACGTCCTCGAAGATGCTGTAGCAGGGCATGACACAGGCCGGATTGGCCTTAAGGGCGATCTTCATTGATTTTAAGTGCTCCTTGAAATTATCTCCCGGGTAAACATTGAACCGGCCTGGCTCCGTATGGCTGTCCATCCCCCCCTCATCGGCGCCCGCACCAGGAAAGTGCTTGAGGGTGGCCGCCACACCGGTAAAGGGATTCACCCCTTTTTTTGCGCCTTGGAGACCCTGGATATAGGCTTTGGCGCGCATCCCGGTTGCTGCACCGTCGGTGCCGTAAGTGTCGTATACGCGGGCCCACATGGGTTCGGTGGCCAGATCGGCCATGGGGCCAAGCAGTGCGCGAACTCCGCATGCCCGGTATTCTGCGGCATGCTCGGCGGCGATTTTTTTTATCAAACGTTTATCATTTATGGCGGCAAAGGCGATGGGATAGGGATAATCGGACAGGGCTTCGGCATTATTGGCACCCACATATGCCTCGCTGGTTTCATTGTTGCCTGCCTGGTGAACCGGGTCGGAAAATATGACCGCCGGGATGCCCAGGGGGGTCGCTTCGCATAATTCCTGGATGGCGTTATAATAGGTCGCTGTGCCGGCTGCGTCCACATCATCGGGCCAGCGGCAGATGCTGTATCGGATGTGATCCTCCTCAACGGCCGCGACAACATCGGCGCTGACCACAGCATCACCCTTTGAATCAACCGCCGGCGTACCAAAGTCCCAGAATTCCACCAGCAACCCGATTTTTTCTTCAACGGTCATTCGAGCGATAAGATCTTTTGCTCTATTGAGGGGAGATCGTCGCCAGTCTTCGTAGGGTTCCAGCATACCGTTGCCGTTGGAATCCTTGAACGCGTGTTTGCCCTTCTTAATTACGGTCTTTCCGGTCACCGCCGTGCGCACACCGATTTCAGGGGCGATGAGTTTTCCTTTGATAAAATATGCACTTTGGTTGCACGGACCATGTCCTCGATGCTTGCCATGCTGATGTGCAACAGATACATCGCAAAGCACCACAAAGGCAATGAAAGGCACTAATAATGGTGTGAAAAATAGCTTCTTCATCATGTTTCCCTCTCCTTTCGAAAAAAGTTGTCGGCACAAGTCTCCAACCTATGGACACTGTGCCTGGGTCCATGTTTCACTGAACAGATGGTGATAAACAGAGAGATGCAAACGAATCAGGCGAGAAGTCATCTCAAAAAACGGATTTTGGTCCAAGATGTAGGCGGACATGGGGGTTTCAAACCGCAGGCATACGCCGGTATGTCGAGGATTTGAAACCTCCGTGTCCACCACCCGGATTGGGCCAAAAGACTTTTTTGAGATGGCTTCTAGTACAGAGCAGCTCAGTCGAGCTTCGACTTATAAGATGTCAATAAGTTGTCGTGAACTGTGCCAATTTTTGCAAGCAGTCGTCAATTAGTTTTTTCGGCTGGAATTAAGACTTCTCTACTGTGTCTAACGTTCAGATTGGGCACTAATGGAGGTTTTGAACCCGCTTCTATTTTTTTCGGGACAAAGCCGCATGCTCAGCCGCCAGTTCACTCAATAGCTGTTGCAAGCGCCAGGTCACCGATGTGGGGGTCAATGTGGCCCACAGGGCCTGTTTCATGCCGGCCTTGCGGCATCCGGAGATAAGGCTCTGCAGCTCTTTTTCGGTGATACCGCCCACGATGACGGCCCGGGGCAGTGAAGAGGTTCGACCGTTTCCAGAACCGTCTGGCAGTTGCACCAGGTCATCGATGATCGTTTCCAATTGGTCCTCGGTCGCCCAGACCAGGGCAACATCCGAAAACCCCAGCTTTTGTAGAACAGTTTTGAAATTGGTCTGAACCCCGGCGGCAAATCCGGTCAATAGCAACTTGCGCGGTCCATAGAGGCGCCTGTCCGAGTTCCGGATCTTTTCGAAGCTACCCTTTGACATACCACTCTCCCTTTCTTGTATATTTGATACCATGACGCTCATTTGGAGCGATTGCTTCTTGAAAGGGCTAAAAAGGCCGCCTTTAACGGCTGGCGTCGCGCACGATCTTGGCGATCAGCAGGACGGTCGGCACCAGATGAAAAACAAGGTCAAAGAGATCTATTGGCCTGGATAGCGTTCCATTTTTCAGCATGATCAGCTTTTCGACGACGTGGGGCATGGGACGAAAAGGCGCCAATAGCATAAAAATAGCGATAAAAATGATTAGGGTGTACGGTATGCTGTCGAGCCAGTTGAACATCATCTTCTCCAAGGTACGGGTGGGGGCGCATAGCCGTTGCGTCCAGGCATCCTTCATAGATATCAAAATATTGCAGCACAGGCAAAATAGCAATAGCAACCGGAGTTCTTTTCAGATTCTGCGGGAGAGGCGGGGGACTCCAGCTCCTGCGATGCCATGGGATTACAGCAGATCTGTCGGTTAGGCACCCTTGGCTCGCAGGCTCTGAAGTCCCCCGGTTGGCACAGTGCTGGGATTCCTTTTCCACTTCTTACGCTGCAGTCCGTAGCGTAATATGTTTCAGTGCATTCCCAGGGAGAACGATCGATATGGTTTAGTTCGGTATCGGTCGATCGTCGTCGATGATTGTGCAGATGGTAGAGGTGTTGGCCCCCATTTCAGCTCCTGTCACATTGCTGATCTGCACTTTGAACTGCTCGTCGTATTCCGGGTCCGTGTCATCCAGGATAAAAACCTCTACAAATTTCTCTGTCTCGCCATCGCCGAATGACACCGTATTGGTGTCTATTGTGTAATCGACGCCTAATGTGGCGCTTATATCCTGTACATCAAGGAGGACTGTTGCCGGGCCGTCGCTGCCATTGGTACGGATCAATTGCAGGCGGATCGATACCCCATACTCCTGGACGTCGACAGCGGGCGGCAGCAGGTCGATGATGCCCGGTTCAAGTTGCGGCGGATCACACGATTGGACCAGATGGGAAAAATACATAGCCCAATTTTTTCCGGGAAAGTCAATGCCCTCTCCCCAAGCTGTTTCCGAACCAAAATCGGAAACCACAACGCTGTGGGCCGCAAGATAAAGCTGCGTGCCGGAAGGCCAGGCGGCCAAATCGATGGTATGGGTCACTAAGGCAACACCGGGATCATGTTGGCTCTGGTAGGCAAATCGGCCGGGGACGGCATTGCCTTTAGAAGTCTGTTTCAGATCCTCCGGCCGGGTGGCGACATCCAGATGAGTTTCGGTAATCAGCCAGTTCCCATCGGTTTGATAGGTAACATATAAGTACTGTTCGTCATTTTCGACGACGACGGTGCCCACCGGGATGTTTTGACCTGCAATCAATGCAGTCTCCGTGATCTCTCCGCAGGAAGTTTGCGCCTGTCCCGCAACGGGGGCCAGACCGATGGTCAGTACGATCACCATCAAAATGATTGGCCTAAAGGAATTCATTGTACATTGGGGCATAAATATCTCCTCTTATTATTGACACATGGTTGATGTGAAATGGCCTGAAGCGTGGTCAGGCCATTATTCGCCACCATTTCTCAGGTATTGGGGCTACCCCCAACAGGATCGATTCAGGTGTACGCTTCTGCCGGATCGGTTTTACAGCGCAATAGAAGGGAGCAACGGGGCCAAAGGATGAGGTTCAATGGCGAACAGCGGCAATTGATACAATAAACGGTGGCGTACGATTAAATGGTGATTCTTGGAAAGCAAATCGTGTGCCATGGCTGCCATCCCATGGCTGCCATGATCGTGCGCTCCTTGGAAACGGTTTTAAAACCTCCCGTCGGACCTAACATCAAAGTGGAGCGTGGCGTTCAACCGCAGGAATAGATATCATATTTTTGGATGGGATACCTCACTGCAACATCAGAATCGGGCCCAGGGGGAGGTTTTGAAATCTCTTCTGGTGATTCAGCGGCGCGCCGGAACGAATTCCGATGGTAAAGGTTAGGGAGAACAATATAGTGGACAGTCGGGGTGCATAATTGTCTACGGGGCCGCCTGGTGAGATTCAGGCTTCCAATATTTGAATTCAAGCAATGATCGAATCTCTCAAGTTTAAAAGTTTGGAACGTCTCTATTATCCAGCAGCTATGAGATCTTCAAGAAGCATTTATGCTGTCTTTTGAACTAGAGTTTTTGACACCGTTGTTCCTCGTATGGACAGGCCTTTTTGCATTTGCAGCTTTCCAAAGGATTAGTCCAAAACAAATTGCTACAATAACGATGATGATATTAAATATGATTAGCAATGCCATTAGCATAAGTCCTCCATAAAGTTGTCCGGCAGGTAACCCAAATGGCTGGGACAGATTCAGTGATGCTGCCAAATATCTTGTTCCGATTAATACTATCCCAAGCAACGCAAAGCGGCCATCCACCATTAGCGCTCATAAGGGCTTTTCTGGTCCGGACCCCTCAGGCCAAAACGCGCCAAGGCGTCCATGTCGTAGCCCCAATTGATCAGACGATTACGGCGGATGACCTCACGGACAAATGCGCCGGGGCTCATTCCCGTAAAAAAATTGAAATCACGGATCAAATGGGCCTGGTCATAATATCCGCAGCACAGTGCCGCATCGGCCCATGTGGCGGCCGGATGAGCGCAGATGTGCTCGAAAAGATGGCGAAAGCGAAGTATGCGGCACAAGCGCTTGGGTGTCATACCGCACTTTTGATAAAATTTGCGTTCCAGTTGTCGTCGACTCAAGGCCAATTGCCGGCACAGGGCGCCCAGTGACACCCAGCCCTTGTTCGCCGCGATGATGCCGACAGCATATTCAAAGACCGCGTCGCACTTTTTAAATCGTGCCAGACGCTTGAGCAATTCAGCTTCCAACAATTCAAGCCTGCCCGCCGTATCCAAGCCGGGCCTGTGCAAGGTCTCGGTGAATCTTCGGCCGGCGATCCCCCAGACCTGATCGAGATCGTAGACAGCGTTGGTAAGGCTGTCCACCGCAAAAGGGATGAAGGGATACGCCCCGCCCGGCAGGAACTGCACCCCGATACTGTCCACCCTGCCTGCCATGCGAACCCAGTAGTTATGGGTCAGTGCACCGCACACGGCCCCACGGAAAGCATTTACCTTCCGCCCGTTGTGCAAGCAAAATCCAACCGGCGAGACGAGATTGAACGACAGTTTAAGGCTGCTGTCCGGCAGGAACTGTACAGGCCGGCCATGCGTGCCTTCCGATCCATCAGCCGGTGCACTGCCGGTGATGGTCCAGTAGCATTTGACATAAGGCCGCAACGCAAGATGTGGTTGAAACTCGGCAGGCAGGAGCATGCATCTATCCTTGCGTTCGATTTTATAAATGCGGTGTCGCTTTTTTACAATACACGCTCAGATGTCGTGGCGTATACGACCATTATTCTAACAACCGGACTGCATGTAGCGGACCGGGTGGCCTTGGCGAAAACCATGACAGCAAAGGAGATAGCACCGTGCTAATTGTCAAACGATGGATATGGCCGGGGCTGCTGGTGTGCATGCTTGCGAGCAGCCTCAGTGCCGATATTGAATCCTCCAAAGCCGAGTGTCAAGCCAAATGTCGCGCCGCCGCCGAACTGATCCAAACCGGCGGAATGGCTGAGGCCGTATGCGAGATCAGTAAACGCCGCGGCCGGTTCGTCAACGGGGAAATCTTCGTCTACATGATGAACATGGACGGGGTCATGCTGGCGCATCCCATGGTGCCCGCGCTGATCGGAGAAAATCTTTCCGGCGTCGTGCTCAAGGACAGACACGGCAGGCCTCAACCCATGATGCTGGTCAATTTTGCAAAAAGCCATGACTCCGGATGGCTAAGCTACCTATGGCCCAGGCCGGGCACAGATAAGCCTTTGGAAAAAATGTGCTATGTTCTGAAAGTTCCGGGCACCAACGTGTTTTTGGTATCAGGGTTCTATCCGGATTGAAAATTCGGCGGCTTAGAGATCGATACCTATAGCCAATGAGATAAATTCCTTGACAAGCGCCGTCTGCTCGGCTAACGGGTATTTTAAAAGTATTGACTCTGGATATGGCAAATCGTTGAGTCACCATTTCCGACCCCGCATCTCAATTCATACTCATGTGAACTGCAGTTTCTGAATACGGGATTGCCCTTTGGCGCAGTCACCGCCAATTTACAATCTGGAAGTGGTTTCAAAACCTTCAATGAGACCCGGCAACGAGTTTGGGTTCGAGGGGAGCTTTTGAAAGCACTTCTAAGTATTATGCCGTATGCATTAACGGCAGATCTTATCGGATTGGCAGACGATTTTCTGCCTGTCTGAACATGAAACACAGTATTTTTATTTCCATCCCTTTGTTTCAAGGTACATAAAGCCCTTCGATGCTCTGCGATGAAAAGCAGAAAAGAGATGGGTTCTGCCCAATTGCCAAATCAACCTAAAACGAAGGAGGGGTCGCACATGTACGGTTATGTGAAGAAGAGACAGAGGCGTGGCCGGTGGCGCTCAACGCGCATTGTGCTTGTCGTCATGGCGGTTGTCCTTTTGGGAACCGGGCAAAGTGGATTTGCCACTGTGGGTGAGATCTTACCGATATCGGATATCAGCCCATACCCGCCGGGGACGGAATGCAACGGGACACCCCAAACGGGTACGGTGTGGCGCAACAGCGAAACAGAACCCTATTTGGAAGTGGATCCGGCACGACCCAATCGGATGACGGCCATCGTGCACCAGGATCGTTGGAGCAACGGGTCTGCGCAGAGCACGGCAACCTTCTATTCGGAGGACGGCGGGTTAACCTGGGACCTCAGCTTTACACCCATCACCCGATGTTCAGGCGGTCTGAGAGAAGGGCCGGAATCGTTCGACAGGGCATCAGATCCCTGGCTGGCGGTAACGCCCGGGATCATCGGCATGGGGGGGCATGGAAAATATGGGCAAGGGGCCGTCTTCCACCAGATGAGTTTGATGACGGACCGGCTGCCTCCCTTTACGGGCGAATTGCGCAGCGCCTATTCAATGCTTCGCTCCAAAGACGGCGGCAAGACCTGGTCCGATCCAATTGTGGTCAGCAATCGCACTGAATTTGAACCCGGCGCCCCCTTCAACGACAAAAATACGTTAACCGCGGACCCGTATAAACGGCGATTCGTCTACGGCACCTGGCAGCTTCTCATGGATGTTCAGCCCACAGACGACAGTGCCGTTCCCCTTCAATTCTTCTATAGCGATACTTACTTTATCCGAACAAATAACACCGGGAAAAGTTGGGAGCCGGCGCAGGCGATCTACAAGATTCGGGACGATGTGGCACTGTTGGATGAAGCCGGAATCGATCCCGATACGACCACCATCTATGGCGCTCAGAACATCGGCCACCAGATTGTGGTGTTGCCGGACGGTCGCCTGGTGAATGTCTCCATGGCAAGCTTTATCACCAACGACACCAATTTTTTTGAACGCACCATCATCCGTTCCTTTGACAACGGAAAGTCCTGGGAACAAACGGCAAAAATCATTCCATCCTCAACCGTCGGTGGATACGTCGCTCGTGATTACGAGTTGTATGTCGCCTCAGGCGGTACCATTGACAATACGGTCCGATCCGCCGGCAGTATTCCGGATATCGCCGTCAACCGCACCAATGGTTTTATGTATGTGGTGTGGCAGGATGTGGACCCGACATTCGCTTTCATAGGGGTCTTTATGGCCATGTCCAAAGATGGCGGAGATACCTGGTCCGAGCCGATCACCGTCGGCGGCGGAGATCCGACGCCGGATGGGTTTTCCAGCTACGCCCAGCTCCCGGCGGTCCATGTGGCAGATGACGGCACCGTCGGCGTGCTTTTCTTCGACGATCGCAACGATGTGATTTGCCAGGATCCGAGCCTCAGCCATAAAGAAGATCAGGAATGCTTTACGATTTTAGATGACGGCAGCGTGCAGGCAGGCCCCTATAGCCAGGATTGGTTTTTCAAGACCTATGATCCGGATCTCAACCTCATGGCCGAGTATCGGGTCACGCCAGAGTCTTTTGACCTGCGCCAGGCGCCGGTTGCAGGTGGGTATTTCCCCGGCGACTATGTCAACTGTTCGTCAACGGACAACGATTTTGTGTGTGCCTTTACACGCACCCATAACCTGGGATTGCCTGTGAGGGAAAACCCGCCCGAAGATGTCCTGGCATCTGATGAGTACAACCGCCAGGATATGGTCTTTGTACGTATTCAAGGTGAATCGGTTTGTGACTATAGACACACGCTGCAAAGCTTTTTTTCCCAGTTGCTCGAAGCCGAAATAGATATTCCGTTGAAACGGAAGATCCAACGGTTCCGATTTCTAAAGGAAAGGTATGATGCAGCGTGCCATGGCCATGCGTCCATCGTTGAGTAACGCGTGTTTCCATCGGCCGGGATGCTTTAGCGGCAATCGCTGAGGTTCAAAACAACATAGGAGGTATCAGATGTCGATTCGATGCTTTAAAAATAGTCCGGGAACACTTGCTGTATCGGGACTGCTGCTTGCCTTATGCATGCTCGTCCCCCCATGTTTTGCCGGAGGCGCAGTGACCATCGTGCCGGATAAACATCTATTGGCACCGAGAGGGTCCTACATACCCGACCGGAGGGTCAAACAGGTGCTTAAAAAAGTAGAAGAACATAAGGCCATGATGGAGAAAAAGAAAGCACTTGAGCAGGAAGGGCAGATGGAAGAGAACAAATTGCCCGCGCCTCAATCATCAGATGAAAAATAATCCGTGTGTTTCATAGCAGGGAAACTGGAATAATCGTATAGCCGGCCGGAGCGAATCACACCAATCCGGTCTGCCAGGAGACGTGCTTCCTCCATATTGTGAGTGACAAAAATGGTGGTGATCTTCAAATGCCGTTGATGCTTTCTCAAGTCTGTTCGCAACCGTTGGGCATTTTCCGCATCCAGACTGCTGAACGGTTCGTCGAGAAGTAAAATCCGCGGTTCGGCGGCGATGGCCCTCGCCAAGGCCGCACGCTGTTTCTCGCCTCCGCTGATTTGGTCCGGATATCGATCGGCTAATTTTGAAATACCGAAACGCTGAAGCAACCTTTCTATCCTTTTCAGCGCGAGGCGACGTTCTATTTTCAGGTGAGCCATGGCCAACAGCAGGTTCTTGCGAACGGTCAGGTGCGGGAAGAGAAGCAGGTCCTGAAAAAGATAACCGACCCGCCGCTTGTGCGGCGGCAGACCATCGATGCGGTCACCGTTGAAAAAGATGTGTCCGGTGCACGGCAGAAGCCCTGCAATCACCTGCAGCAAAGTACTCTTGCCACTGCCTGAGGGTCCCAGCAGCACAAAAAGCTCGCCTTCAGCGACCATCAGGTCAATCTCGTCAAGCGCACGGGCGGAAACGCTTTTCAGTCGGATGGTGGTCACCGGCCGATCCCCAACATGGTTTGATCATTCGAAAGCGGTGCGCCGATCCAACGCAGCGCCAGCAGCACCAGGAACCCGGTGGTAATCAACAGCCAGGCGCACACCAGGGCGATCCCCAGCTCACCACTGGAAATGTTCAGATATACCGCGATGGGCAGGGTCTCGGTTCTGAACCGTGTCGCCCCGGCCACCATCAGTGTGGCGCCGAACTCTCCCACGGCGCGTGCCCAGCAGAGCACCACGCCGCTGAGAAGAACCGGCCGGGCCATGGGCAGGGCCACCTTGATAAAAACTTGGCCGGGCGTCAGTCCCAATGTCTGTGCGGCTTGTTCGTAGCGTGTATCGATGGCCGCGAAAGCCGCACGGCTGGTTCGCGTCATGATGGGTGTGGCTATCAGGGTCTGGGCTAAAACGGCCCCCCACGGCGTGAACAGCAGTTCGAAACCCATCCAGTCCAGTGCATGGCGCACGGCATCGCTGCCCAACAGGAAGAGAAGCCCCACACCGGCCACCAGCGGTGTCATTGTCATGGGCAGGTCGATCAAGGTATCGATCAGGAGTTTGCCCTTAAAGACCTGGCGTGCCAGAAAATGGCCGGACGGCACACCCAAAAGAACTGCGATCATTGTTGCCGCACCCGAGGTCAGCAGTGTCAGGCCCAGCGCAAAGCGGGTTTCAGCTGATGCCAGTGTCGCCAGCGCCTGGGAATAGGGCAGGTGGATGAAAAGTCCGGCCAGCACGCCGACGATGAAAAGGACCAGCAGTCCTGTGGGAATCAGTGAAACATAACGCATCATGACCGGGTCACTTCTCCAGGGGCAGGAAGCCGTACTTGCGGAACACAACGACGGCGTCAGGAGAACTCAGATAATCGCGCAATTGACCGGCGGACGCGGGGTTCGAGGTTGACCTAAGAACGGCTGCCGCAATGATCTCCGCCTGGAAATATGCCGGCGGGATGGGCACGATGGTAAGCTTGTCACGGTTCTGGAAGGCATCGCAGCGGCCGATGATGGCGGCATCCACGCTTCCCTGGCTTGCATACAGGGCCAGTTGCTTGACCGTGGCACCGTAGACCGTGACATTTTTTAAAATGGCGTCTTTTTGGCCCGATCTTTCGCAAATCGTCATGGCCGTGCGGCCAAAGGCCATGGCCTTGGGATCGCCCATGGCCAGCCTGACCCCCGGCTTGGCCAGATCGTCGAAGGATTTAATTCGCTCCGCCTGGGCGAGATTGACGCCGATGACCGGGGTATGCTGAACGATGGGACGGTAAGAGCGGATTTTGCCGGCTTTTTCCAGTTTCTCGATGTAAAACAGCGCCCCGGGGATAAAAAGATCCCCCTTGCCGGAAGCTTCGATGCGGGTTAACAGCTGCCCGCTGCCGGCATAATCGATAAACACCCGATGGCCTGTTTGGCCCTCGAACGCCTTTACCAGGTGATCCACCGGCTGGCGCAGGCCGGCCCCCACGAATAAGTGCAATTCGCCGGCGGCCGCCCATTGAAAAAGACCCATTCCGAAAAGAAAGGTCAGCCCGCCCAATATCCCAAGCATCGTTTGTTTATTCATCTCCGGTTCCTTTTCAACTGCTGCTGTCACAAAAACGTGTCCATCCCATCAGATAGGCCGCCCCGGCAATGGTGGTGCCGTAATAAATGACCGGCTTTTCCCCTAAAAAGTCCGTCACGGTGCCGTTGACCAGCGTCGTCCCGGTGACCAGCAGAAGGTCGGCCCAGGCCACAGCCGCCTGCGCGGCCGTCGGGGACTCAACCATGGCGCCAAACTTCCTTTTTCCGATGTTATCCCTATCCATATCCAAAACCCTGATTGGGAAAAGGCCGGCCAAGGTTTCCACCATGCGTGGTTGAAAACCGATGAGGCTGATTCTGACCTTGCCGTACAGGTTTTGAATGTGATCAGCCAGGGCCCGGGCGCATTGTGCGGGCCCCTGATCGCGGCAATGCACCGTCCCCTGGATCAGTCCCAGACGACGGAGCGCGGCGTTTATGGATGCCACGAAAATCGCCCGGCGGAAATTGTTGGTCAGCGGGGTTTCCAGAATCGCTTCCAGCGTCCCCTCGTAATCGCCGAAACGATCGGTAAAAGCCTGGCCCGATGCCCCGTCAATATTCGCCTGCATCAGGCGTTCTTTACCTTTCTGGATGGGAAAATCATGCGCCTCCGGATGGCCGATGGCCTCTTCGGCACTCAAGACCCTGGCTTTGATCCGCACCGTTTCGCCCATCAGCCCATGCTGATTGAAAATGGCCGCGGCCTTGTCTTTCAGGTTGTGATAAACGTCTGTCATGGGTATCCACTCCAGTCGGGTTGCAAACGCGCTGCAACAAAGTTCATCTACGAGCTGTTGAGTGTTGATGGTGAATGTTGCTGGAAACGACAACATTCTCCGTGACATCAGTGCCCGGCATTATTTCAGGATGGTTCTTTCCGGGGTTTCACCGTTTTTGAAATGCTTGTCATACCATCCGCAAGACATCTTTTTCCGATAGTCGAAGTGGGTTACGTAGGGTTTGATATCCAAGAGCGGGGTCTCGTCCAGGACGTCCACTTCGGAAAAATAGACCCGTCTGCCCTCCAATCTTTCAAATTTGACCACTGAAAAACCAAGTTTGTTGAGTCTCTTATTATTCCGGGTGGCAAAGCTCCCGTAGTCCACATCCTCCAAGTAGGGCTGGTGGATCATTTTCTCTTCAGAGACGGCGTGGAAATAGTAAAACAAAAGGAGATGGGAAAACATGTCCACGCCTTTCAGACAGTCTGTGAATTCATCGAAAACTTCCGCATACCCTATTTCATCCGGTTTGAAGATCCCCTGGATAGGCATCCCCTTGGGTTCTTTATAGGGGGTTCGGATGGTACCGAGAACTTTAAGTGAAATCATCTCTATTGCTCCTCTCTCTTTTTTTGTTTGGCCTGCACCATTGCGCCCATCAGGCCCTGCCGATTAAAAATTGCTGCGGCTTTATGTTTCAAATTGTGATAACGATCTGTCGAAATTATTGCATTTGTGTTGTTTTGACGCGCTGCAACAATGTTCATAATGGATCAAAAGTCAACTGACGTTTATAAACGTCAGTTGACTGGAGCTTATTACATTTGATATTTAATTGGGTCAAGATCTTTTTCTGGTTTTATCATGAAGGGGGCGCATCCCTTCCGGGAGGAGGCAATGGGTCGAAAAAAGAGTCAGAACCTCGATATCATCACATGCAGGGTTAAGGAATTTCGGCTTAACAAAGGGTGGTCACAAGAAAAGCTCGCCGCTAACCTCGATATCCGGCGTCAAGCCATATATGATATCGAATCGGGGCGGTATCTGCCCAATACAGCCATCGCCTTGCGGTTGGCACGACTGTTCAACTGCCGGGTTGAGGATCTCTTTGTTGAAAAGACCTTGCTTGACAACGAGCCCGTGCATGTCATCAACGGCGAGGACCAACCTTCAACACGCCTGGCGTTGGGGCGGGTGCGTGATCGTTTGGTCGGTTTCCCTTTGAGAGGTGCGGAATCGATCCCGTTCGGCCTGCAGTCGGCGGACGGATTGCTGAATCCGGACAAAAGAAGCGCTTGCCTTTTTTCTCCACCTGACCGTTTGGACAAAACGATTTTTTTAATGGGCTGTGACCCTGCCTTTGAAATTCTCGCCAGCCATGTCACCCGCCTGGCACCTGAGGCGCGCGTTCACTGCCGTTTCGCCACCAGTCATCGTGCCCTCAATAAACTGGCCGAGGGCGTGACGCATCTGGCTGGAACCCATCTGCACAATGAGGGTAAGGAAGAATCAAATGTTGTCGTTGTCAGAAAGAAGCTGAAACGTACGCCCTGCCATGTTTTGGGATTTTCAATTATGGAGGAAGGGTTGATGGTGGCCAAGGGCAACCCGTTTGCCATCCGGACAGTGGCTGACCTGGCCCGGCCCGGAGTGCGCTTTGTCAACCGCGACACGGGTGCGGCCTTGCGGGTGTTGCTGGATGACCACCTGCAACGCGCCGGGATCGACAACACGGCCATCAATGGTTACTTGAACGAAGTCATGTCTCATCGTGAGGGCGCCTACCGAATTGCCTGTAATGCGGCCGATGCCGCGCTTGGGATCAGGGCTGTCGCCGAAATGTTCGGACTGGGCTTTGTCCCCATTACCGCCGCCCGCTGCGATCTGGTCGTCCCCAACGACGTGATCGATCATCCCACCATAAAAGTGTTGTTGGATGTCCTGCAATCCGCCCGTTTAAGAAGGGAACTGGACGCCATTGCGGGGTACGCAAGCACCGCGACCGGAAATATTATCGCGGAATTGCGCACTTGAAACCATGGCGCTTTATTCAAAAACGAGCATGGTGGACGTCTGATTGATATGTCCGATAAATTCCTCGCCATAGGTGCTGAATCCGATGGTGGGGATATCCGCGAAGATATCGGCATATGCTTGTGTGGT
Source organism: Desulfobacteraceae bacterium (assembly GCA_050124755.1). Classification (GTDB taxonomy): domain Bacteria; phylum Desulfobacterota; class Desulfobacteria; order Desulfobacterales; family Desulfosarcinaceae; genus JARRKU01. Next base: position 16,340 of record JASFER010000059.1, read on the forward strand.
GCCGTTTTTTTCAAGCTCCAGGGTGCGCAAAATGCAGTGAAAATTGATGATGCCGGAGATATGATTCGACTCTGCCGCCTTTTTGGTCACCGCCCGGCGCGTATCCTCGACGATATCGGAGGATTCCAGCAGGGTCATCTCCATGCCTTCCATGACATTGCAGTAGAAATGCATGGCTTCGTCTTCCATGCGCTGAGGACTGCGGACATAGGGTTCATCGTCGATGAAAAGCCCTACGGGGTTTGACATGAAGAACTGATCGGCCCTATCCACCGTTGTTCCGACGGCCTTGGCATATGCCACGGCTGCGGGCATATGGTTGAATTCGATCACTTTTCTTTCAGAGGGCTTTACCTTGGTGGCCACCAGTTTGGCGGGACAGGGCTTGAAGCTCTGGGTTTTTATGAAGCTGAACCTGACCTTGGGCTTCAACAGGGCTAAAAGAGCGGCATCGGTATAGGCTTTGCCGTTGGCATACACCCAGGTTTGGGCAAATTTCAGATCGTCCCCGGCCGAGCCGCCAATGAAAAACAGGTTGCTGAGCTCACCGATGCGATCCATCAGTTTTTCTTCCGCCATTCTGAGTCCGTCCACCAGGATCAGTCCCACATATTCATTCACATCCATGGAAAAAGGATTCTCTTTAAAATGGGCCGCAAATCCCTTGAAGGCCTTGTCCACCTGATTATCCGTCTGGATGTGTTCAACGATTTGCAAATTCAGGTCGTCTATGGCATCGGCAGCGAACCCCATGGCGACAACCGCATTTTTCAGCATTTTTCCGGAAGCAATTTCTCCTGATGTGGAACATCCGAACGTTTGGGCCTGAGGGAAAGCCTTCTGTATGCTTTCACAAATCGTTTGAGGGTCGTACTGGGAAGATGCGAAAAAAAGAACGGCCCGGGGATTGCAGCCGCTCATCCGGGATTGGAGTTGAAGCGCCGCTTCTTCCGGACTGGGTTCGGTGCTGTGTGCGGTAACGATTTTCATTCGGTCTCCTTAGGTCATATGTCTGGCGGAAGATGACTGAAGCGGTGATGTGAACGCTCAGAGCATCTGTTCGATCTGCTCGCCCACCCGGGCCTTGGCACTGGGAATTTTGACGCCCAGCTTGGAGGCCAGATTCGTAAGGCGTTTCACAAGATTGGGATCATCGGGTGTATCCAGGGAAAAGGAATCCGGGTTGATACCCTTAAGCATGAATTTGGTCCGGATCATCTTGGCCACTGTGGGATCTCCGCCTGAGCGTTGGGTGATAATGCTGTCGATGATCAGCTTGGTTTTGCCTTTGGACTGATCCGCCTTCGTCTTTACGCGCAAACCGTAGGACTGCGCCAGGTTCAACAATTTCTTCAACAGCACCGGATCATCCGGGGTGTCCTCCGTGAGGCTGTCCGGATTGATGCCTTTCAGCGCAATCTTGACTTTGATGGCCTTGGCAATGGCGCTGACGCCACGGGAACGTTTGAGGATGATGGCATCGAGAAGTTTCTTTGCCCGGCCTCGGGAGATGATCTCATCCATGACGGGTTCAATCAAACCCTGATCATAAAACCCCTTTATCCTGTTGATCAGATCATCCTGATCAAAGCTATCCTGCTCGGCAATGGTTTGTACGGACCTTTCACCGTCCAACGCAAAAAGAACATTGAAGGATTTAATATCATCGGCATAATCGGATAAATTGAGGCCTGCGGATCTTTTGAAAATCGTCTTGACGATTTGCTCCGGGGGGATTGTCATGCCTTACCTCGCTTGAATGCAGAAACCGGTTGGGGCCGGCCTGGCCGGCGTCCTGTCTCGGGTTTTCAATCAGAAGATATCCAGATTAAAATTGCTTGATCATTTACAGCCGCAGTTTTGGGTTCTGGGTTCAGTTCGCAGCAAAAGTAATGCCAAGGCATTGTAAATGATACTCCGGTTTAATACTTCGCCTGGACAAAACAGACCCGTAGCGTTCGTTCAATCTTATTTTTTCGATATCATTAGATATTTTCATCATACCGGAATTGGGCGGCGTTCATGCCGGCGAGACGGCGCCAAGTTCCTTTTGCTGCAGGGACCGGTTTTTGAATCTCCGAAGCTTGCGAATGTATCCAAAAGCCCCGCTCTCTAGACGGCCGTTATGTGTAACCTATAGCAATAGCGGCATTTTTCTAAAATAATCAAAGTGCGGCCCAATGGGGTCAAAACGGCCATAGCGCCCAGATCGTCTCAGCCATCGAGCGCCTGGCATCATATTTGCTGAAGTTGTGAAACCGTGATGCGAGGGGTACGTCGGCACTGGACGTTTCACCATAGGATGATTGCAGATCCGTGAGCGCCGAGCAAGACCCCTCCTGGGGTAATATGCCCCTGCCGACCCCAACTACGATGGGAGCAATGAAAAGCGTGCCAGGTAGCTGCTATGCAAGTTCAAATTGAATTTTTGGGACTCTCCAGATTAATCACCGGAGAAAAAATACAAACCATTGATTTCACCGAAAGGGCCACTTTCCGCGAGTTGGTGCGGCAACTGGGCCGCACCTATCCGGAACTGATCGGCGATGTGATTCAACCGGGACAGGATGGATTGCAACCCCCCAATGTGTTTCACATCAAGGATGGGCATTTCATCAAGCAGGACCAGTTGGATCGGAACCTTAAACCCGACGACTGCATCGTTCTGATGTCCCTTTCAGCAGGAGGTTGATTAACATGCTTGGTTACAGCGGTAAAATACTGCACATCGATCTGAGCGACCGGAAAACCTGGACGGAAACAAAACCCGAGTCCTGGTACAAGACGTACATCGGCGGCGTCTCCATGGCCACCCGGCTGTGCTGGGAAAATATAGAGGTGGGCTGCGACCCCCTGGCGCCCGGCAACCCGATCTGCCTGGCCAACGGTATTTTTGCCGGTACGCCCGTGCCGGTGGGCGGCAAATACGGTCTGGCCTCCAAGTCGCCCCTCACCGGTTTTATCGGCGACAGTCTATCGGGCAGCTGGTTTTCCATCGCCCTCAAGCGCGCCCGCTGGGACGGCCTGGTGGTCCACGGCGCCGGCGATCGATGGATTTACCTTTTCATCGATGACGACCGGGTCTCCTTCCGTTCGGCGGATAAACTGCTGGGCCTGGGCACCTACGAAGCCGAAGAAGCCATCCGGGAGGAACTGGGCGACGACCAGATCCGTTCGGCCACCATCGGGCCGGCCGGGGAGAAAAGGGTCCGCTTTGCCAACGTGACCAACGACGGCCGCCAGGCCGGACGCACGGGACACGGCGCTGTCTGGGGTTCCAAGAAGCTCAAGGCCATCTCCGTACGGGGCACCTTCGGCGTCAAGGTGGCCGACCCCCAGACCCTGCTCAAATGGTCCTACGACATCTCCGAGGCGGCCCAGGGCCCCTATACCCAGAAATACCGGATCCTGGGAACCGTTTCCAACGTGCTGAATATGAACCGCCTGGGGTTGCTGCCCACGCGCAATTACCAGCAGGGCGTGTTCGAGGATGCCGAAAAGGTCAGCGGCGAGTACATGCACGCGCATTACAAGGTCAAAACCATTGCCTGCGCCCAGTGCCCCATCGGCTGCGAGCAGATGTCCCGTGCCAAGGACGGCCCTTATGCCGGCGCCATGACCGGCGTGGAGTACGAATCCCTTTACGCCCTGGGTCCCAACTGCGGCATCAACGACATGCAGGCGGCCATCAAACTGGTGGAAATTTGCGACCGCGGCGGCATGGACACCATGAGTGCGGGGGTCACCCTCTCCTGGGCCATCGAAACCTTTGAACGCGGTGTTTTCACCAAAGCCGACCTGGCCTGTGAGCGCTTTCCCGACGGACTTGAACCGGGTTTCGGCAAGGCCGACGAAATCGTCAAGCTGCTGGAGATGATCCGGGACCGTGAAGGCCTGGGCGATCTGCTGGCCGAGGGCACCAAACGGGCCAGCACTCAAATCGATGCTGCGCGCGGCACCACGACCCGACAGTGGGCCATGCACATCAAGGGGCTGGAATTGCCGGGCTATGATGCCCGGGGATTGAAAACCTTTGCCCTGGGGCTGGCCGCGGGGGTGCGGGGTGGTTGCCACAACCGCTCGGCGGCCTATGATCCGGATATCAGCGGTGACGTGGACCGTTTCAGCATCGACGACACCCGGGGAGATCTGGCCAGGGATACCGAGGAATATGCTGCGGTCTACGATACGCTGCCCCTGTGCAAGTTCATCCGACGCTGCTTCACCGGCAAGGCCGACCGGGCCGGGTCGTGGCCCGCCATCGCACAGTTGATCAACGCCACCACAGGCTGGCGGTTCACCGAAGCGGACATCGACCGGATCGGCGAACGGGCCCATACCATCAAAAAAGCCTTCAATATCCGGGAAGGCTGGAGCCGGGCCGATGACCATCTGCCCCACCGCTGGCACCACGAACCCTTGCGGGAAGGCAGTTCCAAGGAGAGCGTGGTCACGGAGGAAGAGCTGGAATATCTCAAGGATCTCTACTACCGGGCCAAGGGATGGACCCCCGAGGGCCTGATTCCCAAACAGAAACTGATCGACCTGGGCATGGAAGACGTGGCCGAGGCCATCGGAGTATAAAAAACAGGAGTGTAACCGCATGCCGACGACCCAATCCAAATACAAATACATCAATTGCAAAGCTGAGGACTGCGTGGGATGCCAGCTCTGTGAGTATATCTGTTCCCACACCAAGACCGGCGAGTTCAACACCTACCGCAGCCGCATCCGCACGGTACGGGCCGAAGAGGTCCTGATTACGGCCGTGGCCTGCCGCACCTGCCAGGATGCCCCCTGCGTGATCGCCTGCCCCCGCAAGGCCCTTTCCCAGGATCCCGACTCCGGCGTGGTCCGCGTGGACGCCAACAAGTGCGACGGCTGCGCCTGGTGCATCGAAGCCTGTGACTTCGGCGCGCTCTCCATCAATCCGGCCACCAAGCTGGCTGAAATCTGCGACCAGTGCGAGGACCGGGAAGACGGCCCCCAATGCGTCAAATGGTGCCCCAAAAACGCCTTGGAGCTGACCAGCGCCGACCAGCGCGCCCAGTCCGCCCGACGCAAGCTGGCCAGGGAGGAGGTTCTGGGTGGCAAGAAAGAGTAAAGGAGATATCATGTCCAGCGAAAAATCCAGCGCTGATTCCCTGCGTATCGGCGTCTACGTCTGCCATTGCGGGTCGAATATCGCCGGAGTGGTCTCGCCCCCGGAGATCGCCGACCATGCCGCCCGCCTGCCGGGGGTGGTGCGGGCCACCGACACCCTTTACGCCTGCGCCGACAGCGGCCAGAATCTGATCAAGGAGGAGATCCTCAAATACAACCTCAACCGGGTGGTGGTGTCGGCCTGCTCGGTGCGCATGCACGAGCCCACCTTCCGGGCCGCGGTGGCCGAGGCGGGGTTGAACCCTTTCCTCATGGAGATGGCCAACATCCGCGAACAGTGCACCTGGGCCCACGGGCACGACAAGGCGGGCGCCCTGGCCAAGGCCAAGGACCTGACCGCCGCTGCGGTGGCCAAGGCCAGTTTTCTTCAACCCCTGGAGACCATCAAAGTCCCGGTGACCAAGCGCGCCATGGTCATCGGCGGGGGCGTGGCCGGTATCAACGCCGCCCTGGACTTGGCCGACCAGGGCATCGACACCATTTTGGTGGAGAAGGAACCCACCATCGGCGGGGTCATGGCCCAGCTGAACAAGACCTTCCCCACCATGGACTGCAGCATCTGAATTCTGGCCCCCAAGATGGTTGACGCGGCGCGTCATCCCCGAATCGATGTTCGAGCATACACCCAGGTGGAACGGGTGGAGGGTTTTGTGGGCAACTTCAAGGTGCAACTGCGCCATAAGGCCAGGTATGTGCGTGGAGACCGCTGCAACGGCTGCGGCGAGTGCGCCCGGGTCTGTCCCATCGAGGTGCCCAACGCTTTCGAGATGCACCTGGCGCCCCGCAAGGCGATCTATGTGCCCATGAGCCAGTCCGTGCCCCTGGTCTACACCATCGACATGGATGCCTGCATCCATTGTTACAAATGCGTGGAAGCCTGCGGCAGACTCGACGCCATTGATTTCGGCCAGACCGATGAACGGGTCTGGGAGGATGTGGGCGCCGTGGTGGTGGCCACCGGCTACAGCCATTTCGATCCCACCCCCCTGGAAGAGTACGGCTACGGGCGCTTTGCCAACGTGATCACCGCCATGGAGATGGAGCGGCTCAACAACTCCGCCGGTCCCACGGCCGGTAACCTGGTGCGTCCCGGCGATATGCAAAATCCCCGGCGGCTGGCCATGATCAACTGCGTGGGATCCCGGGACAAACGCTTCAATCCCTGGTGCTCCAACTTCTGCTGCATGTACGGCATCAAGAACGCCGTGCTGCTCAAGCAATACTACCCGGACATGGATATCACTCTTTACTACATGGATATCCGCACGCCCTCCAAGGGCTATGAAGAGTTCTACGACCGGGCTCGGGAGATGGGCATCAAGTTCATCCAGGGGCGTCCGGGCCGCATCACCCAGGATCCGGAAAACGGCAACCTGTTCGTTCATTGCGAAGAGATGTCCCTGGGGAAAACCCTGGAACTGGAATACGACATGGTGATGTTGAACCAGGCCGCCGTGCCCCAGCCCGATGTGGACACCATCAGCTCGACTTTCAACATCACCCAGAGCCCCGGGGGATGGTTCATGGAGTACCACCCCAAGCTGCGCCCCATGGACAGCCCCACCGACGGGGTCTTTCTGGCCGGGGCCTGCCAGGGGGTCAAGGACATCCCGGCCAGCGTGGCCCAGGGTGCGGCGGCCGCGGCCCGTGCGGGACGCATCCTGCATTCCGACCAGTGGGAGATCGAACCCATTGTGGCCGCCGTCTGGGAAGAGCGCTGCGTCAGCGCCCAGGGCAAAAACTGCGGTTTTTGCGCCAAAGCCTGCCCCTACGGCGCCATCGAAGTGCAAAAGGGCCGGGCGGCCAGGGTCTTCACCGCCAAGTGCCACGGCTGCGGCGGTTGCGTGGCCGAGTGCCCCCACGGGGCCGCCACCCAGATGCACTTCACCGACGCCCAGGTGCTGGCCCAGATCCGGGTGCTGCTGGCCCACCGACCGGAAGAAAAGGTCCTGGCCTTCCGCTGCCACTGGTGCAGTTACGGCGGTGCGGACATGGCCGGCACCAGCCACTTCGAGTACACTACCCGGGAACGCGGCCTGCGGGTGATGTGTTCGGCCCGTATGGATGTGAGCATGATCCACGAAGCCTTTCGCCTGGGCGCCGGGGCCGTGCTCTACTCCGGCTGCCACAGGCAGGACTGCCACTATATCACCGGCCAGCAGGTGGGCGCGTCGCGGGCGGAACGTCTAAAGAAGAAGTTCGATAAAATGGGCATGACCGCCGGACGCTTCCGCATCGAGTGGATCAGCGCCGCCCAGGGTGACAAGTACGCCCGGGTGCTCAACGAGATGGCGGATCTGCTGGACAATATGCCCAGGGAGAAACTCATGGATGAAATCGAGGCGTTGCGGCCCAAGGTCTCCAAACATGTGGAGAAAGTAAACAGCGTGCCGGACGTTAAGGAGGCACTGGACCACTCGGAGTGCATGCGCGAAGTGATGCTGGAGGTTCGTTGATTTGTCGATTCGTCGATTGAACCAATGAACGCATGAAGGAGAAGAAATGCAGGATAAGTCTTTAACCTTCGCCGATCGGATCAGCGCCTCCGCCGGTGGCGCGTATCTGCGGTTGTGCTACGCCTGCGGCACCTGCGTGAGCCGCTGCATGGTCCAGGATCGCCTGGAGCCGACCTACAACCCCAGGCGGCTGATTAAAAAAGCCGCCCTGGATCTGGAGACGGATGTCTTTGCCGACCGCACCGTTTGGCTTTGTTCGGCCTGTGACCTCTGTTTCGCGGGCTGTCCTCAGCAGGTGCATATCTCCGACCTGCTGCTGGCCATCCGCCGCTTGGCTCTTGCCCGGGGCCACGCCAGCGCGGTGCGCCCCGCCGTGGTGAACCCATTGACCTGCGTGGCCTGCGGCCTGTGTGTGGCGGCCTGCCCCTATGAAGCCATTGCCCTGCAATCGGCTAAAGTGCCGGGCCGGGAGAAGTCCATCGCCCGGGTGGACCCGGACGCCTGCATGGCCTGCGGCCTGTGCGGAGCCCTGTGCCGATCGACCTCCATCGGGTTGGCCGTGGAAGAGACCAATGAATCCATTATGGAAGATCTGCGGCACTGGCTGCAGACCGGCGAAGCATGACCATGAAGCATTTGCAACCCACCGAGACCCGCAGCGGGAGTCCCGCAAAGGGCGCCTTCAAACCCCGGATCGTTCTCTTTCAATGCCGGTTCAATCATTACAGCAACGCGGATCTGCAGCAGATCGAAATTCTGGACTCGGCCGACGTCAAATGCATCCAGGTGCCTTGCGTCGGCCGCATCAGCCCGTTGTTTATCCTCAATGCCGTCCAGGGCGGCGCGGACGGCATCGCCGTCAGCGGCTGCCGGCCGGGGGTGTGTCATTATCAACAAGGCAATCTGGGGGCCCGACGCCAGTTGGCGGCCTTCCGGGATCTGCTGACTTACGTGGGCATGGCGGCAGAACGGTTGCACTTCATCTGGTTGGACCCGGCAGACCGCGGCCGGCTGGCCGGTGAAATGAAAGCGCTGATCGCCGCCGTGGGGGCCCTGGGACCGGCCCGGCGCCTGGTGGCGCGGCCCTTTGCACTGCCCGCAATGGATATCAATTGAAATGAACGAAACCGTCATCGCCCTTCAAAAAGAGGCCGCCCGCATTCTCAGGGAAAACCTGGTGGATGTAGTGATCGGATTCGCGGCCGGCAGTGTGCCGCACAGATCAAGACCCGTGGCCATTCGCCGGCCCGCGGCCGCCGGTGAACTGGTCCTGAACGGCCTTTGCAGCAACAACCTGGCCGTCTACCTGCACCAGCGGCCGGCCGCGGAGCGCATCGGCATTGTCTGCCGCGGCTGTGAAAGTCGCGCGGTACGGGCCCTGGTCATCGAGCGGCAGTGTGCCCGGGACCGGTTGTATGTCATCGGCGTGCCCTGCCGCGGCGTCTTCGATCCCGCAAAAATTATCGCCAAGGCCGGCGAGGATCTCCTGTGGATCAAGGAGGCGGATCAGGTTGTCACGGCCGTATCGCCATCGGGTGATATCCGCATCCACCGGCATGAACTGCTGCACGACGCCTGCCGCCACTGCCGCTTCCCCAATCCGGTGGGGGCCGACATCGTCATCGGTGAACCCATGGCCGTACACGCCCACCGGGCCGCCCGGGACCCGGTGGATGCATTTGGTAACCAGGACGCCGAAACCCGCCATGCTTTTTTTGCAGCCGAAACCGGACGCTGCATCCGGTGCTACGCCTGCCGGCAGGCCTGCCCCATGTGCTACTGCTCCCAGTGCTTCGTGGATCACACGACCCCGCGCTGGACCGCATCCGGCATCTCG
>JASFER010000060.1:0-25638 GCA_050124755.1 Desulfobacteraceae bacterium
CTGCCTGGGTGTTCCGTACTTCAATTGGGGACCGGGGTTTGTGGAACTCGTCAAGGCGGCCGGGCAAGACACCTGGAGATCCCAATGGCTGTGGTATGGACCGGACTGGAAGGACATCAACAACCCCGACACCAGCACGGTGGGTTTTTTGGCCGGACCGGCCCTTTCCGCCAAGGCTAAAGCGGCTCTGGATCAATTCATTGCCGATCTGGGGGCTCAAAAAGTAAACCTGTTTAAGGGACCCCTCAACTACCAGGACGGCTCGGTATTCATCAAGGCCGGTGAGACGGCCACAGACCGGCAGATTTGGTACATGTCGCAACTGCTGCAGGGCATGGAGGGACAGAGCAGCGCGAAATAGTGAAAATTGTTGATAAGGTGATGGGTTATAAACGATTCTCTGTTGTGACGGCGTTGGTGGCATGCGGCTGGAACTGAAAGGCATCAGCAAACACTTTGGGGACCTCCGCGCCAATGACGGCGTGGATTTGACCGTGCCGTCCGGAAGCATCCATGCGGTTTTAGGCGAGAACGGGGCCGGGAAAAGCACCTTGATGAAAATCGCCGCCGGCTACCTCAGGCCGACTGCGGGCGAGATCCTCGTCGACGGCCGCAGGGTCGATTTCCGATCACCGGCGGGAGCCGCCGCGCATGGCATCGGCATGCTCTATCAGGATCCCCTGGATTTTCCCCATCTCAGCGTATTGGAGAACTTCATGCTGGGCCAGGTTCGCGGCCTGCGCTGTTCGCCCGCAGGTTTTCGTCAAACGCTCGACAAGCTTTCCCTCCAATTCGGATTTAAACTCGATCCCCGTTCTCCGGTGGCGCGCCTGTCGGTGGGCGAACGTCAGCAGCTCGAAATGCTTCGCCTGCTTTCACTGGGCATACGCCTGTTAATCCTGGACGAACCCACTACCGGTATCTCCGCGGTTCAAAAAGAGGTGTTGTTCAGAGCGCTGAAACGACTGGCCCGGCAGGGGAAAAGCGTATTGCTGGTCTCCCACAAACTCGGAGATGTGGAAGAGTTGTGCGATGAATTGACCGTATTGCGCAAAGGCCGGGTCACCGGCTGCCAGCGGGCGCCTTTCCATACCGGGAAGCTGTTGGGCATGATGTTCGAAGAGTTGACCTCCGCCCCCGTTGGAAAAGCCTCGAAAAAGGGCGAGCTGGTGATAGAGATGCAAGGGGTCACCGGGGCAGGCGGCCGCACAGGGCTGCAGGACTGCAGCACCCGGGTCGCTGGTGGAGAGGTGGTGGGCCTGGCAGGGCTGGAGGGCAGCGGTCAGGGCGTTTTTCTGAAGATCGCCGCCGGTTTGACGGCACCTGCCCGGGGCTCGGTGCAACTGGCATCCAAAGCCATGACCGGCAAGGACCACCGCAGCTTTTTAGCCGGGGGTGTTGGGTATCTGCCCTCAGGGCGTCTGGATGAAGGACTGATGCCGGGATTGTCGATGACCAAACACATGGCGTTGAAAACGCCGGGATCACCATTTTTCATCCAGTGGTCCAAAGCCGCACGCGCCGCCCAGGACACAATTGCCGACTTCCGCATCGCGGGCACGCCTCACACCGCCGTGGAAACCCTTTCCGGCGGCAACCAGCAGCGGCTGATGCTATCGTTTTTACCCTCATCCCCCAAACTGTTGCTGTTGGAGAACCCCACCCGCGGGCTGGATCTGGAATCGGCCGCGTGGGTTTGGCATCATCTGCTCTCCTTTAATCGGCAGGGCACGGCCATTGTCTTCTCTTCATCCGAACTGGATGAGATCCTTTCGGTGGCCGACCGGATATTGGTCTTTTTTGAAGGGCGCATCATCGCGGATTTGGCTGCAGACCAATGCGACAGCCAACGCCTGGGGCGTGCCATCGCGGGGAAAGCGTGAAAGTGCGGGCCGCAGCGATCCAGATGGCGCAGGGACTCCGGCCGTTCATCAAAGAGGCCGGGATCGTCCTCGGTGCCGTGATCCTGATCACCGTTGCCATTCTGCTGATCAGCGGGACGCCGCCCCTGGCCGCCTTTCAAGCCTTGTACAAGGGGTCCCTGGGGTCGTGGATCAAATTCAGCCATGTGATCAAAGCATGGATTCCCCTGACCCTGTGCGGTTGCGGATTGCTTTTCACCTTTCGTATCGGTTTTTGGAATATCGGCGTTGAGGGACAGGTCATGCTGGGCGCCGTTTTCACCACATGGGTATTGCGCCAGGGCGTCGGCAGCCTTTATCCGCAGCTCTTCTTATGGTTGTCGTTTCCGGCGGCCTTCACAGGCGGCGCCTTGTGGGCGCTGGCCGCCGGCTGGCTGAAAGCCAAGGGCGGCGTGCATGAGATTTTCGCGGGCCTGGGGATGAATTTCGTGGCCCAGGCGCTGATCCTCTGGTTGATCTTCGGGCCCTGGCGGCGGGCGGGCGTGGCTTCCATGAGCGGTACCGAATTGTTCCCTCAAACCTTGTGGCTCCCCCACAGCGCTCTCATGCGGGTTTCGCTCCAGGCTTTGGCACTGGTCGTTATCGTCATTATGGTTACGGCGGTGTTGATTCATTATACGCGCGTGGGGCTTTGTCTGAAAGCCATCGGCAGCAACCGCCGGGCGGCAGTGCTGTTTGGCATGCGACCCGATGACTACCTGTGGCTGTGCATGCTGCTTGCCGGAGGATTCGCCGGCTTGGCCGGCCACCTGCAAGTCAGCGGTGTCTACCACCGACTGCTGCCGGCCATCTCTTCCAATTATGGATACCTGGCCCTGCTGGTGGTTATGCTGTCCAACAACAAGATCTGGTTGGTCCCGCTTGTGGCGCTTTTCTTTGCCTGCCTCAACGTGGGAAGCATTCAGCTGCCCATGGTGCTGCAAGTGGATTCTGCGTTGAGCGGCGTTATCCAGGGGGCTTTGGTGCTGACCACCCTCGGCGTACATGCCTTGCGAGGACGCCGCAGGGCAGAGACGGCGACAAACGCATTGGATGCCGGCGGTGCATCGCCAAAGGGGGCCGACCGGTGATGCCCGACGTCAACCTATCCTTAATGCTGGCCGGCGTGGTGGCCGGCGCCACACCCTTGGTGCTGGCCGCATTGGGCGAAACCATCACGGAAAAGGCCGGCGTGATCAATCTCAGCCTGGATGGCTCCATCCTGCTCAGTGCCATGACCGCCTTTGTGGTGGCCTATCTTTCCCGATGCCCGGCGGCCGGTTTTCTGGCCGGCGCCCTGGCAGGTGCCGCTTTAGCCGCATTGGTGGCGGTTTTCAGTCTCCATCTGAAACAGTCCCAGGTGGCCGTCGGGTTCGTGCTGACCTTGACCGCCAGAGACCTGGCCTACTTTTGGGGCAATCCCTACGCCCGTCTGGCCGGTCCCCAGGCGACCACCCATCCCATCCCCCTTTTACACAAAATTCCCTTGCTGGGCGAAGTATTGTTCAGCCACAGCTGGCCGGTTTATTTCAGCTTCATCCTTATCGCGCTGTGTTGGTGGCATATTTATAAAACGCCATGGGGCCTGCAGTTGCGCGGCATCGGAGAGCATCCCCGGGCGGCCTATGCCCGGACGCTGGATCCTCGCAAACAACAAATGGTCTATGCTATCATCGGAGGCCTGTTGGTGGGCCTGGCCGGGGCCACCTTCGCCCTGGCGGTCAAGCCGGGCTGGGGTCGCCCCCAAGGGGCCGAAGGCACGGGCTGGATCGCTCTGGCCCTGGTGATATTCGGCGGCTGGCACCCGCTCAAAGTCGCCATCGGGGCCTATCTCTTCTCCTTTCTGCAAGTCATGGGCATCTATTTCCAGACCTGGATGCCATCCGTTCCCGCCCAGGTGTTTCAGGTGGCGCCGTTTCCCCTGATGATCTTCACCTTGCTGCTCATGTCCCTGGCCCAGAAAGAGTCCCTCGGGCACATGGCCGCCGGAAAGCCCTGGCTGCGGCCGCTGCTCAAGTTCTTCTCAGGCCGTGCGCCGTCGGCATTGGGAAAACCGTTTCTTAAAGAATAGAAGTGGTTTCTATAAGCGGTTTTAAAACCTTCAATCGGGCCTATATAACATGCCTCGTTGGATTGAAAATGAATTAAGAGATAGGTTCCAAAACCGAATCATCGGTATAGATATGCGTGTTTTAATAATTTGGGGTGAGATTCAGTGTATCGCCGAGAAAAAAGGGAAACCAATGCCAGTCATTGACTCCCTAATTGCTGCAACAGGGATCGCCCATGATTTAATAGTTGTTACCCGAAATATATCAGATATGGAACAAAGTGGTGTGAAGCTTTTTAATCCATGGGCAAGCTAAAAGCTGTTTTCAATTCAGCTTATTCTATATATCGTGCTTTTTGCAGACAGTGCTTCTGCCATATGTTCTGATTGCACTTGATAACCATTGATGGTTGTATTACCGGCAAAGGCACCTTTTTAAAGCGGCTCGATATATAAATTGCGCCGAATCATAGTAACGTTGTATAAAAACTAAGATACGATCGTCAAATCTTTACTGAAGGAGAGATACATGCCAAAAGCCGAAAAGAACATCTCACACAGCCCAGACGGTGAAACATTTTTCTTGCCTTCGGAAGCGGACGGCAAAAAGGAAGTGCAGCGGTTAAAAGAAATCACCGATAGACAACGTGAACTTGGACGAGAAATCGTGGTGGTCATGGGCGTCGGATTCGTTGGGGCTGTCATGGCCGGGGTAATTGCCGACTCAGAAGACGCAAAGAAAAATCCGACAAAGTTCGTTATCGGTATGCAACGGCCCTCGACACGATCATACTGGAAGATTCCATATCTCAATCGGGGAATCGCGCCTGTAGAAGCGGAAGATCCTGAAGTGGCGCCGATGATCAAGCGCTGTGTACTCGATAAAAAAACACTAATAGCGACATTTAGTTATGATGCGCTTTCACTTGCCGACGTGGTGGTTGTTGATGTGCAGTGCGACTACCAGAAAGAGGAAATGGGCAATGTAAAGAAAGGACACGCGGCCATAGGTGCTCTGGAAAACAGCCTGAAGGTGATCGGTGAGAAAATTGATCCTGACTGTCTGGTTTTAATCGAAACCACCGTGCCCCCGGGTACCACGGAATACGTAGCCTATCCCATTGTTAAAAAAGCCTTTGAGAAAAGGGGGCTTACCGATGCAGAGCCCCTTTTAGCGCATTCATTCGAACGTGTCATGCCTGGACGAAATTATGTTGCTTCCATCAGGGACTTCTGGAGAGTGTGCAGCGGGATCAACCAGGTTGCCCGCGATAAGGTCGTTCAATTCCTTTCAGAAGTTTTGAATGTGGAACAATTTCCGCTGACCATACTGGATCGCCCCATCGAGAGTGAAACATGTAAAATTGTCGAGAACTCATATCGTGCTGCGACTTTGGCATTTTTAGATGAGTGGAGTGTTTTTGCTGAGCGCAACGGCGTCGATATGACCAAAGTGGTTGAAGCCATTAAAATCCGGCCGACCCATTCCAACATGATATTCCCGGGGCCGGGCATTGGAGGATATTGCCTGCCCAAAGACGGCGGCCTGGGTGTTTGGGCCTACCATACCTTGATGGGATTCGACGATGACCTGTTTAAAATCACACCCATGTCCATCGACATTAATGACACGAGGGCATTGAGGCCGCCACAGCTGGTAAGAGATGCTTTGAGAAACATGGGCAAGATCGTTCCGGCATCCAAAATAGCCGTATTGGGCATATCCTACCGTCAAGATGTTGGAGATACCCGCTATAGTGGCTCGGAGATCATCGTACGCAAGTTAACCGAAATGGGAGGGGAGGTTGTTGTCCACGATCCCTATGTCAAGCATTGGTGGGAATTTGAAAAACAGGACACATATCCGGCGCCCGGTCATTCGTGGAAGCGTTTTTTCAGAAACCAGGATGGTCTTGCAAAATTGAAAGTCAATGAGGATCTTGCCGACACGCTAAAGGGGGTTGATGCGATTGTACTGGCGGTTCGGCATAAAATGTATCTGGATTTGAATCCGAACCGCATTATTGAAATGACCGGTCGGCCGGTGGCCATTATTGACTGTTTCGGGATTCTGACGGATGACCTCATCTGCCGATATTTTCAGCTTGGCTGTGAAGTAAAAGGGCTCGGCAGAGGTCATGTGAAAAGGCTTAAAGACAAAGTCCATCAGCAAGCCGGCAGATAATAACCATGTCCGAAAACGTCTTGCCTAAGATATCCAAAACCATCAATATGTAGTCTATTATGATGATATTGGATAAGCGGATTTGCGATAGGGCGCGGTTGGCGAAAGATCCCAGATTTGACGGCCTGTTTTTTATCGGTGTCATGAGTACCGGCATCTATTGCCGGCCGATCTGTCCGGCGCCTTCGGCCAAATCCGAAAACATCGTGTATTTTCCAACGGCGGCTGCGGCTGCGGAGGCCGGTTTGCGGCCGTGCCTGCGATGCCGTCCTGAAGCCTCGCCGGGCAGTCCGGCCTGGAACGGGACATCCGCCACGGTTTCCAGGGCCGTGATGCTGATCCGCCAAGGCGCTCTGAACGATGGAAACATGGAGGACCTGGCATTGAAGCTGGGCGTGGGCAGCCGTCATTTGCGGCGGTTGTTTCAAACCCACATCGGCGTGTCCCCACTGGCATTGGCCGCCACTCAAAAGATCCTGTTTGCCAAAAAACTCCTCAACGAAACCCAAATGCCCATTTCACAGATCGCATTTGCATCCGGTTTCGGCAGCATCCGGCGCTTCAATGCAGCCTTCAGAAAGCTGTATGGTCAGACGCCGTCGGCGTTTCGCCATCCGGTCAGGGGCGAGCGAAGGCGAGGACCGGCGCTTTATCGATGTGAACTGACCCTGACCTACCGGCCGCCGTTTGATTGGCAGCGCATGTTGGCATTTTATCGATCCCGGGCCATCCCGGGTGTGGAGTACATTGAAAATGGGGTTTACCATCGGACCATCCGGATCGATGCGACCACCGGCACCCTATCGGTGGGCCTTGCCGAAGAAGAAAACGCTCTGCTGCTGACAGCGGCCTTATCGGACAGCGGGGACCTGATGCCTTTGGTGGAGCGGGTGCGGCGCATGTTCGATCTGGATGCCAACATGACGGCCGTTCATACGGTTTTGGCCGAGGATGCGGTGCTTGAAAAGGTGATCCGGCAGCAGCCCGGCCTGCGGCTGCCCGGCGCCTGGGACCCCTTTGAGGTGGCTGTCAGGGCTGTGGCGGGTCAGCAGGTCTCCGTCAAAGGCGCCCGCACCATCCTCGGCCGGATTGCCGTCAAGGCGGGGTCGCCGGCCGACTTCCCCGGACAACCGGCCTTGACCCGTTTTTTCCCGACCCCACTTGAATTGGAGAGATGCGAACTGGGACGTATCGGCATGCCGGAAAAACGGGTGTCCACCATCAAGTCACTGTCTCAGGCCGTGGCGAGCGGATCCATGTCTTTACAGGTGAGCGCATCTCTGGAGACTTTTATCAAACAGCTGACCGGGATTTCCGGCATCGGCGACTGGACGGCCCAGTACATTGCCATGCGGGCCCTGGGGGAACCCGACGCCTTTCCGGCCGGCGATCTCGGGATTATCAAGGCCTTGCAGCAGGGGGAAGAACGGCCCACCCGGAAGCAAATATTGGCAAGGGCCGAGAACTGGCGTCCGT
This sequence comes from Desulfobacteraceae bacterium, assembly GCA_050124755.1. Lineage (GTDB taxonomy): Bacteria > Desulfobacterota > Desulfobacteria > Desulfobacterales > Desulfosarcinaceae > JARRKU01. The sequence goes on from JASFER010000060.1 coordinate 7,613, forward strand.
GGCGCTCATATGCCGCCATCTATCTGTGGCACGCCTGAGGGCTATGGCTGTGGCACGCCTGAGGGCCATGGCTGTGGCACGTCTGAGGGAGAAGATGCATGTATTATGACTTTTTTGAAACCGGACTCATCGGCACCCTGACGCTTGCGGGTGATGAATCCGGCTTGCGGCACATCGTTTTTGAAAAGAAGAAAAACCCGGTCACCATCGGCGATGACTGGCAGAAGCGTTCGACTTTTTTTGCGCCGGTGAAAGCGCAGCTGCGCTCCTACTTCAAGGGCGAATTAAAACACTTCGACGTTCCCCTGGCACCAGTGGGCACGCCTTTCCAACTCAAGGTCTGGAAGGCATTGCAAACCATCCCTTATGGTGAATTGGTGAGCTACAAGACGATTGCCGAATCCATCGGCAATCCCAATGCCGTGCGGGCCGTAGGCGGTGCCAATGGAAAAAACCCCATTCCCATCATCGTTCCCTGTCACCGGGTCATCGGCAGCGATGGTTCCCTGACCGGGTTCGGCGGCGGCCTGAGCACCAAAAAGCGCCTCATCGAACTGGAGCGTTCAGCTATTGCTTAGTGTCCATGCAGAAATGGATGGGCGCTACTTAACCGTCATTACCGGGCACGATGCCTTTAAAATGATAAATTGGGCATTGGAGCCAAATAGCAATTTGTCCACTTTGGAGCGCCTTCTGACACCGATGAAGATGACGTCCACATCAAGTTCAGAGGCAAATTGCACGATATCTTCGCCAGGCGCCATTCCGCGGATCAGCAAATGGGTATTGGCCTTTATCCCTGCCTTGGTTACATGCGATTCGGCCCACTCCAGTCGCGCTTCTGCCTTTTTGATCTTATCCACATTTTCAGCTTCGCCGGCCTCCATTGAGGTCACGATTTCAATATTCGCATCGAAAGGCTTTGCATAAGTGCACGCCAAATCAAGTGCCGCGGAAGCTGAATTCGATTCATCAAGTCCCACTAAAATATTCATAAATATCTCCTTTGAAAAACCTTTAATTGTGACCATAGGTTTCGGGCTGTTCTTATATTCACTCTATTTTAATTGCAATGATTCGTCAATCCAATGCCATGCTTGATTTTGGATGGCTTTCTAAGGTAGTTGTCTACTTGAATGATATGAGCCCAAAAGGGAAACTCAATGGCTTCCAGCAAAATTGAGGATTATTTAAAGGCGATTTACGAGCTTGAGAAAGAGGCCGGGATTGCCAGGACGACCAAGCTGGCCGACAAGTTGAAGATCAGTGCGGCCACCGTCAGCGAAACCATCAAGCGCCTTTCAAATGGAAGGCCCAGGCTCATCGTCTATAAGCACCATGCGGGTGTGCGTTTGACTCCGGCGGGGAGAAAACGGGCCTTGAACGTGATCCGCCGGCACCGGTTGGTGGAAACCTTTTTAAACCGCACATTGGGCCTGACTTGGGATGAGGTTCACGATGAAGCCGAAATCCTGGAGCACCATCTTTCCCAACGCCTGACCGAAGCCATTGACCGCCACCTGGGTTATCCCCGGTTCGACCCCCATGGCGAACCCATTCCCGATGAAGCGGGCAACGTTGTCGATCAAGCCGAATCGCGGTTGTCGGATCTGGAAGAGAAAGATCGATTCCGTATTGTGCGGGTTGATCCCAGGTCCAGCGAGGTGTTGGTTTATCTGCACGACTCGGATATCGGTATTCATTCCAGTGGTCGTGTCGTATCCAAATCACCGCCCAACGGCACCATCACCGTTGCCATCCGGGATAAGGGCCGCGGCCATGAGCATACCTTGGGGCGGGAAGTGGCCGATCAAATTTTTATTGAGCTGCTGTAGGACCCGATCATTATTAAGGTGTAACGAAAAATATATTTAGGTTGACCTAATTTAAATCGTGCTTAGTTTGATTTAACTGTAAAATCCCGGCTGAATGACCATTGGGGTGGTGGAAAGGTTTGAACGAAGGGAGACGCCGATGCTCAGGAACGGTATGAACATATTGGCCAAGTTGGTTTTAAGTACCTTGATTTTACTTGGCGTTGTGGGGATTTCAGCTCCATCGGTACTATGGGCCGGCACCTTTCAGAAACAATATCCCATGAAGGCCGGCACCACCGTTGGAATGGTGGCCGATATCGTTCGGGAAGTCGGCGGGGACAAAGTCTCGGTGACCAACATCATCGGCTCCGGTGTCGATCCCCATGTTTACAATCCCACCCGCGGCGATGTGGCCGTCCTGCTGAAATCCGACATCATCTTTTACGCCGGACTGCTGCTGGAGGGCCAGATGTCGGATATTCTGGTCAAGGTTTCCCGCAAACGGCCCGTGCATGCCGTGACCGAGCTTTTAAAAGAGGACTATTTAATCCAGGATGCCGCCACCAGCCACCATGACCCCCACGTATGGATGGATGTTCGGGGGTGGATGAAGGCGGTGGATGTGGTGGCGGATGCGCTGTCCCAATTCGATCCTCCAAACGCCGCATACTATGACGAGAATGGGCAGCGGTTTCAAAAGCAGCTCGGACGACTGGATGCCTACGCCCGGCAAACCATCGCCTCCATTCCTGAAAAGCAGCGCGTTTTGGTCACGGCCCATGACGCTTTCAACTACATGAGCCGGGCCTACGGCATCGAGGTGGTGGGCATCCAGGGCATCTCCACCGAATCGGAGGCCGGCATCAAGGACATCAACCGGATTGTCGATCTGCTGGTCAAGCGCGGGATACCGGCCGTTTTCGTCGAGTCCAGCGTTTCCGACAAGAACGTCAAGGCCTTGATCGAAGGGGCATCCTCCCGGGGCCATGTGGTGAAGATCGGCGGCGAGCTCTTTTCGGATGCCATGGGGCCGCCGGGAAGCTACGAGGGAACCTATGTCGGCATGATCGATCACAATGTGACCATCATCGCCGGTGCGCTGGGCGGCCGCGCGCAGGCCACCGGCATGCAGGGTAAATTGTCCGCTGCGCATTAGGCCTTAAGACACAAGGAGTTGTCATGTTGAGTTTATTGAAACGCCCATTTGATACCGTGGTCCAGGATCGGGTCGGGCCGGCGGACACTCCCCTGTGGGTCAACGATCTGACGGTGGCCTACCACCGCAAACCGGTGCTGTGGGATGTGGACCTTTCCCTGCCCGAAGGCAGGCTGATTGCCGTGGTGGGACCCAACGGGGCCGGCAAGAGCACCCTGATCAAGGCGATCCTCGGTCTGGTGCCCAGAGCCTCCGGTGCCGTCTCCATTTTCGGCAAACCCTATGCGTCCCAACGGCATTTAGTGGGATACGTGCCCCAGCGCGAAAGCGTGGATTGGGATTTTCCGGTCAACGCGCTGGACGTGGTCGCCATGGGGATTTACCGTCAGATCGGCTGGCTTCGGCCGGTGACCCGGCGCCACCGGCAACGTGCATTGGCAGAGCTGGAAAAAGTGGGCATGGCCGCCTATGCCCACCGTCAGATCAGCCAGCTCTCCGGCGGACAGCAACAGCGGGTATTTCTGGCCAGGGCCCTGGCCCAGGATGCGCGGCTCTACTTCATGGACGAGCCCTTTGCCGGCGTTGATGTGGCCACCGAGCGGGCCATCATTGCCTTGCTCAAGGAATTGAAATCCGCAGGCAAAACCTGTCTGGTGGTGCACCATGATCTGCAGACGGTGCCGTCCTATTTCGATCATGTGGTGCTGCTCAACATGCGCATTGTGGACGCCGGGCCTGTTGATGAGGTCTTTACCGAAGAGAACCTGAAGAAAGCTTACGGGGGCAAACTCACACTGCTTTCCCAGGCACTGCACGCGTACGCCAAGGGTCCCGGACTGCCTTCAGGGGACAGGCAGCGCCGATGAGAGCTGAAACAGCCCATCGCTTTTTGATCATTCCAGCCATGGCCGGGCTCATGCTGACGGTTCCCGGTATGGCCGCAGCCGCCGGTCTGGCCGACACCGCCATCCAATGGCCCACCTGGCAGGAGCTGCTCAGGGTGGTCACGCTCCAGGACTACAACACCCGGGTGGTGATCATCGGCGCCACCCTGCTTGGGTTGGCGGCCGGATTGGTGGGGACTTTTCTGCTGCTCAGGAAACGGGCGCTGCTGAGCGACACCATCAGCCATGCCACCTTGCCGGGCATCGCCCTTGCCTTTATCATCATGTCGTCCCTCTTCGGCGCCGGAAAAAATTTGATCGGGTTGATCATCGGCGCCGCCGTTTTTTCAGCCATCGGAACTTCTGCGGTGATGTTCATCCAGAAATACACCCGCCTCAAAGACGACGCGGTCCTGGGCATTGTGCTCAGCGTCTTTTTCGGATTGGGCATTGCCTTGCTGGGCGTTGCCACACGCATGTCGACGGGGAATGCCGCGGGTTTGTCCACCTTTATCTACGGCAAGACCGCCTCCATGCTCTTTTTTGATGCCATGTTGATTGCCGTGGCGGCGCTGGCCGCCATGGTTTTGTGCGTGCTGTTTTTCAAGGAGTTCGCCCTGATCTGTTTTGATGCCGATTACGGTGCGGCCCAGGGGTGGCCGGTGATACGTCTGGATCTGTTGATGATGACCCTGGTGGTGGTGGTGACGGTCATTGGATTGCAGGCGGTGGGGTTGATCCTGGTGGTCGCCTTGCTGATCATACCGGCCGCCGCCGCCCGCTTCTGGACCTTCAGCTTGAGCCGCATGCTGGTTTTGTCGGGTTTTTTCGGCGCCCTCAGCGGCATGCTGGGGGCCGGCTTGTCCGCTTTGATGGCCAACCTTCCCGCCGGGGCGGTGATCGTGCTGACCGCTTCGGCCCTTTTTTTATTCAGCATGACCTTCGGATCCGCCAGGGGGTTGTTGAAGCTCGGCGTCGAGCGACTGAAGCTGCGCCGACGCATCATGCGGGAAAATTTGCTGCGGGATCTCTATGAATATTATGAAAATACACCCGGTGCCGCCGGATCCCACAGCCCCAAAGAACCGCCCTGTGAAGCCGGACCTGCAGCAGTCGACCTGATCGCTCAACGCGCCTGGTCTTTCAGACAGCTTCAGCGCACCATTGCCCGACTGCGGTCATCCCGGGATGTTACCATCGGCGCTGATCATCGCATCACGTTCACGGATCAGGGGATGCAGGCGGCCCGTGCCATCGTCCGCAAGCACCGCCTGTGGGAGGCCTATCTCATCGCCCATGCGGATGTGGCCGCAGGCATGGTGGATTTGAGCGCCGACCGGATCGAGCACGTTCTCGATGAAGAGATCATCGATCAGTTGGAGAAGCTTTTCCCGAACCTCAGCGACAAGGAACTGCCCGAAAGTCCCCATACCCTCAAGACCGTCCAAGGAGCCGCTTAAGATGGAGTGGACATCACTGGATACATGGATCATCGTGGTGGGCATGCTCAGCGCTGTATCGTGCGCACTGCTGGGCAACTACCTGGTGCTTCGCCGGATGAGCATGATGGGTGATGCCATCAGTCACGCCGTGCTGCCCGGACTGGCCATTGCGTTTTTGGTGAGCGGCAGCCGGGAGAGCCTTCCCATGCTGATCGGTGCGATCCTCATCGGCATATTGACGACCCTGTTGATTCAGCTCATCGATCGCTTGAGCGGCCTGGATCGCGGCGCTTCCATGGGCGTCGTGTTTACCACGCTGTTTGCTTTGGGATTGATATTGATTCGACAGGCCGCCGACCATGTGGATTTGGACCCGGGATGTGTTCTCTACGGTGCCATCGAATTGACGCCGCTGGACACTTACACCTGGTTCGGCTGGGAAATCCCCCAAGCCGCCGTAACCAACCTGGGCATGCTGTTGGTCAATCTGATCTTCGTGGTGCTTTTTTTCAAGGAGTTGAAGATCACCTCTTTTGACCCGGCCCTGGCCACAACCATCGGCATCAATGCCAATGTGATGCAATATCTGCTGATGACCCTGGTGGCGGCCACCACCATTGCCGCCTTCGAAAGCGTGGGCAGCATTCTGGTCATCGCCATGCTCATCGTACCCGCAGCCGCGGCCCACCTGCTGACGGATCGGCTTGGGCTCATGCTGGCGATCAGCATGGCGTTCGCCGCCCTTGCGGCCGTTTTAGGACACATCGGCGCCATCACCGTGCCCACCTGGTTCGGGTTTCAGGACACCAGCACGGCCGGTATGATGGCGGTGTCCGCCGGCGTTCTATTTACGGGAACGCTGCTCTTCGCACCCCGGTACGGGCTGATCAGCCGTTTGGCGCACCAATTGCTGCTGGGAACCAGGATTGTCCGGGACGATATTCTGGGGTTTCTTTACCGATACGGGGAATTGGCTGAACCGGACGCCGCACCGGTTTCCATTACCCAGATCCGCGAAGCCCTCAATGCCGGCATGGCGGTGGATGTGTCGCTTTGGGACCTGACCAGGAAGAAGCTGATCAAACGGGTTGCCGGAGTCGTGACCCTGACGGCATCCGGGCTGGACAAGGGCAGGCAACTGGTGCGTTCCCATCGATTGTGGGAGACCTATCTGTGTAACAAAATGGGATATTGCGAGGCCGATACGCATCGCTACGCCCACGAACTTGAGCATTTTACGGATACAAATCTGCAAACCCAACTGGACAAGGTTACGGGCCATCCGTCCCTTGATCCCCATCAGCGCCAGATTCCGGAAGGCTGAAGAAACTAAATTCCCATAAAACACTCGTCTATGAACCCTAATGTTGCAAAAGCCGGAGGACTCCAGATTCAAGGCGTCGAGGGTGAAGCCGTAGTAAAGCTACTGCGAACCCTCGACAACACAGGATATGGAGTCCTCCGGCTTTTGCAGCGTTAGGGTTGTCCATCGATGCTGGAAAGAATGGAAAGCTGGGACCGAAATACCGGGTCCGTCCTGATGTCGATATAATTTTTCCGGTGGAAATTGTATGTGATGAAAGCCGCTTTGCCGATACTGGAATCAGAAAATCCCATCCGGTTGTTTTTAATAGCGTTTTTTACGTAGGTGTATAACTCTTCGATATTCAGGCGCAGCTCCTTTATGGCGTGAAGCTTTTTGGCCATCTTATCGCATTCGTTGTTGTAATAGCAGCTGGAGTACCTTCGATTTTCCCGGCGCTCCATGATGGTCAACAACCCAATGGCTTTGAGGTAACACCTTTCGAGGGCCTCCAGATAGCCATCGTGCCGCAAGCGTTCCGACTGCAAATAGGCATCAAATCCCCCGGGATTGGTAAATGCCTTGTAAAATGCATCGGACAGCGGGTTGGCCGCCGCCTGTGAAAGCCCCGCCACGGTGACGACCACTGTGAAGAAAAAGATTGTTTTCATCAGTGAAGCCATAGCCTTTTCCTCTTCATCACCGGAATAACCGGCTCATCAGCATAAGACATTGAGTTGATGATGCCTTACGACATTATGTAAACGATGTATGTGATGGGGGTCACATAATTGAAAATGGCGTGTCCGCCGACTTCACCACTTTATTGACATGCGGCATTCTATCAGCATATATTGCAATAATAATAGATTGATCGGCGGCGGCTTTATCTCTTGTAAAAGACCTCAGCACTGCGCGCCTGTAAAAGAAAAGGATTGCCGAATGACCCACCAACACTTTAAGGATTGGTTGTGAACGACCCCGCTTTACAGACCGCCGCACCGGCCATTGTTGTTGAAGATCTGTACAAAAGCTTTGGCAGCCTGGAAGTACTCAAAGGCATTTCGTTGACAGCCAATCATAGCGATGTCATCTCCATTTTAGGCAGCAGCGGCTCGGGCAAAAGCACTTTGCTGCGCTGCATCAATCTGTTGGAACGGCCCGATGCCGGCAAGGTCTGGGTCGGCGGTGAACTGATTAAAATGAAGACCGGTCGCGGCGGCGTGCGCGAGCCGGCCGATCGCAGGCAGGTGGAGCGCATTCGCGCTCGATTGGCAATGGTGTTTCAAAGCTTTAATCTGTGGTCTCATAAAACCATATTGGAAAATGTCATCGAAGCACCGGTGCATGTACTGAAAAAACCGAAAGACAAGGCCGTTCAGCATGCCGAAGCGCTGCTTGAAAAGGTGGGCATTGCCGACAAACGCGACCATTTTCCTGTCCAGCTGTCGGGCGGCCAACAACAACGGGCCGCCATCGCCCGGGCTTTGGCCATGGATCCGCAAGTCCTGCTGTTTGACGAACCGACTTCGGCCTTGGACCCCGAGCTGGTCAACGAGGTTTTAAAGGTCATGCGTGCGCTGGCCCAGGAAGGACGCACCATGATTGTGGTCACCCACGAAACGGGCTTTGCCCGCGAAGTCTCTTCCCAGGTCATTTTTCTACACGAAGGGAGGGTTGAAGAACAAGGGTCCCCGGCGCAGGTGTTCGATAATCCCAAATCCGAACGCTGCCGGCAGTTTTTGGCCAGTCAGCTATAACATTAACTTAAAACTTTAGACTTTAAACTGGCGTAGCTCACAACACGCTTCGGAAAAGAAACTTAACGTAGGACCGCCTGCGGGTAATGACACCACCCGCAGTGCAAGAACCATTATAAGAGGAGAGGATAGTATGATGAAACGAGTTTTTGTGATTGGATGTGCCATGTTGATCATTGCGATGGTCGGCACCGCAGTAGCTGCCGACAAAATCCGCATTGCTACCGAAGGGGCCTACCCCCCATTCAACATGAAAAATGCCGCCGGCGAATTGATCGGTTTTGACGTGGATATCGCCAAGGCCCTGTGCGCGCAGATGGGTGCGCAATGCGAAATTGTGGCCCAGGATTGGGACGGTATTATTCCGGGTCTTTTGGCTAAAAAATACGACGCGATTATCGCCAGCATGTCGATTACCGAAGAGCGCTTGCGCAAAGTCAGCTTTACCAAACGCTATTACTCGAACTACCTGAGATTTGTGGCCGCTAAAAACAGCGGCCTCAAAGCCACCAAAGCCGGCCTGAAGGGCAAACGCTTAGGCGCCCAGCGGGCCACCATCGCCGCCCAGCATTTAGAGGACAATTATCGGCGCGATGCCAAAATCATGGTGTACGACACTCAGGAAGCGGCCTATCTGGATCTGAAAGCCGGTCGCATCGATGCCCTGCTGACCGATATCTACCCCGCCTACGATTGGCTGCAAAAGCCCGGCAACGACAAATACGAATTTATCGGCGAGTCCATCGATATCGATGACCAAATCGGTATCGCCATCCGCAAGGGTGATAAAGCCCTGGCCGATCGATTTAACAAGGCTTTGGACGCCATCCTAAAAGACGGCACTTATAAAAAGGTCAACGCCAAGTATTTTCCGTTCGATATATACTGATGCATTAACCTGATCGTCATACACAGACGGCTGCGGCGAAACCGCCGCGGCCGTCGCTATAACGTATAATCGAATGTAATCTGGTTGAGGCGCCAACGTGCTTGATGTTCTAAAATATGGAAGCGGCGGCTTCGGTGATGAAATTCTGATGGGGGCGTGGCTGACGCTGCAGCTGGCGGTTTCATCGTTGGTGTTCGGATTGCTGTTGGGTTTGCTGGCCGCAGCCGGCAAGCTGTCCAAATTCCGTGCGGCCCGATATATCGCCAATGCCTACACCGAATTGATTCGCGGCGTGCCCGAGATGCTGGTGGTGCTGGTGGTTTTTTTCGGCGCTTCAGCCGCCCTGCAAAAAATAATGGGGCTCTTCGGATATGTAGAATATATTGAAGTCAACGCCTTTATTGCCGGAACTACCGCTTTGGCTCTGGTATTCGGCGCATTCGCCAGCGAGGTGCTGCGCGGCGGCTTTTTAGCCGTGTCGGGCGGACAGATCGAGGCGGGGATCGCGTGCGGCATGACGCCCTGGCAGGTTTTCAGCCGCATCCGCCTGCCGCAGATGTGGCGTTTTGCCATCCCGGGTTTGGGCAACTTATGGATGGTGCTGCTCAAAGACACTTCCTTAATCTCGGTGATCGCCCTGGACGAACTGCTGCGCTGGTCCAAGGTAGCCGCCGAAACCACCAAGCAGCCGTTTACCTTTTACATGGTTGCCGCCGCCATATACCTGGTACTGGCCATCATATCGGATTTAGGCCGCTACAAACTGGAGGCGCGCGCTTCGCGCGGTGTGCGCAGGGCTTGATATGGATTTTGGGATACTGATCAATTATGGCGACCGGTTTGTAGATGGCGCCCTGATAACTTTGAAACTGGTGGCCTTGTCGTCGCTGGCCGGCATCGTTCTGGCGGTCGTCACCGCCCTGGCCCGCGTTTCCAAACGCCGCTGGCTTTGGCTTCCGGCTTACGGCTATATCTATTTTTTTCGCGGCACCCCGCTGCTGATTCAGCTTTTTATCGTCTATTACGGCCTGGGCCAGTTCGAGGCACTGCGCAACAGTTTGGCCTGGAGTGTGCTGGGCAGCTCCCAATGGTGCGGCTGGATCGCCATGACTTTAAATACGGGCGCTTATACGGCCGAGATCTTGAGGGGCGGCATTCAAGGTGTGCCTCACGGTGAAATTGAGGCCGCCCGCGCCTGCGGCATGTCTTACGCCTTGATGATCCGTCGTGTGATTTTACCACGGGCCATCCGCATCGCCTGGCCGGCCTATTGTAATGAGGTGATATTGTTGTTGAAAGGCAGCGCCCTGGTGAGCACCATTGCGGTATGGGATCTGATGGGTGAAACGCGCTCGGTGTTTTCGCGGACCTACTCGCTGGATGTCTTCATCTATGCAGGCATACTCTATTTCCTGTTGACCTTTATCCTCACCCGGGTATTCAATGCCTCTGAGAGGCGGCTGAATCGTTATCTGATGCCGAGTTGACTACCCTATATAACCCTAATGTTAGCTATATCCCCAGATAGGCTTTGCGCACCGCTTCATTGCTCAGGAGATTTTCGGCCGTGTCCGACAAGGTGATCCTGCCGTTTTCCATGACATAGCCGCGGTGAGCAACTTTCAATGCAAGGTTGGCGTTTTGTTCCACCAAAAAGATCGTCGTATTGTTTTCAGTGTTGATTTTCTCAATGATTTCAAAGATACGTTTGACCACCAATGGTGCCAATCCCAGGGAGGGTTCGTCCAGAAGCAGCAATCGGGGGCGGGCCATGAGGGCCCTTGAGATGGCCAGCATTTGCTGTTCACCTCCGCTTAATGTGCCGCCGGCCTGGTGGCGGCGTTCGGCCAGAATGGGGAAGAGCTCCAGCACGTAGTCCAGATCCTTGGCGATTTCCGATTTATCATTTCGCAGAAAGGCCCCCATATCCAGGTTTTCCAGGACCGTCAGGTAAGGGAATATGCGCCGCCCTTCAGGGACCTGGCAGATGCCCTGGGCGACAATTTCATTGGCGGTCATCCGGTAAATGGATCGGCCTTCAAATAACACTTCTCCGCGGCGCGGCGGAACCAGCCCGGAAATGGACATCAACGTGGTGGTTTTGCCGGCCCCGTTGGCACCGATGAGGGTAACGATCTCACCCTGTTCGATTTTAAGGGATACATCTTTCAGCGCTTGGATGTTGCCGTAATAGGTGTTGATTTCTTTAAGCTTTAGCATCAACTCATTCTCCGAGATAGGCCTTGATGACGGCAGGATTCTGGCTCACTTGGTCGGGGGTGCCTTCGGCAATTTTGCGGCCGTAGTCCACCACATAGATTCTGTCGGACAGGCTCATGACCAGTTTCATGTCGTGTTCGATAAGCAGAATGGAGATTCGATCTTTATCGCGCAACCGGACAATGAGCTCATCCAGATCTTTGGTCTCCTGGGCATTCATGCCTGCAGCCGGTTCGTCCAGAAGCAGCAGGAACGGCTCGGTGGCCATAGCCCGGGCAATTTCAAGTCGCCGCTGTGCGCCGTAGGGCAGGTTTTTGGCAAACTCGTTGACATAATGATGGAGCCCGAATTTTTCCAGGATGGCATAGCTGTCGCGTATGACCTTCTTTTCTTCACGGCGGGTTTTGGGAGGGCGCAAAATTGCACCGGGGATACCGGTTTTAATGCGACAGTGCCGTCCGATCATCACATTTTCCAGTACGGTCATATTTTGAAACAAGCGGATATTCTGAAAGGTGCGGGCCATGCCTTTGGCCGTGGCCTGGTCCGGTTTCAAACCGTTGAGCCGATGGGTCTCACCGCCGGGATTGGTCAGTTCCACCGTGCCGCGGGTGGGCATATAGATGCAGGTGATGCAGTTGAACAGGGTGGTTTTCCCGGCGCCGTTGGGACCGATAAGGGCGACGATTTCTTGTTGACCGACGGACAGATCCAGCGTGTCCAGGGCCCGCAGGCCGCCGAAATCCATGGTGAGTTTGGAGACTGATAGTGCCGGTTTTGTCATGCTGATGGGGTTCCTCGCTATTTTTCAAATCGGTAGACTTTGCGGACGTCGCTGATAATGCCCCCGGGCCGGAATACCATCATGAGCACCAGTACAGCGCCGAAGGCGAGCATGCGGAATTCGGAAAAGGCTCGGAAATACTCCGGCAGCAGTTTGAGGGCCAACGCGCCCATGATGACCCCCACGATGCTGCCCATGCCGCCCAACACCACGCAGCACAAAATAATGACCGATTCCCAGATGGTAAAACTGGCCGGATTGATAAAGGTGGTCTTGGCGGCAAATACCACGCCCCCCATCCCGGCCCAGGTCGCACCCAGGGCAAAGGCGCTGAGCTTGGTGCGGGTTTTATTGATGCCCATGGCCTGGCAGGCGATTTCATCCTCGCGCAGCGCCATCCACGCCCGGCCGATGCGGGAGTCCTGAAGGCGGCGTACCACAAATATGGTGAACAGGGCCAACAGAATCATCAGGTAGTAAATATACGTATGGTTTTGATGCAAAGAGAACTCCATGCCGAAAAAGCCGGGGCGGGGGATATTGGGAATGCCGCTGGGGCCAAAGGAGAATTCGTTCCAGTTTTCAAGGATCAGGCGAATGATCTCTCCAAATCCCAGGGTGACGATGGCCAGATAATCGCCTCGCAATCGCAACACCGGAAATCCCAACAAGATGCCGAAAACAAATCCCAAAGCCCCGCCGATGGGCAGACAGATCCAAAACCCCATGCCGAAATGGAGATTGAGCAGCGCGTATGCATAGGCGCCCACGGCAAAAAAGGCCACATACCCTAAGTCAAGAAGCCCCGCCAGCCCTACCACGATGTTCAGCCCCAAGGCCACGACCACATAAATCAGGGCGGTGGTCATGATGTCGATTTGGTAAAGGGAAAACAAAAACGGGTAAGCGATAAAAAAGATAGCGGCAAGGGCGATGGCCGGACGGCTGAAGCTGGGGTTGTTGATGATTTTTTGCGACAACGAAAGGGCATCATCGGCACCGGTTTCCGCTTTTTTGATGCCGGCTTCTTTGCGGCGGATCAAATCGCGCCACACAAAGGAGAGCACGAATGCACCGATGCCCACCATAAACATGCGATCCCATCGCCACTCCACCGTGCGATGAATGGTATTGACCTGAATCACCATGATGGGAAAGGTCAGGAACATAAACCATACGCACGCCATGAGTGACTTTTTGACTTCTTTCCAATTTAGAAGGTCTCTGAGCTGCTCCGTATTCGACATAGCCGCCGCTCTCCCGCTTATCGCTTATGCGCTTGTGCTTAATTCAATATTGAATACTCGGGTTATACTTTATCCGTATCCTTGCGGCCCAACAGGCCGGAAGGGCGAAAAATGAGGATAAAAACCAGGAACAGGAAGGCGAATACGTCCTCATAATCACTGGAAATATATCCTGTGAAAAAGCTTTCGGACCACCCCAGCACCAGGCTGCCCAAAACAGCGCCGGGCATGCTGCCGATACCGCCCAGCACCGCCGCCACAAAGGCTTTGATACCCGCCAGGAAGCCGATGTAGTAGTTGATCTGACCGATGTGGGATGCGATCAGGATACCGCCCAATGCGGCTGTGGCGGAGCCGATGACAAAGGTCGTGGAGATGACCCGGTCCACATTGACACCCACCAACTGGGCCATGTCCCGGTCCTGGCTGGTGGCGCGCATGGCTTTGCCCATCCGGGTGAATTTAATCAAAAAGGTCAGCGCGGCCATCACAATGGCGGTGACGAGGTATATGAGGATTTCCGAAGATTGGACAATGTGTTCAATGGGCTCTAAAAATTTAAAGTCGGGCACCAGGTTGGGGAAGGGCAGAAAATCGGATGTCTGGGCGAGCAAAACGTAATTCTGCAGAAAAAGCGACATGCCGATGGCGCTGATCAACGCCGATAGCCTGGGGGCCTTGCGCAAAGGCTTGTAGGCGATCTTTTCCATGGTATAGCCATAGGCTGATGAGTAGATCACGGCGATGATGGATGCGATCAACAAAATGGCCACTGTGTTCCATCCCAGCAAGGTCAGCAAGCCGGCCACGATCAGACCGGTAAAGGCACCGATCATGTAGATTTCACCGTGGGCGAAGTTGATCAACTCGATGATCCCGTAAACCATGGTGTAGCCCAAGGCGATCAGTGCATATATGCTGCCCCGGGTGAGGCCTCCGAGAAACAGCTCGAAAAAATATTCCATATCCATGGTGGGATCACCTTCAAATGATGATTGCTGAAAAAATCAGGGAACAGGCCGGTTGGCAACCTGCTCCCTGATCTGTTTTCCTGACGCGTCCTTATTTTAGCTCAACATATTGACCTTTTTGAACCTGATACATGGCGAAACCAACGCCGATGGCGTCGCCGCGCTGGTCAAACTTGATGCTGCCCACCGGTGTGTCGGCTTCTTTGCTGCGCAGTGCTTTAACAATGGCATCATAGTCTGTTGACCCGGCATTTTTGATGGCCGTCAAGAGCGCGATGGTGGCTGAAACGGCGTTGTCGAAAAATGCGCCGGCATCGGCTTTAAACTCCTTTTTATGTTTTTCATTGTATTCCTTGGTCAAAGGATTTTTGCTGACATCCTTGGGACCGGTGGCATAGACACCTTCGGCATATTGTTTGGCAACTTTGATAAAGGTGTCATCCTTAACCCCGTCATCGGAGATGAAGATGGTCTTCATTTTCTTTTTGCGCATCAGGGTGACGATTTTAGAAGCTTCGGGGTGGTAGCCGCCAAAAATAACCGCTTCGGCCTTATTGCGTTTGATTTTTTGAACGACGGCGGAGTAATCCACTGCGCCGGGAGTGATCCCCTCATACAGCACGACTTCCGCCCGCGGATCTTTTTCCAAAAATACCTTGGCAAACTCCGCCAGTCCTTTGCCGTAGTCACCTTTGTCATGCAGCACGGCAATTTTTTTCACCTTAAGCACGTCCAGGGCGAAATCCACTTCCAGGCGCGCCTGGGCGTCGTCCGAGGCGATGGTCCGGAAAAAGTTGGAATAATCGCCACTCTGGGTCAAACCCGGGTTGGTGGCCGAGGGAGACATGACCACTTTTTTGGAATCCTTGTAAATTCCCAGGGCTGCCTTGGTGGCGCCACTGCAAATATGTCCCAGCACCACGGCCACATCTTCGCCGATCAGTTTGGTGGCGGTACTGGTGGCCACCTCAGGCTTGCAGACGTCGTCTTCAATGACCAGTTCGATTTGTTTTCCCAGGACGCCGCCATTGGCATTCCAGTCGGCCACAACCAATTTGGCGGCATTTACCGTGGGAATGCCATAGGAAGCCAAATCACCGCTATGGGGGCCGCCCACACCCAATTTGATGGTATCCGCAGCCGAAACAGTGCCACACAATGCCAGTGACAGAAACAATAGGGCTGCAACAACGGTAAAGCCTTTTACAGATCGGACATTTATCATAACTCTCTCTCCTTCTTCCCTGTTTGTTGTAATCACGTAATAAATTTCTGTTTTGAAATTAAACCTAAAGGCAAATGCCCTTACGTGCCAGTCTATACCTGTGATTCCGACCTCGAGTCAAGTCATCCGATACAAGTGGCACGAAACATAGCCATTTCGACGTTCACAACCTCCCCAAGTGGCCGGTGGTTTGGTTCCCCGGCAATGGGTCCCGGGAAGGCCAGCGCAACTGTTTTATGTAACCCTGCGGTTTTAAACATCAATTCATCTTCCTGCACGTAGAGGAACGCTTTTCCGGTATGTTGGTCATCGGTTGTTCTGGTTTCGTTTTCGCTCTGGGAAAGCAGGGATTTTGAGAGGCCGTAAAGGTCGGATGCGTCCTGCAGCGTCAGGCGGTGGCGTTGTCTCAGCTGTCTAATTTCAGCGTCCTGGCAAAATGATTCCACTTCGTGCCGTATCTCTGTTCCCGCATCCGTTCCGGACTTGATTTTATCCAATGCAACATCCTGTTTCATATACGCCACGCCTTCGACACTCCAGATTTATAGAAAGCAATTTCAATGAAGTCAAATTAATTCTATTGATATTGAACCCGCCCACCAAAAGGCGCGACGCTGGGTGAGGATAAATGTCTTGAAGCCCATAATTTGAATTGTGTATGATGACACCGAAATTGGGAAAATCGACTCGTTATGGATCATTGGCCGTCGAACGCTGGAAACAATGCGCAAAGGAGCAGGCAGTGGCAAAGACAATCGGATTGGTGGTTAAAAATGGTGCTCGGGCGTTGGAAAAAGCCGGTGAATTGGAAACATGGCTTAAATCAAAGGGTTGCGGCGTAGTCCGCAAATCCGCTGATCCACCCCAGCATGCACCGCCCAAGGGCAGTTCCGCCGGCGCACTTCAGAACCTGTTTTGCGTGGTGGTATTGGGAGGTGACGGCACTTTTCTGAATGCCGTGAGATGGATGGGGGATCAGCAAGTCCCCATCTTGGGCGTGAAATTCGGAGCTGTCGGTTTTTTGGCCGAAGCGGCTGAAGAGAGCCTTTTTACCGTGGTTGAGAATATTCTCTATAAGCCTTTTGCCACGCGTTCGCGCATGCGACTGCGTGTGGAGGTCTGGCGAGGGGATCAGCGGCTGGCCAGTGAGGCCATTTTCAATGATGTGGTGATCAATAAAGGCGCCTTGGCCCGACTGGCGCATATCAAGACTTACGTCAACGAAGGCTATCTAACCGATTACCGGGCCGATGGTTTGATCGTGGCGACGCCCACCGGATCTACGGCATACTCCCTGGCCGCCGGCGGACCCATTATGCATCCCACCGTCCAGGGCATTTTGGTTACCCCCATCTGCCCGTTCACATTGACCAACCGGCCCTTGATCGTTCCGGATACTGCCAGAATTAAAATCCAGCTGGCTGAAAAATCGGCGGACATCTTCCTGACTTTCGACGGGCAGGTCGGCCTTCCCATCGATGAAAACCATACCATCGTCGTGCAAAAGGACCCCGTAGCCGTGCAAATGATCCAATTGCCGGACCGGGATTTTTTTGACGTCTTAAAAACAAAACTGCGTTGGAGCGGGAGTAGGCTTTAAAAAAATGAACGGTTCATGGTTTTTGGTTCATGGTTCTTAGTTCATAGTTCATGGTTCATGGTTCATGGTTCATGGGCATGGTTCGGGGTTTGGATGGATGAGGTATTCGTCCGGGCATCGGTTGTATGGAAATAGCGAAATCAATTTCTCAAAAACATCGTCGCCACTATTTGGCTGAGATTATTTTAGTGACGGTGACCATTTTCTGGGGCGCCACCTTTCCTTTGGTCAAGGACGCCATCAAAGAGATTCCTGTGATGGCCTTTCTCTGGATTCGGTTTGCCCTGGCCGCTGCAATCCTGTTTGCATGGGCCGGCCCCAAAGAAATATGGCGCCTGGGACAAAGCGGCTGGATGCGTGGTATGGGTTTGGGTGTCCTGCTGTTCGGCTCCTATGCCTTCCAGACCTTTGGCTTGGCCTTGACGTCATCGGCCAACGCCGCCTTTGTCACCGGCCTCAACGTGGTTTGGGTGCCGCTTCTGGCTGGCCCCATTCTGAAGAAACCGGCTTTGCCGGGATCGCGGCTCGGAGTGGTTTGCGCGCTGGTCGGGCTGTTCATGCTGACCTACCAGGCACCCTGGCGGTTCAATCCCGGCGATGCCCTGGTGCTGGTTTGCTCCCTCTTCGTAGCGTTTCACATTCTGGGGCTGGATGTCTGGACCCATGGCCATGACGGCCGCTCGCTGGCCTTCGTGCAGATCGGCACCATGGCGGTTTTGTCGCTGGCC
>JASFER010000061.1:0-25580 GCA_050124755.1 Desulfobacteraceae bacterium
TCCAATATGAAACATCGTGAGCAAGCTTTTCTTTATCGTTGATTTTAATAGTCAAATACCCTTTATTTACTTCAATTAAGCATTTAAATAGTTGACGATCTATTTTGGATGCCAATAAGATGCGCAGTGTGTCTTTAGGCGTATTACTTTTATTAAGGTAAGCGAATAAATCCTTATCGTTTAACGCGATTCTGACTAAGGTGGGTGCATATGCGCCAGGCTTGGTGAAACCATGAATTTTCATTACAGTGACTTTGTCCGGATCCAGCTTCGATTCGACTCTTAGAATGCATCTGATTTTGTAATGGCCATGAATTGACCAGTTTGCTAAATGCCTTAATTCTGAACGGATAAATTTTGTATTTTTTGTCGCGCCTTTTTCCGCACTATTTAACCAGAATACCATTTCGTTATCTTTATTGAGATAAAAATACTCAGTTGCATAATGATCGAGTTTAAAAATGTCTTTAGGGCCCGGGATTTGGAGTTTCCAGCCATTCAGTTCAAATTTCTTTGATGGTTCGACAAAATGACCATCAATATTACCGGCAAAAATGGAACCGTTTCCGATTGAAATAAGGAATAGAAATAAAATTAATATTCGCGCTTTATGCATAACATTCTCTATTTTCAAAATTTCTAACGCTTAGGATCAGGTTTTGCAACAATGCCTTCTATCCACTCAAGCTTTGTCGTGTATCTCCTAATGACAAACAACCCAGCCTGCTTCATCTCATTAGTGAGGCCTTTTCGCTGCAAGTCCTTGGTAGTGGAGGATTCAGGGTTCCCCGGCACCCATCCGAACCACCATAGTGAGCGAACAAGACGCTGAAGCCGGTTTGATATGGGTGCGTGTTCTATGGCGATTACCTGACCACTTGCATGGCAGACGCGTTCAGCCTCTCGAAGAATGGACATTCTCTGCTGTTGAGGCATCTCATGTAGAGCAAGTAGGATCAGCACCCGATCGAAGCGCCTCGATTCGAAGCCGGTATCACAAGCGTCGCCGACTCGGAAGTCCACGAGGCCGCTCCGGTCTTTCCGTTTTGCCGTAGCGATTTGCCCCAAACCAAGATCAATACCCGTAATTTTAGCATTAGGTATCGAGCGGATCAAGGCACGTTCTGTAGATCCCGTCCCACAACAGAGCGAGAGCACATGGTGGCCAGGGTTTACTTCGAACCAGTCGACGAACTCCTTACGGCACGCTTTTTCTCCGCCCAAGGGCAGGAAACACCACCATGTCATAATGTCATAAAAAGGTCCGGAGATACCGTACCAGACCTCCACCAACCGGCTCGCATATCCTGAAGGACGAATACTCTGCGATGCGGATAACTTTGAATCTTTGTATGGTTCCTTCATCTTTATCCGACGCTCACGTTCACTATAATTGGAGAGCAGGTTATGATAGCTTCGCTAAAGGCACGTTAACGCCAAATTATGCATAGGCTACAGTCGCCCGACCCTGCGCAGTGCCTGGTGTGGTTAGCTGCTGGTTTTTAAGTTTCGTTCATCAAAAACCTCTTTAGCAGCAAACAATCCATTCAATGCTGCTGGGAATCCTGCGTAAACTGCCATTTGAATTATTACTTCAATTATTTCTTGTGGGCTACAACCGACATTAAGTGCACCATGCACATGTACTTTTAACTGAGGTGTTGCAGTTCCCATGGCGGTTAAAGCCGCAACTGTTGCTATTTCGCGATATTTCAGATCTAATCCGGGGCGGCTATAAACGTCTCCAAAGGGAAATTCAATAAGTAAGTCAGCAAAATCTGGTGAAATATCCTTTAGTGCTTCTACAACCCTTTCACCTTGTTGGCCATCAATTTCAGCCAATTTATTCCATCCAATTTTATATCTTTCAGATTTCATGATTTCCTCTCAATTATGGCTAAACAGCCAACGTATAGAGCTTTATACCCTGGCCGCTTTTATATCTCGAATCCAAGGTTTATGAATAGAAAATTGTGATCAATTGTCGTGGATCATGCGAGCATAGATAGCATACCAGGAACGCACAAGTTGTCAAACGTTTGATATATTACCGATTTCAGCCTTATACATGATCTCGTAAGGGGAACCCCATGGGGTCACATCGTAAATCGTCAATCTTTATGCAAGCGATTGATGATTTACGATGAGACCCTTTTGTTTCTCTTGAAGATGAAACCGGATGTGTTGGACCTCTTATCATTTTTCGCGAAATTGTACGTCTTCCTACTCTTTCGGACAAGTCTGAATATGCCAGCGCCAGTCACTCGCGTGAGCACCTGCTCATCTTTCATATGGTGGTCGCTGAAAGATAATGTTCCATCAGCTTTCAGTACTCTATGGAGCTCTCGCAGGACGTCATCGGGATGAACAAGATCATGGAAAACATCATACAACAGGGCCGTGTCAACACTATTGTCCGGGAGCCCGGTATGGCAATCAGACTCGATGGTTAAGATGTTCTCAAACCCATTGCGTTTTGCCATCTTTTTGACCTCGTGAATGGCAAGTGGATGTATGTCGAGCGCATAAATTTTCCCGGTGGGCCCCACCAGTTCTACGAGTGGTGCAATGTAACTCCCAGGGCCACAACCGAAGTCGAGTACAGCGAATCCAGGTTCTATTTCGGCTTCTTTCAAAACATCAGAACGAGGCCGAAGCAGATCCCGCACTTTGAACACAAGGCTCATTAGCTTGAAGCCTAAGCTATACATTGGCTTTGTCAAGGCATCTCTCTCCTTCATGCGTGTATTCATTTGAAGCCATCGTTTTTCCAAGTGAGGATCAAAAACTGTGAAAATCTATTTCTCCTTTTGTATAGGCGAAACACTTGCGACAGCTTAGCCCACAAGGGGCAAGAAAGTCCAAGATTTCGGAGTAGTCCATATGAAGTCTCCCTTTATTATTAAGAATATAAAACGGTTGAACTGAGACGCGCTCGCTTTTTTGCGCGTCGATTCTCAAGCGATTGGCTATATTACTTCTCGTAAAACACCTCATATATTGATACATGTTTTTCTTTTTCTAATAAAAAGTAGTCATCTTCCGGGTAATATTTGGCAATTTCAGGATTATCACCCGAAAATTTTTTCACAGAATCAAGTGAATCCCAAAGCGTTACTAGAAGGAAGTGTGCCTTCTTTTCTTCATTTTTTCGTTGGAAATACAATTTGATAAGGCCTTCAACAGAACCATAGTCTGGAGCCGCCCTCTCAATCATGAATTTTTCATATTCGTCAGCTTTTTCAATTGCGACTTCTCCATGCCACAATCTCATAATAGCCATGATTAGTTTCCTTCTGTAATATTGGATGGGGCGGGGCCTGACCCGGTTCTAATCCTCGAAATACTGGCGTATTCCTTTGCTTGGAACCTTGCGACGGCCTTGACCTAGCGCCTAATGGAAGGTTTTGAAACCGCTTTCAGTCAATGGAAAACGCCCAAATGGATTACTTCTGCGGTAAGACCAGTTCAGCCACCGACACGGCCTGGGGCCATACACACCGATATTGATCCCCCAGGACCTGGAGAACAAGGGTCACCTGAATGTTTTGACGTTCATATTTCCCGTGGGACCCAAATTTCACTCTGCCGAAAGGCGTGCTCAGATCCGTGTTGGCCAAAGCATCCCGTATGTCATTAGCCTTGAGCGATTTACTGCGCCTGAGCGCATCGGCTGCCACCATGAGCGCCGAATAGGCCTCCGCACCGTGGTAATCCGGCGTCTGTTTGTACTTGGCCCGATAGAGATCGGCATATTGCTTAGCCAGCGCGTCTTCCTGATCCGCCGTCCACAGGGTCGCGGTCAGCAGATGTTGTGAGGCTTTACCTGTCTTGCTGATGAAATCGGGGTGGGTAAAACCGCCGGCACCGCCGCAAAACAGGGAATCGATTTTGGCCGCACGAATCCGTTTAACCAGTTCCACGGCGTCTTTGGTGTAGGAGACCATATAGATCACGTCGGGGGGGTTATTCTTGAGCGGCTTGATGAGCCGGTCGAAATAGTCGGCACCGGCCCTTTCACGGTGATAGGGAATGATGTCAACGATCTCGATGTCGTTTTCCCGGCAAAAATACATCATCCGCAAGCCACCGCCGGTGCCATAGGGGCTGTTCTCATATATGATGGCCATGGAGGCCGGTTTAATCTTCTGGAGCAACAGCTCTTCCAGGCCCTTGGTGTATTCTGCGGCCGGCGGGTTGAGCCTGAAGATGTTGTTTTTCTTGCGCTGGGTAATACGATCATCGGCGGCCGTGCACACCAGAAACGGCACATCGAGTCGATGGGCGGCCTGTGCCATGAACAGGGTGTTGCTGCTGGAATACCCTCCCACCAGCATGGCGACTTTTTCATCTTTTACCAGCTTTTTAACCGCCCTGGTACCCATTTCTTTCCGACCGCCGTCATCGGCAAAGATCAATTTGATGGGCCGGCCGTTGATCCCTCCCCGGGCATTGATCTTTTCCATGGCTATATTAAGGGAACCCTTCATCATGGGCGCAAATGCATATGTTGCATTCTCCAACACGCCGATAACAATAGGCCCGTCTTGATTGTCCGCTGCGACGGCCATACCGGTAAAGGCAGTCAAAATCATGGCCCCGATCATAAAGGGAATGGAAAAAATGTTTCTCATGTCGGCCTCCTTTGGGTTGGCAGGTAACCAATGAACCGCCCATTTGGATCGGTTCCATAAAAGGTGGCATTTTTTCAACAGGAGAGAGCGTGTGAGAGAGTGAGAGAGCTGTGTTTTATGATACTATAAAGAGGCCGGTTTGGATAGGGTTTAAGGGTGATTTTGCGCTAAATGATCATTACATCCACATCGGCCCCCTTATCGAGGCCTTCACTGTTCATGTCGATGGCCACCAACCCATCGGCTTCCACCATGGTGTGAATCAGGCCTGACTGTCCTAAAACCGGTTCGGCAGTCAGGGCACCATCGATTTCGGTCAGCCGAACACGTATGTAATCGACCCGACCCTGCACCGATGCCAGGTTACGGCTTAACCGGGCTCTGACGCTGATGGGCGCTTTGGCCTGGCGACCGCTCAGGTGGTCTATAAAGGGCCTGACCACCACCAGGAAAACCACCATGGCCGAGGCCACATGGCCCGGCAACCCCCAAAAGGCCTTGGCACCGCACTGAGCCAGGATGGTGGGTTTTCCGGGACGAATGGAGATGCCGTGAACCAGTATTTCACTTTGATCCAGGGCCTCCAGGGCATCCAGGGTCAGGTCCCGCATACCCACGGAGCTTCCCCCTGAGATCAGCACCATGTCATTTTCCTTCAAGGCCTTTTCACATATGGATGCAAGCGCTTCATATTGATCACCGACGGCGCCGTAGGGTACGGCACGACCTCCCGCCGCCTGAACCAAAGCCGACAGGGTGTGGCTGTTAATATCTCTGATCTGGCCGGGTGCCGGTTTGGCATCCAATGGCACCACCTCATCACCTGTGGAGATGATTCCCACCCTGGGTCGCATATACACCTGGACAGACGCGCATCCGCCGGCCGCCAGAATTCCGATCTCCTGAGCACGCAAAAAACTCCCTTTGGCCAACAAGCATTGCCCCCGGGCGGCGTCTTCGTCGCCGGCCACCCTGTTTTGTCCCGGGGCCACACTGCGATACACTTCGATGGTGGTCTCATCGATGCAATCGGTGTGCTCCAGCATCACGACGCTGTCCGCTCCGGCGGGCAGCATGCCCCCTGTGGCGATGCGAACCGCCTGGCCGGCACCGACGGTTGCATCGGGCGCCTTTCCCATGGCCACCGCCCCCACCACCTCCAAATAGGCCGGGTTGCTCTCAGTGGCCCCATAGGTGGAGGCCGCCTGGACGGCAAAACCGTCCATGGTGGCCCTTTCAAAGCCGGGGATATCGTCGACTGCGACGACATCCGCAGCCAGAATGCGCCCTAAAGCATCGCCCAGGCCGACGGATTCTATCCCCATGGTTCCAAACCGGTCTTTCAATTCCAGAACGGATTCGATATCCAATACGTTGAAAAATTCTTTCATGGATTCCTATTTCAGTTTCAGTTGATCACAGTTGATGCAATTGGGCGGCACCTGTCCGGTCAATCCGGCCACCATATTTTCCACAGCCATGGCCCCCATACGCCGACGGGTCTCTTCGGTGGCACTGCCCATGTGGGGGAGCAAAATGACATTGTCCAGTTTCTCCAACCCCGGGGTCAAATCCGGTTCGTGCTCGTAGACGTCCAGACCGGCGCCTGCAATTTGGTCTTGCTCCAGCGCACGCAGCAATGCTTTTTCATCCACCACCGGCCCCCTGGCGGTATTGATCAGAAAGGCACTGGATTTCATGGCCGCCAGCTCCGGGGTGCCTATCAGATGGTGGGTGTCGGCGGACAGCGGCACATGCAGGGATACAAAATCGGACCGGGCCAGCAGGGTCTCGAGATCGGCATGGCGGGCCCCCAGCTCCCGCTCCTCATCCTCAGGCAGCCTGCGACGGTTGTGGTACAGCACAGGCATATCAAAACCCGATGCCCGACGGGCTACGGCGGTGCCGATACGACCCATGCCGATGATGCCGAGGGTTTTGCCGGTGATTTCATGACCCAGGAAATAATAGGGTGCCCAAAATTGAAACTTGCCGTCACGGGTATGTCGGTCACCTTCAGCCAAACGGCGTCCCACCGCCAAAATCAAGGCCATGGCCAGATCCGCCGTTGCGTCGGTCAGCACGCCGGGAGTATTGGTCACCATGATTCCCCGGGCGGATGCGGCCGCCACATCGATATTGTTGAACCCGACGCCGAAATTGGCAACCACCTTGAGATCCGGTGCACGATGGAGCAGCTTTGCGTCCACCGCGTCAGTGATCATGCATAACAGTCCCTGTTTTCCGGCCACCGACGACAAAAGGGCATCTCGATCCATGGGGCGATCCAGTGCATGCATGCTGACGTCGAATCGTTTTTTCAAAGGCGAGGCGATATCGTCGGGCAAGTTTCCGGTCACCAAAACCTTCATTACATGGAATCCCCTTAAAGCTGATGTTGTCGTCAATGACAGCCTATCCATAATGGAAATGGGGCCAACCATCAACGCTTATTTCTCGGCATGCCGCCCATGCAGTTCCCAAGTCAGGGGATCCATGCTATGGTGGCCGTCATTCAACAACGCAATGCAAACCGATGGAAGGGATCTTTTAATGGACGATAGCCAGGAAGCTCAAAGATATTTATTCGAACTGTATCAAATGACCGCCGGTGATGTCGGCGCACAGGTATCCATGTTCGAAGTCGGTGCGGCCGTGGGGCTGGAAAAAACAGAGGCCGGCAAGTTGGCCGAAGAACTCATAGGCGACGGACTTGCAGAGGTCAAAACCCTTTCCGGCGGTATCGGCATCACCGCGGAAGGCATTCAGCGCGCTCAGGCCGGCGGTGCCGGCCAATCCGCCGCCGCCGAATTTAGCCTGGGAGGAGGTCCGGTTTTAGAGCAAGAGGCTGCGGCCGTGTTGTCATCCATTTTGGCGGACGTCAAAGCCCGGTTATCCAAAACCGGCGCCACGTATGATCGGCTTGAAGAGATGGTGATGGATCTCAAAACCATGGACGTCCAACTGCTGTCTCCGAGACCCAAAACCGCCATTGTGCGTGAAACATTGCGCTCCTTGCATTCGGTGTTCAGCACCATTGGCGATTCCGCTCTTTCAGAAAGACTCGGCAAAATCATTTCCATGTGACCGATAGGTATGTTTCATCATGAAAAGCAATTACGCCCAAATTATCGAACAGAATTTGACCCGGCTCTTTTCCCGGGATTTAAACGAACGGAGCTATGCCATGGCGGCCCGACTGGTGGACGATGAAATGGTCTTCGACGCCTTTGGCGGGCGTTGCCGTATCAGCGCAAAAGGCATCACCATGGACGACCGCGAAGAAACCGGTCCGATGGGCATCATTCTTTCCCTGTATGCGCTGAATGCGGTGCCGGACCCCATTGTTTTGCAGCCCTTCAAGGCATTCAAGGAGTTCCCCAACAGCGCGCCCTACGTGGGCGCCTTTGCCGCCCACACCGAACAGATCCTCGTTCCTGCAGTGGATCGCATCGGGAAACATCGCAATCAGATTTTGGAGGCCATGGCCGGCGCAGCAGCCCCTGGCCAGGTGGGCGGCGACAGCGCCATGGTGGTCCGAGCACTGCCCAAAATTGCTTTGTGCTATATCTTCTACGATGCGGATGAAGATTTTCCCGCTTCGGCCACCTGCCTGTTCTCCCACAATGCCAACCTCTACATGCCCATGGATGGGCTGGCCGATGTGGGAGAGTATACATCTCGGAAGATTTTGGAGATGGTCCGAGGTTAGGTCAATACAAAAAGCTCAGAAAACAACCGCCACCGCCGCCGCTTGAACCGGTGGATGAATTCGATGGCCTGTTTGGGTCGTAAGGAAACGGATCGTCAACATTATCCAGGCCGTCATTGTCGCTGTCCACACTGAACACTGCCAAGGCACTGTCATAGCCGCTTGCCGCATATAGATGATAACCGTCCGGACTGATTGCCAGTGAAGATACGGCACTGAGACCGTCCACACCGCCGGTTCCGTCCCGGTGCATCTCTTCGAAAGTGAGCCGACCAGTGGCGGTACTGCGTGCAAAGACGGCGGCTGCATTATCATAATAGCCTGCCGCGTACAAATGATTACCATCCGGGCTGACCACCACATCACATGCACCGTTGAGACCGTCGACACCACCTGTCCCATCCTCTTGCATCTCCACAAATGTCAGCCGGCCGGTGGCGGCACTGCGGCTGAACACCGCCAGCGCATCTTCATAGTGACCCATCGCATAGAGGTAGCTGCCGTCCGCGCTGACGGCTACGCCCCGGGCGCCGTAGAGGCCGTCGACGCCGCCCGCTCCGTCTCTTTGCAGCTCCACAAATGTCAGCCAGCCGCTGCCGGCATTGCGGCTGAACACGGCCACGGCAGAGTCTGATCTGCCTGTGGCATATAGATGGGCGCCGTCCGTCGTGAGGGTGAGTGCGCGAACACCGTCAAGGCCGTCAACACCGCCGGTGTTGTCTTTGAGTAACTGACAAAAGGAAAGTGCGCCGGTTATGCTGTTGCGTGCAAAAACCGCAACTGCATCCTCTAAATATCCGGCAGCGTATACATGCGCCCCATCCGGGCTGACGGCAACGGCCCGGGCGCCGTAGAGGCCGTCCACTCCCCCTGCGCCGTCTTTGTGAACTTCCACAAATGTCAGTTGTCCGGTAGCGGCGTTGCGACTGAAAACGGCAACGGCATGATCCCCATAACCTACGGCATATAGGTGAGCTCCGTCAGGACTGACCGTCACTGCATGGGCCCTGCTCAGCCCGTCGACGCCGCTGACGCCGTCCTTGAGCGCTTCAACGAATGTCAGTTGACCGGTACTGTTGTTGCGGGCAAAGACGGCCACACTGTCGTCATCGTATCCGGCTGCGTAGAGATGATTGCCGTCAGGGCTTACGGTGACGTCGACAACGCCATAGAGCCCATCGGCACTTGAATATCGGTCCCGCTGCGCCTCGATGAAACTCAATTGGCCGGTGGCGCCGTCGCGCGAAAATACCCCCACGGCATTATCGTATTCTCCGGAAACATAGACATGGGCGCCATCTGCGCTCACGATCACCGATCGCGCACCACAGAGGGCGTCCACTCCGGCCGTGTCGTCTTGTTGCATTTGCACGAAAGTGAGCACACCGGTGACGCTGTTGCGACTGAAAGTCACGATACTGTCATCGAACCAGCCGGCAACATAAAGGTGGCTGCCGTCCTGGCTGACGGCAATCTCAATGGCGCCTTCAAGGCCGTCGATGCCGCCGACGCCGTCAAAAACAGCTTCCACAAAGGTCAACCGGCCCGTGGCATTGTCTCGGGCGAACAGTGCCACCGCATCATCAAAATCACCGGCCACATAAAGATGTTCACCGCCCGGACTCATGGTGACGCCATAGGCACCGCCAAGGCCATCGACACCGCCGAACCCGTCATAAAATGCTTCCAAAAAGGTCAATTCCCCGGTGACACTATCCCGGTTGAATACGGCAAGGGAGTCCCCAAAGTATCCCGTTGCATAGAGATGACAGCCATCCGGGCTGAAGGCCATCGCGGATGCGCCGCTAATACCGTCAACCCCACCCATTCCGTCATTATATACCGCCACAAAGGTCAATGCACCGGTGGTGCTGTCACGGCTGAAAACGGCGATACTGTCTTCCAGTGATCCGGCCACATAGACATGACGGTTGTCGGGACTGACTTCAACCGCCACGGCGCCTTCAAGCCCCTCGACCCCGCCAATCCCCTCTTTTTGCACTTCTACGAACGTCAGCCGGCCGGTGGTGCCGTCACGGCTGAAAACAGCAAGGCCATCGTCCCAATCGCCGACCGCATAAAGGTGCCTGCCATCGGGACTTACGGCCACATCCATGACGCTGTCGAGTCCGTCAATGCCGTCGACACCATCCCGTTGTATTTCAATCAAGGTCAGGCCACCGGTGGCGCTGTCGCGGCTGAAAACGGCAATGACGCCGTCATAGTATCCGGCGGCATAGAGATGATTGCCGTCCGGACTTGTTGCCAGGCCGCATGCACCGTCCAACACCGGCCCGCCATATTGGGCCTCTACAAAATGCAACGACGACCAAGATTGACCCGGAAGGATGATCCATACAGTAACCTGTGCCATACAAAGCAACACTATCGAACGTATTTGATTAACCAACATTGATAATAACTATCTGATTTATTAAACAATTTAAGGGTAAGATAAGGGTAACGGGTAACAATGGATTGGCCAAAACACATCTTTCTTGCTCCAGGCCGTTAAAGCAATGTCAAACACCATGCAGCATTGCAGGTTATCGGCCGGATCAACCAAATACTTAAGCACCACACTCAATTTCAGCTTGAAAAGCAGTTGAAGTTGCAAGAGGACAGCCCGTTCCTCTGGACATTATCTAAAGAGTGATTACCCAATAGATTATAACCTAAGGGAGCATGAACAAAATCAGGGTAAATTTTTTGATTGAACGAAGCAATTCGGCTGAATGCAAAGCCGATGCCTTGATTTAAGAGTTAAGCTAAGTGCCACCCTGCTTCAACAACTTATGCACCAGCCGTGTGACGGCCCTTAATAAGGACCTCCGATGGCCATTTTTACAAAGCGTAGCTTGAGGTGGCACTTACCTACCGAGCCAAAACATTTGCCCTGATGGTGTTGATGTTGTCTTAGGGTATGGTCTTTTGGTTAATCATTCTTCAGATAACGTCCTTGGCAATTGCGCTTTCCGAATCATAGCCCATGTATAAAAGGGGGTATTGTCGTCGGTCGAAAATGGGCCTGGTTTGATTTACCGGGGAAGACGCATGCAACGCAAACGGCATTATGCGCTCATCGCACTTTTCGTCATCACTTCAGCAGTGCTATTGGTATCACCCATCGAATGGTTTACCGCAAATGGCAAGCAAACCCAGTCTGTAACTCAGCCTTGCGTAATTAAAGCTGTCTTTCGAAACCATATTCGCCGTTTAAATTACCTGACAGGCTACCATTGGAAATCCAACCTGCTCTTGCAGGCTGCACCGTCCATTTTTCGGTTTATAGAGAGGGTAACGACAATAAAGCACAGCTGGAAAAAAATGACTGACGAATCCTATCCAACACTTCATCCCATTACGATGTTTTTGTGCGGTGATGTGATGACAGGCAGGGGCATTGATCAAGTGTTACCTTACCCTAACGACCCGATCCTTTACGAACCGTACATGAAAAGCGCCAGGGGCTATGTCGAAATTGCCGAGCAGGCCAATGGTCCCATTCCACAACCTGTCGGCTGGGCTTACATCTGGGGCGATGCCATCGATGAACTGAAACGCGTGGCACCGGATTTGAGAATCATTAATCTGGAAACAAGCATCACCAAAGATGATAACTAT
Source organism: Desulfobacteraceae bacterium (assembly GCA_050124755.1). Classification (GTDB taxonomy): domain Bacteria; phylum Desulfobacterota; class Desulfobacteria; order Desulfobacterales; family Desulfosarcinaceae; genus JARRKU01. Next base: position 11,971 of record JASFER010000061.1, read on the forward strand.
TGGAAACATAAAGGTATCAACTATAGGATGCATCCGGCTAATATTGCCTGTTTGACGGCGGCTGAAATAGATTATTGTTCGCTGGCAAATAACCATATCCTCGATTGGGGATATTCCGGGCTTCGGGAGACCTTGGAAACATTGCGGCAAGCAGGCATCAAAAGTGCCGGCGCAGGTCGGAATCTTCAAAAGGCCCAACTTCCGGCGGTCATTGAGATAACGGGTAAAGGCAGAGTCATTGTTTTCTCTTACGGCGTGCCGACAAGCGGAATTCCGTTGAGTTGGGCTGCTGCACAAGACATGCCTGGCATCAACCTATTAGTGGAATTGTCCGCCACAACGGTGCGATCCATAAAAAAATCAGTTGAATCTATCAGACAAGCGAGAGATATCGTTGTTGTCTCCATTCACTGGGGCGGCAACTGGGGGTACCGGATTCCATCCGAACAGGTCACATTTGCCCATCAACTCATCGATGAAGCCGGGGCGGATGTCATCCATGGACACTCCTCGCACCACATCAAGGCCATAGAAGTATATCATGACAAACCGATTCTCTATGGCTGCGGGGATTTCATAAATGACTATGAAGGGATCAGTGGGCATGAGGAATTTCGCGATGATCTGGGCTTGATGTACTTTGTAAGTATGGAACCGTCGACGGGAAAACTTGTCCATCTGAGTATGACGCCCACCCGGATTAATAATTTTAGAGTCAATCGGGCATCCTACGACGATATGCTATGGCTGAAAAATGTTTTGGATAGGGAAAGCAAAAGGTTCGGGACCCGCATAGAGATCGGCGCAGACAACTCTTTAGTTGCACGAGGAGATCAATAAAAGAATGCAGCTATGGATTTGGAGATAGCTTACCAGAAAAAATCGACTCACTGAGAGCCTCAAAATCGGGAGATCTAAACCATACAAAGCATTAAAAAATTACTGTCGAACGATACAAATATTATCGCTTAATAATAAAAGCAATAGGTCAACTTTGATTTTGAATACTTATCAATCTGCCGCAATAAGTACATCCTTCTGTAATTACTGAAATATTTCAATATGTGTGCTTTTGGCACAGTCTGTGATATCAATTTATTAATTATCATACGTATACAATTGGACCATAAAAGGCGTCTTTTAGCGGTTCATCAGTGAGGAAGAGATGCATCACCGTGTACCAAATATGCAGGAAAAAACAGCTTCAATTGAAAAGCTAGACACCGAAATGTTATTCGAGAAAGCACCCTTAGCGATGTTTATCGTTAACCGCGATCGCCGGTTGATACGGTATAATGAGGCTGCCGCGGCGATGGCTGGTCGTGTGAAAAAAACCGGTCTCGGTCTCCGAGGAGGAGAATTTTTTCGTTGCGTCACAGCGTTTGAAGACCCAAAGGGCTGCGGCTTCAGCAAAGCGTGCGAGGTTTGTATTGTCCGTAAAACAGTAATGGACACGTTTCAGACCGGTCTGGAACATCGGTCCGTGGAAGCATCGATCCCCGTAAAGGATGAAAAGGGAATCCAAAAAACATGGGTTCTTCTTTCTACGGTCATCGTGAATTTCGGAGAGAATGAGGAGGGGGTATTGATATGCATGAAAGATATCACTGAACGCAAACGCACTGAAGAAGCCCTTCGGCAGAGCGAGCGAAAATTCAGGCTCGTCAGCGAAACCATCGAAAATGTATTCTGGATGAGCACTTGCGGCCTCGGCGAAATGCTTTACATCAGCCCGGCCTACGAACGCCTGTGGGAAAAATCACGGGAAAGTCTCTATCGGTCCCCCAAGTCGTTCATGGAGGCGATTCATCCGGATGATCGTGAGACGTATTCAAATGTGTTGACCCAACATCATAACGTCGGAAAATCCTATCGATGCGAATATCGTATTGTAAAAAGGGACGGCAGCATCAGATGGATCTGTGAAAAAGGGTATCCCGTCCTGCATCAGTCTGATAAGGTCAACCTCATGTCCGGGGTGTGCACCGACATCACCGAGCTGAAACGAACCGAAGAAGCGCTCAGGGAAAAAAATGATGAATTGGTCCTAAAAGGCAAAATTGCCAACCTGTTTCTGACGTCGCCCAATCAAAAGGTTTTTGCTGATGTTCTTGATCTTCTGCGTAATGAATTCAACTGCCAATATGGCTATTTTGGCTACATCGCTCAGGAAGGCGACTTGATCTGCCCTTCCATGACGACAACCATCATGGATCAGTGCCGGATCCCCGGAAAAAGCATCGTTTTTCCCAAGGACAGCTGGGGCGGTCTGTGGGGTAAATCGCTTCAAGAAAGGATTGCCGTTCGACAAAATCAAACGCTAAATGTACCTCAAGGGCATATATCATTGAATAATACCCTTGTGGTGCCAATCGTTATCGAAAACGAACTTGTGGGGCAAGTTGCCCTTGCTGACAAGCCCTCAGGCTTCAACCGGCAAGATGAGCAGAAGCTGACCTCTATGGCTAATTTTATAGCACCGATTTTAAAGATCTACCTCGAAAAGGAAAATGTGAAAACGCAGTTATTGTTGAAAGCAGAAAAACTTAGCGAGCGTAATATAGCGCTGAAAGTGCTGCTTGAGAACCGCGACCAGGAGAAACGGCAACAAGCTGAGAAGTTGTCGAAGAACTTTGACAGATTGGTGTTTCCCTATTTCGAAAAATTAAAATCCTGCAATGACAGAGAAGGCCGCCGGACCCTGCTGGAAATCATTGAATCCAATACCCAGGATTGCCTGTCCACTGAAAAACCTTACCACCACAGTTACTACCGGGAATTTACGCCTATGGAAGTGCAGGTTGCCGATCTGATCAAATCGGGCAAGACCAGTAAAGAGATTGCCGTCCTCTTAAATATCAGTCCGCGGTCAGTTTATTTTCACAGAAACAATCTACGCAGAAAACTGAACATTAGCAAGACCAACACCAACCTCAGAACCTTTCTCACGACCCACCACAATAGCTTATAGATGCCTGAATTATCGATTTTTGTCAGTTATTGTCAGGAAGAAAACTGATAGTTTTTTGACGAAAATGTTTCTCCAAATTGTGCTATGGTTATGAAATTATTCATTGATATTCCTTTGCCGCCCCTTGATTCGGCTGGAAAAAGGCAAAGGAGATTAGATTTAGATAAGTGATTGATAAGATAGACAGATATGTATGAAGCTGGAACCATTGATATTGGCCCGATGATTAAAACTGTTTTAGTGGCCGCCCTGGTGGCCTTGTTGTCCGCCGGTATATGGTTTTACCTGCTGCAAAAGAAGGCCATGCAGGAAAAAGTCGAAGGTGACTTGCTCGCCATCGCGAGACTCAAGGTGAACCAGATTTCCGTCTGGCGAAAAGACCAGCTGGACGATGCCGCCGCCCTGCAGAAGCACTGGTTTTTGATTCAAAGCGTGGCGCGCTTCTTTGGCGATTCAAGCAAGGAAAATAAAAAGAACCTGCGTATGCATTTACGCAGCCTTGCCCGGCAACATGATTATGCCGATATTCTATTCGTGGATCCGGCTGGAAAAGAGCTGTTGAGCCTGACCGGCCCCCTCCACCGTCATAGCGGACATGCGGCAGCCCTGGCCAGGGCGTTGCGTACGCGTATGCCGGAATTTATCGATTTACACGTGGAGGCGAAAGTCCCGGTGCCTCATGTGTCCGTGATTGCGCCGCTTTTTGTAAATGTCGGGCAAACTCAAAAACCGATAGGGGCGCTTATCCTGGTATGCGATGCATCTCAATTTCTATATCCTCTGATTGAATTCTGGCCCACAACAAGCAATACTGCTGAAACACTGATCGTGCGCCAAGATGGCGACCGCGTCGTCTTTCTCAACGCCTTGCGTCATCAGCCGGATGCGGCTCTAAAGCTGCATATTCCCCTGCACCGTACCGATGTGCCCGCCGTGATGGCCGTTCTCGGCAGGCAAGGCGTGGTGATCGGCAACGACTACCGAGGTGCCGAGGTGGTGTCGGCCATCCTGCCCATACAGGATTCGCCTTGGTTCTTGGTCGCCAAAATCGATGTAGCTGAAGCCTATGCCGACTGGCATTTACGATCCATCCTGCTGCTGGCGCTTCTCCTGGGACTGGCAGCACTGTATGGGTTGACCGGGTTGGTGTTGTGGCAACGGGAAAAGAAGGCCCACTATCGAGCACTTTATCTTTCAGAGGCTGCCCTGCGCGCCACTGTTGAACACCATAGCATTACGCTGAAGGCCATCGGCGATGCGGTCATTGCGACGGATGCCCGCAGTATGGTGAAATTGATCAATCCCGTAGCCGAAGCGCTGACAGGCTGGAAGGATGCAGAAGCGCGCGGCCGGCCGCTGGAAGAGGTCTTTCGGATTGTCAACGAACAGACACGCGAAAAGGTTGAAGACCCGGTGGTCAAGGTCCTGCGGGAAGGGACCGTCGTCGGCCTGGCCAATCATACACTGCTGATCGCCCGGGACGGCACCGAGCGGCCCATCGCGGATTCGGGTGCTCCCATCCGCGACGATAAAGGTGAAATCATCGGGGTGGTGCTGGTCTTCAGGGACCAGACCCAGGAACGCATTGCGGCGGCTGAGTTAGCCGCGCGCGAGCGCTATTACCGCAGCATGATTTTTAATCTTCATGAAGACATTCTAGTGATCGACCGCGATTATTGCATCACCGATATCAACAACACGGCGCTGCTGACCCTGGGGCTCAAACATGCCGAGGTTGTCGGCCGCAAGTGCTTCGAAGTATCCCATGGTCTGAATTCGCCATGTCATGAAAATGGAGAGTGCTGCGCGCTGGTGGAGGTGTTTGCCACAGGCAAACCCTCCAATTGCCTCCATGATCATATTAAGTCCGATGGAACGCGGGCGCACATCGATATCATCATGTCGCCCATGAAAGATGAAGACGGTCAGGTCACCCATGTCGTTGAAGCGGCAAGGGACATTAGCGATGTCATTCAGGCGCGGGGGGCATTGCTGCAAAGTGAGGAAAAGTTCCGGGCCATTTTCGAGCACATGGGCCCGGGGTGTTGTCTGGATGAAATCATTTACAAAGACGGCAAAGCTGTCGATTATCGTATCCTTGATGTAAACCCTGCCTACGAACGTTTAATCGGAATCAGCAGGGCTCAAGCGGTCGGGGCGCTTGCCTCCGGGCTCTACGATACAGGCCAGGCGCCGAACATCGAAGTCTACGCCAGGGTTGACGCCACAGGAGACCCGGCCTTGTTCGAAGCCTTTTTTGCGCCCACCGGAAAGCACTTGCAAATCATCTCCTCCAGGATCGCACCGGGCAGATGCTGCACGCTGTTCTCCGATATTACGGAGCGCAAGCGGGCCGAGGAGGAGCGTGAGCGGCTGCTTTCGGCCATCGAGCAGGCTGGCGAGATGGTTGTCATCACTGATCCTGAAGGGGTCATCCGGTATGTCAACCCGGCTTTTGAACGAACCACGGGCTACCAGAGCAAGGATGCCGTTGGACAGACCCCTCGCATTCTCAAGAGCGGGAAACAGGAGCTATCCTTTTACCGGAACTTGTGGGAAACCATCACCAGTGGTCGGACTTGGGAAGGTCGCATAGTCAACATGCGTAAAGATGGAACCTTGTACACCGAGGACGCCACGATTTCCCCGGTGTGCGATGATGCGGGCCGGATCCTCAATTACGTGGCCGTAAAGCGCGACGTCACGGAGCATCTGCGATTGGAAGCACAATTTCGGCAGGCTCAAAAGATGGAATCGGTAGGCCGGCTGGCCGGGGGCGTGGCGCACGATTACAACAACATGCTTACGGTTATCATGGGGCATGCGGAACTGGCCCTTGCCAATGTAGACCGGGATCAGCCCCTGTATGCCAAACTGATGGTAATTTATGAAGCCGCCAAACGATCTTCCGAGATCACCCGGCAATTGCTGGCCTTTGCGCGCAAGCAGACGATCAGCCCCAAGGTGCTTGATTTGAATGAAACCGTCGAAAGCATGCTCAAGATGCTCAGGCGTCTCATTGGAGAGGACATTGATCTGCTGTGGAAACCCGGCAGGACCTGCAGGTCTATTAAGATGGATCCCTCTCAAATCGATCAGATCCTGGCCAATCTTTGCATCAACGCCCGGGACGCCATCGCAGGAATGGGCAAAATCACCATCGAGACCGGAAAAGTAACCTTTGATGAAGCCTATTGCGCCGATCACACCGGCTTCGTTCCCGGGGAATTTGTTCTTCTGGCCGTCAGCGACGATGGCTGCGGTATGGATAAAGAAACCCTCGACAATATCTTCGAGCCGTTTTTCACTACCAAGGCAGCCGGGCATGGCACGGGCCTGGGGTTGGCCACGGTCTACGGTATTGTCAAGCAGAACGAGGGATTTATCAACGTCTACAGCGAGCCGGAAAAGGGCACGACTTTCAGGATTTACTTGGCGCCGCACCCAGACCAAGCCGAGGGCATGCAAAAGCCAGCCACCACAGATGTTCCGGCAGGCAATGGTGAAACCGTCATCGTCGTCGAAGACGACGCAGTGATCCGGGAACTGGCCACACTAATGCTCGAATCACTCGGCTATACCGTGCTTGGCGCCGGTATGCCCGGTGATGCCTTGCACCTGGCAAAAGCGCATACCGGCTATATTTCCCTGCTGCTCACCGATGTGGTCATGCCGGAAATGAGCGGCGGTGAATTGGCCAAACAGTTGAAACAGCTCTGCCCAACCATCAAGACTTTGTTTATGTCCGGCTATACGGCCAATGTGATCGCTCACCGCAGTGTGCTGGACGACGGGGTGAATTTTATTCAGAAGCCTTTTTCCATAAGGGATCTGGCCGTCAAGGTCCGGGAGACACTGGATGAGTAATTAAAAACAATTTACTCATCATGCAAATTACGCTTTCTCACTTATTTTATTCCAGCGCGATTCTGACTTTGGTGGCTACGTCCTGCAACGAGAACGGCTTCTGAATGAATTGTACGCTCTCGTCCAGCATGCCCCGGCGCGCAATCACATTAGCGGTGTAGCCGGACATGAAAAGGCTTTTCATCGCCGGCCTGATTTTTCTGATTTTTTCCGCCAAGTCTTTGCCGTTCATTTCGGGCATGATAACGTCGGTCATCAACAGGTGAATCTCTCCTGTGTATTTTCCAGCCAAGCGCATTGCCTCACCCGGTGTGCCCGCAGTCAACACGGTATAGCCCAGTCTATCCAGGATTCCGCTTGCGAGTTTTAACAACGAGACATCGTCCTCCACTACCAGCACTGTCTCGCCATGGCTGAGCGGAAGCTTTTTTTCGCTTTCCTTCCGAGTATCAACGACCTTGTCCGCCTGTCGGGAAAAGTATATTTTTAAGGTCGTTCCTTTTCCCCGTTCGCTGTAAACGTTGATGAACCCATTGTTCTGTTTGACGATACCGTAAACCGTGGCCAGCCCCAAACCTGTTCCCAGCCCCACCGCCTTGGTAGTAAAAAACGGTTCAAAAATCTTTTCGAGATCCTCCTCGTCCATACCACATCCGTTGTCGCTTATGGCTATCATCGCATATTCTCCTGGTATATACTCAGCATGATCGGTGCAGTAGGCCTCGTCAAAGACGGCGTTTTGCGTTTCGATGGTGACCTTGCCGACACCTTCGATGGCATCCCGAGCATTGACGCAAAGATTGGCCAGGATCTGTTCGATCTGGGAGGGGTCCATCATGACAGGCCACAAGCCCGCCTCCGGCAGCCAGGCCAGATCGATGTCTTCGCCGATCAGCCGCCGGAGCATTTTGAGCATACTTTCGACTGTCTCGTTAAGGTCGAGCACCTTCGGCTCGATGATCTGTTCGCGGGCAAAGGCCAGCAATTTCTGGACAATATCCGCGGAGCGCGTGGCGGCATTGATAATTTCTTTGAGATCGGCATGCAGCGGTTGGGCTTTCTGCACTTTATGCAGGGCCAGTTCAGCATAACCGAGGATCACGCTGAGCATGTTATTGAAATCATGGGCCACACCCCCCGCCAGACGTCCAATGGATTCCATTCTTTGAGCCTGGCGAAGCTGTTTTTCGACTGTTTTTTGTTCGGTGATATCCCTATTGCTCGCGCGTCTGCCGAGCCATTTCCCGGTACTGCTATGCACTACCTGGCATAGATGGGAAATCCAGCGGGTATCCCCATTACGGTTAATAATTCGAAAATCAAGGCCCTTAACGCCATGCCTTTTGGCGTGATCGAGCAGGTGCCGCTCAACCTTCTTTTGGTCGTCGGGATGGATGAGGGTTTTCAAAAACCGGTGGTCTTTAAAAAATTCATCGGGCCCATATCCGGTGATACGCTCAACTGAAGGTGAAACATAAAGGTATTTGCCATCGGGACCGATCCAATCCTCCCAATCATAGGTAAACTCAGCAACAGTGCGAAACCGTTCTTCACTTTCCAGGAGCCCTTTTTCCGCCCTCTTTCGCATCAATGCTTCGACGAAAGCTATGGACAGGTCTTCGATGGCTTTTTGATCGGCAAGGTCATATCCTGATGCTTTGTTGCCCAAACCGATCATGCCTATGGTTTCACCGGCATGTTTCAGTGGGACCCCCAAGTAAGAGGTAATCGGTGGATGGCCCTCGGGAGTGCCGACCCGGTCGGGATGCGCAGCGGGATCATTGACGATCCGGGATTTCCCCTCACTGATGGTCGATCGGTCAATCCCCCGGATTTCCATATTCTCAATTAACCGCGTCGCTTCCGAATCCGGCATTTGACATGCATCCCATCCTGGATTGCTGATTGAGATGGTATTAAAACGACCTTCCGGATTTTTCTCGCCGATAAGACCGAACTTGCTGCCAGTGAGATGCTCGGCTACAGAAAGACACGTATCGGCAACATCCTTTTCGCTTTCACAGGTCAATGCTTCTCGAAACACCCTGTTGATTGCGTCCAACACTTTGGTTTGCCAGCGGTACTTTCTTTTGCTTTCCAGGAGATCCTCTTCTGCCTGCACACGCTCGGTAATATCATGATCAGCGCCTCGGTAGCCGCTGACATTCCCAGCCTCATCAATGATCGGAACGCCACTTGTCTCAAGGACTATGCGATGTCCTTCTTTGTGCAGATTTATTTTCTTAAGTCGCGCCATGGGCTTGCCCAACTTTACGGATTCGTTGAATATCTTCACGATGCGCGTTACTTCCTCAGGCACTACAAAATCGAACGGACGCTTGCCTATGATTTCATCGGGCATATATCCCAAAATCGATTCAACTTGGGGGCTTACATATGTGTATTCACCTTTTTCATTGACTTCCCAGGTCCAGTCCATAGAAGATTCGACCAGGCTGCGGGCTTCATTCTCCCTCTTTTCCAATGCTTCATATGCACGCTTGTGCCTACTTATGTCGCGAATGTAGCTTCGGATTACCTTGATGTCGTCCACCAAGTAAACACTGGAGACGAAATCTGCATCAATGATTTTTCCATTGCGGGCTTGCAACTTCAGCTCACAAGAATATGGGGCATTGGCCCCCATGACCTGCATATGGTGCAGGTGAAAGATATCCCGATCTTTTGCAACTGCAAAGCGTACAAACTCCTGGCCAACGATTTCTGAGCAGGTGTAAGCGAGCATTTCGGCAAAGGCTAAATTGGTCTCAATGACCTTACCGTGTTTGTCTATGGTCACACTTGCGACGGGCGCAAAAACGGCGCTATCGGGTCCGGGGACGTGGAGCCCGTCGTGGAGGGCCTGAGACGAGTGATAGTGAACACCAATGCCGTAGCCGGTCTTGTCTCGGTTTCCGCCTTTGCGGCAATAGACCACCTTGAACGTACAGGCTTTTCCCCATGCGAGCAGTGCGTTCGTCGGAATTCCTTCGGCACTGCGGATATGAATGACATCTCCCGCTCGCAGCGCCGTGTTCGAGTTGAGCCGCATGCCGCCACCGCTGACATTCTCAATGCGGCCAGTGTAATCATCAGGCCGGTCGGCTATGGCAAAATGGATATCAAGGTCCGCAGTGCGCCGCATACTGGCGCGACGCTCTTTATCCGTTAACATGGGCATCTCCTCGAATTTACGAAATATGGAGCTAAAAAAGCAGAACGGACCTCTTTAAGGCAAAAATGAGCCAGGCGGAATGCTGAAAATGCAATCATAAAGGTGGTACGGGTCAAAAGAGATCTTTTATATACAGATTCGGGCTGGAAGTACGAGGCATTCATTGTTGAATGCTTGATCTGGCATGCCTGCTCACACGGTAAATTAATATATTAAACAACTTGCCTCCGCGTCAAGCGATATTAGAAGCGGTTTGAAATCCAAAGTTCGTTGGCTTTGAAGGTGATCGCATAATCTGATCGCTTTATTCTTTCTAAACCATTGCAGGTTCATTTGTTTATCAAAATATAAATAGCCAATAGTGGGGATTGCGCTTTCATAAATAAGCGCCTATAAATCTCGCCATGCGAAAAAATTTGGTTTGGTACAACTTGGCCAGTGGATATAGATATTAAACAATTTCATCGGCGTGATCCTCAGTTTGAGAATCAAAGCGGTTTTCAGTTTTGGACACGTCGTCGCTCTCTTGTGTTAGACCCTGTGCACCCCTTCGCATAAAACACTTTTTTGAGATGACATAACAGCTCTATGGAATTTGGACACAGCCTGTAATGATTCAGGTATGAGTTACTTTGCACCATATAAAGGAGATCCACATGTTCTACTCATCCGGGTATCTTGAGTCTAATATACAATTTCGGGAAATAGGGAAATCGAATTTCACGGACAACATGGAACGGACATCAGGAATTCCATACATGGATAAATGATAAACGGCAGTAACATTCGCTAATATCACGTAACCCCCAAATACTTATTGGAGGCTTAATGCATAACATCACAAGGGCCACCCACGGCATTGAGTTGTTAGTGGAAAAATGCCGCAACGAATTTCGGCGTACTGAAAATACGGATTATTACACAGAGGACGATTACAAAGAGGCTGAAAGAAAATTTGTTAAATTTTGCTTGAACGGCAATTCTGATCAGTAAATGCCGTGGCGATAATGCGTTCCGGAACATTTGGAAGGATATAATCGATATGAAATTAGATAAACAATCAACCGATGCCCTCCAAAAATGCGAACTGTGTGAACAAAAGATGAATCCTACAGTGAAAATCAAAAAGCGTATGGTTCTTGAAATAATCGAATAGGGGCTTTGGGCAGGATCTATCCTGAAAAATTTCTCAAAACCCATTTTCCGAGCATCGCATCGTGGATGTGGTGGGTTTTGTTTTTGGTGACGATCTGCCTCGAAAAAAGCGACTCAAGAGCACGCTTTAATATGGAGCCCGATTTAAATCCGAACCGATGCAAAGATTCTGCGTAATAAATCCCTTGCCCTCCCGTTACGGCCAATAGTCGAAGCGCCTTGCGCTGATTGGGTGTGAGCGAATCCCAAACGAGCATAAATTCATTTTCCCGTCTGGTTAATATTTTCATCTCTATGGCATCAATCGCCTCAGAATTCACTTCGTCCCGGCGCCATAGCTCAAAAAAGAATTGCTGGATGTACATGGGCTGAAAGTCGCAACGCGCAACGACATCGCCGACAATATCATCGTCGAGAGCTATCTCTTTTTTGGCGAAAATGGCTTTGGCCCATGGAATGTAGTGCTGCAATTCGATGCGTTTTAACGGGTAGCTTGTCGCCATCTGATAAAAGGCCCTGTCAGGGGTGTTGAACATCTGCGACAGGATATGTTTTTGGCTGCCGGAGAATATGTAGGCGATATTGGAGTGCTTCTGAATGTGTGATCTGAGGCGCTTTTCAAATCCTGCCTCGGAATAGCTGACAATCTCCTGAAACTCATCCAAAATGACCAGCAGTTTTTGCTTTGTTGAATTAATTGTCCATATTTCAATGCCCTCATAATACATAGTATGTTAATTAACTAACTGTTAATTAACAATATGTGTAATAATTGTCAAGGCAAGTTTTGTTGGAAAACAATGTGTTGCATCGAATATGGATCAAAAAGGCTGAAGTTGTCTATGAGCATGAGCTATTTTTTGCTTAGCAGAAATTTTGTTGTTTTTAATAAAGTGAACTTTGGAGAGAAGCGTGTGGAAAGTACAAGCAAGTTATTGAATAGACCAGGAATTTGGCAACGTTTGCCTTTCATTGTTGCTTTATAACCGATTTTGGCAACAGAAGATGCTGACATGACTAACCCTTTAAAAAGTCTTACCTCTTCCATATTGGCCCGACGAGCAAACTCTGTCTTAGTAACCCCCGGGCACAGTGCGGTGACAGTTACACCGCTGCCGCGGAGCTCTTCCTGAAGTGCTTCCGAAAAGCTTAACAAAAATGCTTTGGAGGCTTGATACACTGCATCAAGAGGACCTGGTGTAAAAGAGCCGGTAGAGCATACATTAAGAACCCTTCCTTGACCTCGGGCGACCATTTTTTTTATGAAAAGCTTGGATAACCGGGTGGTCGCAGCAACCATAACCTCAATCATCTGTATTTCTTCTTCAAGATCGGTGTGAATAAATTCTCCATACACGTTAAAGCCTGCATTGTTAACAAGGACATCCACATTAACTTCCTCATATTCCAATTTTCGGAAGATCTGCTCGGCCGATTGGGGTTCTGATAAATCTTTGGTGATGAGTTTAGCATAGATGTTGTGTTGGGATTGCAGTTTTAAGGACAGCGCTTTGAGCCGCTTGGTATTGCGAGCTACCAATACCAGATCGAAACCATGTGCGGCGAACTCCTTTGCAAGTTCGGCCCCAATGCCGCTCGATGAGCCTGTAATAAGTGCAACTTTTTTCATTATTGCCCCCCTGTATGAATTCTTTCAATTGGACGTGTCCGGCCGGCAACCGCATCCTCCAGCTGTTGCCATATGCAAGGATTACAGTGAACATCGAAACACTGTTATCCAAATGAAAATGTTTTTTTCACCAGCGCAGAGAGCGTGACAGAAGCGGTATCGAATACCAATTCAATAAGGATGAAACCTGCTTGGTTCAAGGAACTAAGATGTGGGACTAAAATTAGGCTAACTGCTATAGATTCCTATAACAAATTATGTGTGCTGTTCATCTGGTGAGACATTCTTAAGTTGGCCATTTCCAACAATATGACCGTATCACCATTTTTTGAACGATTATATCTATCTTAGAAAACATCAATAATGAATGTGATCCAGGTCACATATGACATCCTTTTTTTTCGGCTTTTGCCATAAATTCAAATGGGGATGGCTGCATGATAGCCGGTGCGGCAACACAGCATTCAAACCCCAATGTCAAATCCCAAATGTCAAATGGCTTATAGTTATTCATGCAAATCGTCGTGATGGAGCTCCAACGTTCTGCGAATTCGCGTCAGCACGCGACGCTCCCCGAGATCCACCCGAAAATCGGCCACGGCGATTTCTACGGCAACATCAAAAGCCTTTTCACGTTCGGCTTGGGTGGGCAGCATGGCTGCCAATGCGGATATGGCCAGGTCATTGTGGGCGGAAAGAATGCGCGCCTGGTCGCGCACCATCTGTTTGATCTCGGCCGAACTGTGGTGTTCAAACAGTTTATGCCGGCGGACGATGGCATCGGCGGTTTCCACCTGGCGTAAACTGTTTGA
>JASFER010000062.1:0-24766 GCA_050124755.1 Desulfobacteraceae bacterium
CACCATCATTCTTTACGGCAAGAATGCCCGCGCCACCAGCCAACATCTCTACGCCTACCTGAAACGGCTGAAAAAACGGGGCAAGGTCATCATCTACCTGGACCCGGTGAGAACGGAAACCGCCAAACTGGCTGATCGTTTCATCATGATCCGGCCGGGATGCGACGGCTTGCTGGCCTGCGCGCTGCTCACGGCAGCCGGTTTGGAAGACGGTCATGATGTTGCCGGGCTGCTGACCAGGGCCGGTGTCGGCAAGGAGGACTTCGAATATCTGCTTGGCCGCATACAGGGCGGCAAGACAGCGCACATCAAGGGCTTCAGCATTCAGCGCCACAGCAACGGCGGTAACAGCTACCGCTGGATCAACCGTCTGGCAGTCAAGTCCGGCGACGTGGACCGGATCTATTTTGGCCACGGCTCCAAGCGGCTCTGGCAATCGGCGGGGGCCTCCTTTGCCGGCCGCCTGCCGGTGGAACGGCTTGCCGGGGCCCTGGCCGACGGCGAGTTCGACTTTTTTGTCAATGTGGCCGCCAACCCGGCCATGACCTATCCCGACGCCAACCTTTGGGCCCGGGGTCTGGCCCGCACCCCAACCCTGGTGGTGGACACCAACCACAGCCGCACCGCCGAACAGGCGGACTTCTTTTTAAAAGTTGGCGGAATGTTCAGCCAGGCCGACTTCATGGCCAGCTATTTCTTCAGCCATGACCAGGCCAGAGACAGGCTGACCACGGAGTTAAGCGATGTGGAGGCCGCCAAGATGCTGGCCGCTAAGTTGGGGATTGCGCTTCAGCTTGGGGAACAGGAACAGCTTCGGGTGGCCTTTGAGGGCCGAAGGCAATACGCCGATTCGCCACTGCCGCTTGTCATGCCGCCTGAGGGGGACAAACTTCAGCTCTTGACCGCTTCCCACCGGTCGTACCTTAACTCCCAGATCCTGCCGGGCATGGAACAGGGGCTCCAGGTGATCCACATTCACCCTGAGGACGCCCGAAAACATGGCATCGAACCGGGAGACAGGGTGCGGGTGACCGGCCCGGCCGGAAATTTTGCCGCCGATGCCGTGCTCACCGATATGGTGGTGCCCGGTGTGGTGATGTGTTGGAAAAATATCCCCATGCGGGAGGGTATCTGCAACAACGCCATCTCGTGCAAACCAACCGATACCGGTACCGGGCTTGACTATTATTCGGTGTTCGTCTTGATTCATGCTGAATGACGCAGCATCCGGCCGTACGGATGAAGATTTATTCAAAATGTGACCTGCATCACAGGCATTTTCTTCTCGTTCGAATAAAGGCCAAAAAGCGATGCAGCCGCCATGGGCCGCAATCTGAAAAGCATGGATTCGGCGACAGCCCTTTTGGCGAATGCCGGCATTTAATTTTGGACGGTTGAAACCGGGGCGCTGAATTCGATCGTGCCGGTCAAGGTTCCGGCCATCTTCTGATATACGTTATTCAAATTGCTGGATGAGTTGCCGATGCCGCTGATCGTGTGGTCATTGGCCTGGAATCGAATACCATCACCGGTCGGGATATCATGAAAATTGGTGTTGCTGATGTTATGGGAGGACCCACTTGCCGCGCTGACGTAGTATCCGGCTTTTATATTGGCACCGCCTCCGGTTATGCCCGTGATATCACAGTCCTGGACAGTTACCGAACTTTGGGCGCCTGTAACGGCAATCCCCAGACCGTCTCCGGTTCCGCTGATGGCATCAATTCCTACACCGTTAAAAGTGACATTTGTAGCGCCGCTGATGAGAACCCCGTAACCGGATCCCGCCGTGCTGGTGACGCCTTTGACTGACCCCCCGGTCATGGAAATATTGTCTGAAGTGTCAAATGTCATGCCCGTATTATTAGATCCAAGGGCTGCAGTGACATTCACATTGGTGATGGTTACATCTGATGAATTGCCTAGCACATATACCCCTCTGGATGTGCCTCCAGGGTAATTCACATCAATTGTGAGATTCTTTAAAGCGACACTGTTTTTCCCGTTCACATTTACACCGACCCCTGCACTGGAAAGCTTTAGCCCGGTGATTGTAGAACCATTGCCGGCAACAATGGCTGTCGTGTTTCCTGAATTATTGGTGATCGTCGGGGTGGACCCGGTAAAAGTCTTTGCAACCCTATCACCGTTGGCAGTTTTCAACTCAAGGGTTCCGCCGGCACCCACAAGGGTCTGGCCATTCGTCAAAGCAATGTTGTTGCCGGCGATATGAGTTGAATCAAGGAGTACGATGACGCCATCATTACCTGCCAGCGCTACGGCTCCGGCATTGGTAAATGCAGCTGGATCGGCCTGCGTTCCAGTTCCCGTACCCGTCGAACTGGCGTATATGATTCTTGTAACATCGTTGCCGGTTCGCGTGTTTACAGCAGCGCCCTGTGTTTCTTGAGTAACCGTGGGGGCTTTTTCAGAACCTGCGGGTGCACGGACATCCTGGGCAAAAGTGACAATATCAATATCCCGGACAACACTTTCGGTCATGCGGTGTTCAATTATGTTCCCGGCTGCTTGTTCACGGGATTTTTTTACCTTCCCAAATGGGATCCGCAGACTGACGCCGGCAAAGTACTGGTCATCCCGGACTGAATCGGTCTGGGCTTTAATACTCAAGGTCAGGCTGCCCCGTTTGGAGCCGAAAAGATTGTCCATGACATATTCCAGTCTGCCACTAGTGCCTTCTATTTCCGGTGAGTCGCTCCTATCAAAACGGAAATACCCGGTATGAAACTTTATTCGGTGATTGTTGGTAATATCAAATGTGTACCCCGCCTCAACGTCAAACCCGGGCAGTGCTTTTTCTCTGGCTTCCATCGTGGTGGTCGTCGTATACAGGCTCGTGCCGCTGATAACAATGGATGATACGGTTGATCTGTCCACAAGACAGGTCTTAGCTTCCGGGATATATCCATTGACTCTGAAATCCCAGCTGTTGGTAAAAAGTTCGGCGCCAAAGGTCCCCTGCCTGAAAAAATTGTCATTCTCAGTCCTCAGGTAATCGTAATACCCGTAAAGCCCCCAGATAAAGTCATTCCGGCTGTTGTCGCCCCTAACCATATGCCGGAAGCCTAGCCCGAAGTTACCTTCAGTCGACCAGGAATCGGCAGTGTCCCGTTTGCCGCCAACCACTTTTAAATCTGCAAACAACATCGAATTGTCACTCTGTGCAACCGGCAGGAAGGCGTTGAGTTTGCCCGAGTTCCGCTTGTTTCCGAATTTTCCTTCCATTTCTATGTGGGGGCCCCATTTGTCGGTGGGTTCTACTGTTTCCTGTGCAAAAGTCGGTGGGCAGAAAAACATGTAAAACAGAAATATATTTAGCAGGGCTCCTTTCAGGACTGATCCGACAGGCCTTACCGGATCTTTTGTATTCTTCGATTTTACAGAATGTTGTTCTCTATATTGGTACAGCCCGCAATTAAGACGTGGAGAAAATTGGTGCATTATCATACCCTCCGTCACAGCAACTGGAAATTCAATATTATTGGAATATATTAGGAAGGAGGGGTGATCCTTGTCAATGGAAAAAAATTGATTTTTTCCATAATTTTGTTTAAGATGTGACGCAAGGAATTGAAGAAGCGTGCCTTTTTTAACTATCTACGGTTTTTTTCTTCCACATCATAATCAATAACAGAAATGCTGTTTTGCGCGGTCGCGTTCATACGTTTAAACTCTTGCTTCAATACCCCCGGGGACAGCTGGCGGCGGCTGATGACCAGTCTGAATATCGCTGGTTTATTGCCCCTTGGGATAGTGCCGATGGCAACCCCCCAAACAAGGTTTAGATAATTTGTTTTGGGTTTGGGGAAAATGGTAAAGACGAATTCTTCATAGTTGGTCCTTTGGGATAACATATGAAAATAGTCCCCCCTAAGCGATAACTCCCCTATATACTGGAAGTCCGGGCCAAAGTTCCAGAGAACGGTTAAGTTGTCACCACCATCCGGATTGGTAACTGAGCAAGGGTGACTGAAAACCTCACCGTCAACATCATCAAATGCGTATACAAAATATTCGCCGATCAGCCAGTCGTTTTCCCTTGCCATACAGGCCTCCGCATATCTCAGAAGTGGTTTCAAAACCTCCCCTCGAACCCAAACTGCGTGATTTTGTGTTGGGCGGCAGATTTAAATCCTCAAAATAGACGACTATTCCCCTAGGGTTTAAATCTGCCGCCCGCCTTGATTTTGGGCCCGATTGAAGGTTTTGAAACCACTTCTAATCATATGCTTTTTCTTTTGCTTTTGGGTTTGTCAGTAATTTTTTTCTTACATTCTTCTTCTTTTTAGGCGGGATATAGTCGCTGAGTGCGATATGCTTACCTTTTTTACGGAGATATGCGATTTTGCCGTCCATTGCTTTGATCAGTCCCGGATCATATTTTCGTAAAATGAATTGATACATCCTGTCATGAAATGATTGGTAAAAGGTTTGGTAAAAATCGAGAGGATTTTGGGGGACGCTGTCCGGCCGGTTTTTCCATAAGGGGATCTTGGCTGCTTTTAAATCTTCGAGGAGTTCTTCCGGGCTTTTAAATCCGATGTAAATATTATTTAATGTCTCTTTGAGGTCTTTTATTTCCTTTTTAAGATTAAATATAATCTGATCTTTTCTTTCGTTTTCGGCAATTAGCGTGTCCAGATCGAGGGAGCGTTTGGGCCTGTTCCTTTTAGGCTTTTTAAGATTGTGAAATTCGGTTGCGATTAATTCGACAAGTCCGGGCCTGGCCTTGATCGGTGTGTATTTGGTCAAATAGTTGTAAAAAGTGGCCGCCTCAACCGGAGGGAGCGATTGAAAAAAACTCTTTAACGATTCTATCGTTTCTTTTTTAGTGTTTTCGTCAAAACAGCTGACAATACCGTCACAGATTAAGTCGATG
This sequence comes from Desulfobacteraceae bacterium, assembly GCA_050124755.1. Classification (GTDB taxonomy): domain Bacteria; phylum Desulfobacterota; class Desulfobacteria; order Desulfobacterales; family Desulfosarcinaceae; genus JARRKU01. Next base: position 4,901 of record JASFER010000062.1, read on the forward strand.
TCCCTTTTCTTAAGAGGAACTATTGTTTGTGTTTTTAAAGCTTTATTCATTGCTCTGTATTTGTTTTGCCCTGTTAAGCAACTCTTTTGCTTTTGGACTTCTGCTTAACAATATTTGGGTAATATCTTCAAGATTGTTTATATTGTCATACCGCCTGTTTTTTTCTTCAATATTGTAATCAATTACAAAGATACCATTTTGGTGATTCACGCCGGCTTCTGCAAATTCGTTTTCAACTTCTTTGTCAGAAAGCTGTTTTCTGCTTTTAAGAACCCTGAATGCCGCCGGTTTGTTCCCCCTTGAGATGGTGCCGACTGAAACGCCCCAGAGCAGATTGATATATTCAGTGTTCGGTTTTGGAAAAATGGTCAATACAGCCTCACTATGGTTAACCCTTCTGGAAAGTACGTTCAGGTTCCCACCGACCATCGAAGTGGTCCCTTTATATTCAAAATCAGCGCCGTAATTCCAGTTAACAATGATCCTGCCGTTTCCGGCTTTTGAATAGCTGCAGGGGTATCCAACAATAGGCCCGTCTTCATCCTCATACCTGTAAATATAATAGTCACCAACTATCCAGTCGAGTTTGCCTGCCATTTGTCCTCCAATGGTTATGAGCGTTCGTTTTCAGATTATATCCGATAGCCGGCACTTTCAACTAAAACTTGTATGACCGATAGCAGGTATTATGTCAACAGGGCCCACAATCCCATATACCTTTTCAGCTCTTCTACCAAAGAATGCCCCTCCTTCGGTGTTTGGTCATTATTGCCCCTGTTTTTTAATCCGCTTGAGGCGCTTTTTCCACTCAATATGAACCCACTTGCGTAGGCTGCGTCTTTTGACTTCTTTTTTGAATGCTTTTGATAATTTTTGGATATCCTTGGGATCGGCTTCAAGCAACTGCCTGAATTGAAGCATGGCCCAAGGCAAATGGGCCTCGGTCCGATGGGCCCAGAAGCCGGAGTCGCTGTCGCTCAGGATGTTGTTGTATTGACGGGTCCATGTTAAAAATTGAGTGTCTTTTCCGAGCCGCAGGGCAGCCTCGCAATACTTGCAGATCACGTATTGGATCAAATTGTCCGCCGGCAGTGTCTGCACCGCCGCTTCGGCGCTTTCGAGGATCAATTGCAGTTTTGCGTTGAATTTGAGCTTTCGGCTGTTCTCGATGGCAATCAGATAGTTGGAAATTACCCATAACTCGCACCCCTCGTGATCGCGCCAGGTTTCAAGCCATTTCCGGGCCCGATCGCTTTCCCTTTTCGAACCGATGACCAGGGCATGCCCTATGATTTGCCACACTTGGGTGCGGCTCTTGGCAAATTCCGGATTTTGTTTGCCAAATGCAATCAGGAATTTGCGAAGACCGTAATCTTCCAGCTTGCTCAGAATGGCGGCGGTATAGCTTCCATTCCGGTTGTCACGCTGAATGGATTGGGCCAGAAGTTTTTTCAGACGCCGGAGCACGAGTGGCTGAATGCGGAATTTTCTTAAAAAACGGGCGAGACGGCCTGGCGGCTTCCAAATCATTTCTATATCGTCGATGATCATTCTGAAGCAGTTGGGTTCGATATCCACACCGCCCTGCCATTGTTGGATGGCCGCTCCAACCAGCCTCGGCAATTGCAGATAGTCCTTGAATGCTCCCCGAACCTTCATTCGGCACCACTCCCCGGCATCGTATGGCATTTTCATCATATGCAGCGCTGCCCGAACGGCTTCGTCGAATTGCTGTTGATCTGCTTTCAGCGCGACCCTGCGCGCGGCAAGATAGGGTGAGGCGGGCTCATATTTTTCAATACTTTTCAAAACCGCCTCGGCCTCATCAAACGCCTCATCTTCGTACAAAATATCGAAACGCAGGCAGTAGGCTTTCTCGTTTTCCGGGAAATCAATCAACAATTGTTTCCATTCCTTCTCGGTGGCGGTGTCCCGCACGCCGGCCTGGTGAAGCACATATAATTTGTCGCATACGAAGTCAGGATCTTCCGCCATCACCGGATGAACATCACGGAGGACGCTCTTGGCAAGCTTCCAGTTCTTGTCGGCTTCAATCCACTCCAGCAACAACAACCACGCGCCCCTTTCCCTCGGCCAACGTTTGAGGGTATCCGACAATTGATCAACGGCCTGGGCGGTATTCCCGGCCTTGCGTTCAATCCATGCCAGGCGGGTCAACAATCGACCCTGCTCCACGTGATAAGGTTTCTGGCGCAAAATGGTGTTGCGTGCATCTTCGAATCGGTTTTGAAAAGTATACAGTTGAGCAAGACGATCAGCGGCATCCAGGAGTCTGGGATTGAATTCCAGGGCGCGCAAGTACGCCGATTCCACGGCCTTCATGTCCGACGTCAGCTTGCTGCGCCACAGCGCGTCCCCATAATGCTTCCACATTACCGCTCCATCCGGATAGACGTCTGTGCCCGCCTTGGCAACCGCAACGGCCGTTTGTTCCTCCCCGTTCGTAAAAAGCAGATCTACCGTCCGCTGCCGAAATTCGATATCTTCCGGTATGATGGCCAAACTCTTGTGAACCAGCTCAAGGGCCGCATCCTTCTCCCCGTTATGAAAATGCAAAGATATGAGATCGAAGCGAACCCATCCATCCAGAGGGCTAAAACGGATGCCTTCTTTCAACTGTTCCTTGGCGTGCTGTGGATCATTGTTCAAGAAGTAGAACTCGGCCAACTGCCGGCGCTGAATACTGCTGAGGGGAAATTGTTTCAGGATCGCTTTCGAAGTCTTTACCCATTTTACTTCATCTTGCAAGATGCGATACGCCCGTGAAAGGATAAATTGGAAATCCGCCTGATTGGGGAAACGTACAATTTCAGCCTCCAGCATGGCGGCTGCTTTTTCGGCATCAGTTCTTCCCTGGCCGTATTGCAGAAGCAAATTGGCCTTGGCTTTGGTGATTTCAGGATCACCCGGGAAACGCTTCAGCCACCGATCCACGATGCGATGTGCTTCAGCGCTTCCGAAACACTCCGCGGCCATATAGGCCAACTCTTTGGAAAGGTTTAAAAAGCCGGTGGTCTTGACCATGGCCTTTTCAAGCGCTTCAAACAACGCTTTGCGGGCATCTTCGGAAAATTGACTGCCATAGTGCCAGGCTTGATGGTATGCGTAAGCATATTCCGGATCCCGCATGACCGCCTTTTTATATAGGCTCACTGCCTTCTCGTAATGCCCCTCACAGGCCGCCCAATCCGCCTCAAGGACTAAGGTTTGTGCTTCTTCAGGAGACAAATCCCGGCACCTGGCCATGGCTTTACCAAGCTCATCCCGGATGGCGGCCTCATCCCGGTCACTGCCCATATCGATGACCCGGATCAATAACAAAGCCTGTTCACGGATGGCCCAAATGTCATAAGGATTGCGTTTGAGCCGGGCTATCAATACCTCCAACTGAAGGTCATACGCGTACAGGGACTTTAAATACTCCAGATAGAGCATTTCAAAATCATCGTTTCCCCTGTTCTTGCACATCCATTTATGGGTCAGCGACAGTGCCGCTTTCATTCCCTTGCCCATGGCGTAAAGCTGGGCAAACTCTCTTCGGGCCTCAATGTTGTGGGGTTCTTCTGCCAGCCATTGTTTGCAAAAAGTCAATGCTTCCCGCCAGTTCCCACTCATGCGGTGAAATGCGGTGGCCGCCGAAAAGAAAATGGGCCGCTGGCCGGTTTTAAGCAAGGCGCTGAGGCACTCGCCCTCCTTTTTTTTATACCCCATGCGCCCCCAGAATCTGACGGCACACCCCAGCAGAAAGGGATCCGAGGGCCGTTGCGAAAGCGCCTCGCCCATGGCCGCGATGGCTTCATCCGGATATCCGTAGTCCTCGTAAGCATCGACCAAAGTCATCCAAACCGCACCGCCGGATACGCTGCGCCCCAGCTTTTCCGTCCGCCGCTTCAAGAACCCCATCCCCTTTTTGAACCCCCCAACCTTGGCCAGGGCATCCAGATAGGCGCGCGCATAGTGGTGATTCTCCAGCTCAAGGGTTGCCGCACAACGATACGGCAATACGCTCTTTTGGAAGTTTCCCTCTTGACAGTGCAGGTCACCCAGCCCATGGTAGCTTGCCGCATGGTTCGGCTCCCGCTCGATGGCATCCCACAACATTTTCACGGCCGACGCATTTTCAGATTTCACCATCCCCACATAGGTCGCGTATTGGGAGACATATTCGGCCGGCGGATATTGCCATTTTTGAGCGGCCCGGATACCGGGCAACCGTTTTTTCAAAACGATACGCCCTAATACTTTTCTAATGAGGCCCCTGTTGCCGGTTCGGTACAGACTGTTCAGCAGTTCCTGGTGGATGTGCTCGCAGTCCGGATATCGCTTTAACAGAGCCTCCTGGCGTTTGATGGCGGCCCCTGTATGGCCCGTGTCCCCCAGATCGAGGGCCTCCATACGCAATACAAAGGGATGCCCGGGGTAGCGATTTTTCAAATCGTCGATAACGGCGCGCCCCTGTTTCGGCCCCTGGGTCTGATAGATCTTTTGATATTGCAGATAAGCCGAAAATGGCTCTGAATCGACATCCTCAATCAGATCCAGCTTATTGGCGTCCTCTCTGTGAGCAACGGCCAAGGCTTCAAGCCCGAAAGGGGCCTCGGACTTGCCAAGTTCCGACAGCAACATTTTATCCATCCGGATATTGCTTGGATCATGGACGAGCAACACCCCGGCGGCTTCATCCACGCCAATCGCGGCCATTGAATGGTAAAAGTATATTGACTTCACATTCAGTACAAAGGGGAGGTTGTTCCGCAACAATGTTCTGGCAATTTCACCATCGGCGATAAACGGTCTGACGATGAGATCCTGCTGCTCCAGCCAATCCTTCACCCGCCACATGGCCGTTCCGTGATAGGTCATCTCCCTGGCCAGCGCATCCGCGTCGATTTCACGACCAAAGTGGGCCAGCACGCTTGCAGTACTGGTAGGCAGACAGGTGTTGTGTTTTTGAAACACCGGCCGGTAGGATGTCATCATAACATCGGAGCACGTACAATTTTCGATGTTTTTCAAGATGGTTTGATAAAAGGGATGCCGGACGTTTTTTTCCTGCTCCCGCATGCTTTTATGATCTTTCAGCAGCCAGGCGATATCGATGTTCACCAGTGCCAGATAGGACTTCAGATCTTCGTCTTTCAATGGTGCCAGCGAATCCAATCGATCCGTGAGCGCCAACGCCTGGCGGGCCAGGCGGACGCAGTCATTCCCCGAATGTCTCTCGGCATCGGCACACAGATAATGAATGGTTGTCAACAGCGTTTCAAAAGACTGTTTTTGCTGAGCAATATCCCACAGACGCGACACCGCCGCCGAAATGCCATGTGATTTAGCCACGATACGTCCCAAGGTGGCGGCGGCCTGGGGCATGCCCGGCGACAGTTCCCATGCTTTTTCAGCGGCGGTCAAACCTTCCGGCCAGCGGTCCTCCAGACAGAGCGCTTCAGCTTGGCAACAATAGACCCAGGCCTTTTCCGTGTTTAAAGCCAGGGCCGCGGATAAATTCTTGTGGGCCCTTTCAAAATCCCGGACACCGGCGTAGATCCAGGCGGTCGAAGCGAGCCATGAGGCTTTGTCCTGATCGTTTCCAAATTCATTGGCGGATATGGTTTCGATCTCTTCCAGGTGGCGAAGCAGATGCTCAAAGGAATTGGCGCTGCGACCGGCAAAATAATGCACCAATGGATCTTCAGGGGCCTTTTCCCGGGCGATCGAAAACAGCTGATTCAAGATTTTTCGGCTGCCCAGACGCCCTGCCAGACGTCCGAGCAAAATAATCTTGCGGGCATCTTCATTTTTGATGCTGTCGATCTGGTTGTAGTCCTTTCGACACAACGCATAGGCGTCTAAAAACATATTCTGATTGTACAGGGCCTCAATCGCTTCCATAGACGATTCAGGTTCAGCCGCAACTTCTTCCACATTCACTGAGCGCTTGAACTGGTCCATATCATCCCGCTTTTAGACCTATAAAAATTTTTAAATGATTTTAATACCATGATGGCGGATATCTCAAGGGGAAAACGCGTCATCAATTTCCGCACCGGCTTTTCGGGAATACCGACGGGGCCGCTCACCTTGAAATGGCTTTGCCCGTGTTTGCACCTCTCTTGCGCTTTGCCGTGCCGGTCCTGGATCACATCGGTCCATTCCATATGGAAATCCAGCCCTGGGAAGGGCATTTTAAGGCATAAAAATGCGGATTTAAGATCTCAAAACTGGCGCCCTGGGGAAGCTTTTGATAACATATCATTGAGATGGCTTGATCCGACCCGATTTAAGTGATTTAAGCGCTGAACCTGCCTCTATTTGAAAGTACTCAAGTTTTGCACACAGCCTTGGATTGAGGCTGTTTTATCCACCGTAAAACAAAAGGAGGCTTGTTATGAACTCGATTGTTCTGGCGGTAGGTGCGGCGGCACTTTACCTGGTCGCCTACCACACCTACGGAAAATTCATAGCCCGCAAAATTTTCAAGTTAAATCCTGAAGCTGCATGTCCCAGTGCTGAACTCCGGGACGATATGGATTATATCCCCACGAAAAAACCCATCCTCTTCGGCCACCACTTTACCTCTATTGCCGGCACCGGCCCTATTGTGGGACCGGCCATCGCTATTATCTGGGGTTGGGTGCCTGCACTGGTCTGGGTCCTTGTCGGTTCGATTTTCATGGGTGCGGTCCATGATTTCGGCGCCATGGTGGTATCTCTTCGGAATCAGGGGCGGTCCATCGGAGATATTGCTTCTGATCTTGTGAATAAGAGAGTCCGCACCTTGTTTCTCATTATAATCTTCTTCGAACTATGGATCGTTGTGGCGATTTTCGGTGTCGTGATTGCTGTTGTGTTCAATATGTATCCACAGGCGGTGATTCCGGTATGGCTGGAGATTCCCATTGCCGTCTGGCTGGGCTATATGATCTATAAAAAAGGCGCGCCCCATCTGCCCATGAGCCTGATCGCAGTGGCTATTATGTACGCAACGGTTGTTCTCGGCGCCTATGTGCCGGTAAAGATGCCGGAAATCTTAGGCCTCAATCCGGTGGCATCCTGGGTGATCATTCTATTGATATACGCCTATATCGCTTCCACGCTACCCGTTCAGACGCTGCTGCAACCCCGTGACTACATCAACTCCCACCAGCTGTTCATTGCTTTGGGATTGCTTTCGCTTGGCGTTCTTTTCGCCCATCCGGTTATGGTCGCACCGGTGGCAGATTTTTCACCGGCCGGCGCCCCGCCCGTTTGGCCCATGCTTTTTGTGGTGGTTGCCTGCGGGGCCATTTCGGGATTTCACTCCCTGGTATCATCGGGAACCTCTTCCAAGCAGTGCGACACTGAAACCAGTTCCCTGACCATCGGATACGGCGGGATGCTCATGGAGGGTATGCTGGCAACCTTCGTGATCGTAGCCTGTGGAGCCGGATTGGCCCTGGGCCTGACAAAAGGCAGCGAAACCTTTACCGGCATCGCCGCCTTCAGTCAGCACTATGCCAGCTGGGGCGCAGCGGCCGGACTGGGATCCAAAATCGCCGCTTTTGTGCAGGGATCAGCCAATATGATTGAAAAAATCGGAATTCCCCACAATATCACGGTTACGATCATGGGGGTGTTTGTGGTTTCATTTGCCGCCACCACCCTGGATACCGCCACAAGGCTTCAGCGCTACATCGTGGCCGAGCTGACCACTGCCTGGGGCATGCCTGCACTGGCCAAAAAACATCCCGCCACCATTATCGCCGTGGTTACCGCTTTTATTCTTGCCTTTTATAACGGCAGCGGAAAAGGCGCCCTGACACTCTGGCCGCTTTTCGGCTCAGTCAATCAATTGCTGGCCGGGCTGGCATTGCTGGTTGTCACCGTTTATCTTGCCTATAAGAAAGCCCCTCTTGTATATACCATGATTCCCATGATTTTCATGCTCTTCATGACCGGCTGGGCCATGATTTTGAACCTGAACACTTTTTACGCCAAGAGCAACTGGCTGCTGTTTTTCATTGGATTGGCCGTATTTGCCCTTGAGATTTGGATGATTATCGAAAGCGCAATCGTTTTAAGAAAGGTTTACGGCGAAGAAGAGAAAAAGCCCCTAGTGAGGACTGCTGGTTAAAAGACACCGTCCGGGCATGCGTGTAAATATTGTCCGGGCGGTTTTTTTATTTTTTCCGATCAACTGCTCTATATCGCCTTGGGCATCCTCGGTGGGTAAGGGCATATTGTTTTCTCATTAACCCTCACCGTTCTCGCGGACAGGAATGCGGGATTCACAGCGGATACCGGTTTGACGTACTGGCGGGAGCAAAAAAAAGTTCCTCTCTTTTTAACCTAATGATTTTCTTGACAGGCTCTGAGGTGTCCCTGAGAATAGGGGCTGAGTGACGCCGTTTTATGCGAACAGCATCCCGAATAGTTCACCTGTTGTTGTAAGGACCTTTATGCGCCTGATACCGTGGTTCATCGCCCTGCTCCTTTGTCTGTTCCATCTGCCCGTTGTTGTCGGCTATACGGGATTGTTAAGCTATGCCGGCGGTGGTGTTACTTTGGAAGTCGTTCTCTATTGGCTGTTGGTTCTGGGCAGCGGTCTGTATCTGATCATCGGCATGATCAAGCCGGCGTTCAAAAAGCACGGCATATTTACGATCTGCAATATTGCCGTGCTGGTTTCCCTTTCGGTTGTTCTGGTGTGGTTGTTCACCGACGACAAGCCTTTAGCCGATGATTACACTGCAGCGGATATCCTCACCAAGGCCAACGGCAGCTATCAATATCTTGATGTATTTAATCAGGGTGATCCCAAAGCGTTGGAGCGGATCCTCGCCACCGTGGAAGACCGTGATCAGATCGAGGCGGCCTGGAATCAAATCACAAAATATCGCCAGGCCGTGGATGCCTTGGATCGGTTCGATATTATATGCGATCTTCCCCCCAATGCGTCGCTGGATATGGATATGCCTTTTTTAAGTTTTCGGGCGCTAAGATATACAGCCGATATCTACCACCGCTATTTGATATACAAAGTGGAGCAAGGACAAGGAGCGGAGGCAGTGGAAGATGTGTCTCGGTTTTATGGTTTCACCCGCAAAAGTTTGTCCCATGCCACCATTCTGATCAATAAAATGGTGTTTTTAGCCCTGGCGGATAAGAGTTTCAATACGGCCTATGACGCCATCGGCAACAGGCGGTGCAACATGCAGACCATCGAAGCTTTACGGCGGCTCTATACACCATTGCAGCCGAGTGAATTCAGCTTGGCGCGGGCGTTGACCGGAGAGTATCTTTTTATTAAAAATACCATGCAACAGCAGGTGAGGCCGGATACGTTCCTGGATACCGTGGTGATGTCATCAACTCAGGACGAACCTGAAAGGCCAACTTTTCCCATGGCGTCACGGCTCGCCTATTATGTCGGCTTCAAACCCAATATGAGCCTTCGCCATATAAAAGAAATTTTCGATTTGATCATTGCGGCACAGAAATCAACGCCGCCCGATTATTCGGCGGTGGTCCGGCGCACCGAAATTTACCGCCGACGTCCGCAGCTGCGCAACATGGCAGGGTGGATACTCAATACCATGGCAATGCCGGACTTCGCCCCTTACAGCACCAGGGGTGTAAACACCAAGATAAGAAGCGACCTTCTGGCCATCGCCCTTCATAAGAAAACCGGCAGGCAGTTGGATATCAATGATTACTACACTAACGACCACTATCGCTATCGGGAAGAAGACGGTGTCATGCGCCACCCCGGCCGGGACGGCCGATACAACACAGACGATGACGTTGTTCTGGGAACGCTGCTACAAAAATAAGCAAAGGGTGAAACCGTCTACAAGCGAAAATGGAGCAAAGGGACGAGCAGGGGGCCATGGGGAAAAGGGCTTTTTTACATAGAACCGGTTTGACTTGTCAGGGTCGATGGCATAAGATAATAATCGTCTGTTATTTATAAGGGTTTAGCACAAGAGGCTGTGGCTACCGGACCGGATGATTGATTCTTGCTGGGTGGAGGATGGCATGGGTGAGCGGGTAAGCAGGCGTGGGTTTCTGTCAATGGGTATTGGTCTGCTCACGTTGCCTGTTGTGGCCCGGATATCCGGCTGTAGTGGCAAGGGTCGGAGCGAACCGGAAAAAAAGATCTTTCCCGACCCCAAATTTGAACTGCTTGACCTGGCCTTGCAGCACGAGTTTGGCGCGATTGTCCAGTACGGCAACCATGCAGGCGTGATCACGGCCGTGAACTGCGACCCCGGTGGCACCATTGCCAAGACCTTTGAGCAGATCATCTGCCACGAGGTAAGCCATTCCATACATCTGTCGGATATCCTGAAGAAAAACGGTATCGAGCCTACAGTGGCCGTATGGCCGCCCCAGACCGCAGCCACGCCGGCAGAGATGGTGCAGAAGGATGTGGCCGCTGAAAGCGGGGCCATTGCGCTCTACCAGCAGATCCTGGAAAAGGACTTCGACGATCCGACAAAGCGGATCATTGAAAAGCTCCTCTTTTCCGAAAAATCCCATCACCACTACTTTTCCAAGCTCCTTTCCGAGCTGGGCTGACCGGTTGGCCTCATGGTTTTGAAACAATCACTCCGCTTCCAGTTCGCCCTGTTAGCTTTTCTGGCCACAGGGCTGATGATCGGTCTTGTCCTTTTTGCCTATGCTGCCCTTTCCTACCAACTGTTTCTCTCCGATTACGAACAGGAGATTGAAAGTCGGATGGGGCTTGCGGCCTCTTCCCTGGAGAGCATGATCAAAAAGACCGACTATATGGGGATGGTGAACCAGGCCAACTCACTGCTGGTCACTCAGGGGGTGGTCGGTGTCAGGATCCTCGATGTGAACAGGAACCCGCTCCTTCAGAAGGGATCAACGGAAGGTTTTTCTCTCAGGCAGCCCATAACACATAAACGGGAACAGATTGGGGTGATCCAGGTTGCCTTTTCCAACGGGCCGATAAAAAAGAAGGTCAAATCCCTCTATCTCCTGGGGCTGCTCATTGCCGGTATCGGCGTCCCCCTTGCCGCACTGCTGATCTGGTTTATCAGCGGAAGGCAGCTGCAGGATATTCTGGCCCTGTCCAGGGAGATCCATCAGCTGGGCGACATTGACGGTGAGAATATCGAGCTCACCGGTATGGAGCGGCAGGATGAGATAGGTCACCTGGCCCGAACTCTTGCGGAACGCAACGATGCGATCAGGGAATCGAAAAAACAGGAACAGCTGCTCTATCAAGCCATCAATCAAAGCCATGATTCCGTGGTGATAACGGATGACGACGGTACCATAGAGTATGTCAATCCGGCCTTTTCCCGGATAACCGGATATACCAGGAGTGAGGCCATAGGCCGCAACCCCCGAATTGTCCAGAGTGGAAAACATCCCCGTAAGTTCTACAGGGTCATGTGGGAAACCTTGACCAGGGGCGAAACCTGGAAGGGGCTGATCATCAACAGGCGGAAAAACGGAGAGGAATACCAGGAGGAGGCAACCATTACACCGGTGATAGACCGGTTCGGTAATACGCACCACTTTGTGGCCATGAAACGGGATGTAACCCAGGAGGTTGTCCTGGAACGGAAGCTTGCCAGGGCGGAAAAGATGCAGGCCATTGGCCTGATGGCCGGCGGTGTTGCTCATGACCTCAACAATATCCTGGCCGGGATCATCAGTTATCCTGAGTTGCTTCTCCATCAGCTTCCCGAGGAGAGCAACCTGCGAAAGCCGCTGCTGGCGATTTATGAGTCCGGGAAACGGGCGGCAACCGTGGTTGCAGATCTGTTGACCGTGGCTCGGGGGGCGGCGGCGGAACGGGAGGTGCATGACCTTAACCGGATGGTCCGAGAATACCTGGACTCCCCTGAATGCGTAAAGCTCAAGTCCCTCTATCCCCATATCAGTCGTCAAGCTCATCTTGATGCCAACAAACCCTTTATCTCCTGCTCCCCGGTGCATATCAAGAAATGTCTCATGAACCTGGTGACCAATGCGGCAGAGGCCATCGGCGACCAGGGGGTGATCAAGGTGGCGACGCGCAACCAGTATCTTGTTCCGGAGGAGGAGGGAGAACAGGGGCTGTCCGAGGGGGAATATGTTGTTCTCACTGTGGAGGATAACGGCCCCGGCATATCTGAAATCGACCTGGAGCACATCTTTGAACCGTTTTATACCCGCAAGATGATGGGCAGAAGCGGCTCTGGGCTTGGCCTTACCGTGGTCTGGAATACGGTGCAGGATCATGGCGGCAGGGTTAAGGTCGAGAGAAGCGGCGGCGGCACGGTTTTTCAGCTTTGTTTCCCTGTAGTACCCGGAGAGGACAGCAGAGCTGCGGAAAATGATGATGCGACCGTCAACCTCAACGGCAACCAGGAGCATGTCCTTGTAGTCGATGACGAGCCGCACCTCCGTGATATTGCCGCCCAGATCCTTGAGGGCCTGAACTACAGGGTGGATTTGGTCGAAAGCGGCGAGCAGGCTCTTGAGTTTATTAAAAAACAATCCGTGGACTTGGTGTTGATCGATATGCTCATGGAGCCGGGTATGAACGGGCGTCAGACCTATGAGGAGATCGTCAGGCTCCGTCCCGGTCAGAAGGCGATTATCGTCAGCGGTTTTTCCGAGAGCTATGATATCAAGGTTGCCCTCAAACTCGGCGCCAAGCGGTTTTTGAAGAAGCCCTACTCGATTGAGCAGCTGGGAATGGCGGTCAAAGAGTCCCTGGCGGACGGTTGAACAGAAAATGGACTATGGAATACCTATTGCAGCACCTTGATACGATCCTTGGCCGTCAACCCACTGATAATTTCGATATTGATGCCATCGGAAAGGCCGGTCTTGACCGGCCTTTTTTCAAAGCCGCCGGATGGTTTCGCCACGTAAGCAAAGGTTTGCTCCCGCTCGAAAGAGAGGTTGCCTTCCTCCACGGCCAAAACCTGTAACCGGCGGTCCAGGATGATATCCGCAGACGCGCTGTACCCGGCGCGAATGAACCGGCCGGGTTTGGGTGTGACACGGGCTTCCACGTCAAATTGGATGGTGCCTTCCACTGATTTTCCCTTGGGGGCGATCTCTTCGATCACCGCGGAAAATCTCTCCTTTTCGATGGCGCCGATGGTGAGGGAGAGTTCCATGCCGGTTTTAATTTTTCCGATGTCGGTTTCGTCGATCCGACCTTTGAAGACCATGTCCTGCATGTCCGCCACGATGGCGATGGTGGTCCCGGTGTTCTGGGGGTTGCTTTCCGTGACCTGGCTGCCCACCTTGACGGGGATCTCCAATACCATACCGTCAATGGTGGAACGAATCAGGGTATTGCTCTCCTCGGCCTTTTCCGAAGTACTGCCTTCGCGAACCAGCTGCAGGTTGCGCTGAGCGGCGGCAAGCTCTTCTGCAGCCCGTTTGCGGGCCACTTCCGCTTCCTGATAGATGGTTTCCGCAGTTTCGATGGTCTCTTCCCGGATCAGGCGGTGCAGGTCCCTGGCTTTTTCATAGGCCTCAATGCACTGGTCCAGGGCGTGCTTTTTGTCCTGGAGGGAAGAAGCCGTCGTGATTTGCTGGTCGTAGAGTTTTTTCTCCCGGATATAGGTTTTGCGGGCGTCAACAAGTTTCAGTTCCGCTGCCTTGGCGTCTGCGGCCGCCTGTCTCAATTTGATCAGATGGGGAGATTCGGTGTCGGTAAGCAGATCCCCCGCCTTTAAGGTGCGCTGGTAATCTCGTTTCTCCCGCTGCCAGGTTTTCCGGGCGTCTTCCAAAGCAATTTGCGCCCTGGACAGCCTGGCTTCGGCTTCGTTGACGTGAATCAGGTTGGGGGTCAGGCGAATGGTGGCGATGATCTGCCCGGCTTTGACAGACTGGCCTTCGCGCGCCGGTATGTCGCTGATGATGCCCGGTACAAGGGGCTTGATTTCGATCTCCTTGCGGGGTTGCACGGAACCGGTGGCGACGATCTTCTTGACGATGTCGGTGGTGTGGGGTGCCACCGTCCGGATCGCATCGGTTTTGGGGCTCGATTGTTGCGTCAGCAAGAAGATAGTGCCGATAAAGATACCGAATACCAGTATAACGATGGATATGGAATACGCTTTCTTCATAGGTCATATCTCGTAACGAAGTGCCTCCACAGGCCGTATACGGACGGCCCGCATGGCCGGAATCAATCCGGCCAGGGCGCCGGAAAGGATTAAGGCCGTTAAGGCGTAAAGGGCCACCGAGAGATCGATGGCCGGGTTCTTGAATAATTCGGCGCGAACACCCAAAAGATCCATGGCCGTGTTGATCATTGCGAGGGTCAACACGCCGGCCACCAGTCCGATGTAGCCTGAGAAAGCCGTGAGCAGCACCGTTTCCGCCACCAGTTGCCGGACGATGGCCATGGGCGTCGCGCCCACCGCTCGTTTGATGCCGATTTCGCGGGTGCGTTCCTTGACGGTGATCAGCATGATGTTGGAGACGCCGATCACCCCGGCCATCAGGGTGAAGAGTCCCACAAACCAGATAAGGAACCGGATGCCGGCAAACAGGTTCTGGACTTTCCTGAAATCTTCTTCCATGTTCCAATGGCCGAACGCACGTTGGTCATCAGGGGCCACCCGGTGGCGCCGGCCCATCAGCGTGACCAGCTTGTCTTTGGCCCTGGATGCGGGGATACCGGCAGCGGACGTTAATGAGAAGTGACCCACCTTGTCCCCCCAGCGGAAAAGCCGCTGGAAGGTGCTCAGGGGCAGGAAGACGGCTTTGGCATCTTCCTTTTCGTCATTCTCGCTGGGGTTGGTGAACCGGAAGACCCCCACCACCTGGAAGGACACCCCCTTGATGGTGATATACTTGGCAATGGGATCCTGCCCCGCGTCAAAGAGCAGGGATTCGGCCCGGTAGCCGATCACCGCCACCTTGCGTTTCTGCTCGATGTCGCGTTGATTCAGAAAACGGCCCCGTTGCATCTTCATCAGCCGGATGTGGCGAATGGCCGGATAATCGCCATAGATGGTGACCGTGGCCTTTTTATCTTCATGGACGACATTGTTGCCGCCCTGCCCCCCCCTGATGCGGCCCCGGGGGGCCAGATGCTCGATCTCCGGAATGGTGTTGCGGATCGCCGCGATGTCGTCGTTTCGAAAATAAAACCGGCGGCCCCGGGGAAAGCCGAGGTAGGGTTTGGTGGTATTGCGGGCCCAGACAAATACACTGTTGGTGGCCAGGCTGCCGAAACTGTCGTAGGTTCCGTTTTGAAGGCCGTTGCCCACCCCCACCAGCACGATGATCATGAACATCCCCCAGAAGACGCCAAAGGCGGTCAATGCCGAACGCAGCTTGTTTTGCCGCAGGGTATAGAGCGTCTCGCGCAGTCCGTCGAGGTCGAGGAGCATCATCTTATTCGTCCCTCAGCGCTTCCACCGGCCGGATCATGGCCGCTTTGCGCGCCGGATAGATGCCGGCCAAGGCGCCGCTGAGGACCAGAAGCCCCATGGCGCCGAAAGCCACCCAGACGTTCACTTCCGGGTTATAAAAATAGTCCGCGTTGGTGATCAGGCGCGATAAGGCCCCCAACAGCAGGATCCCCGCCGCCAGGCCGATGATGCCGAAGACCAATGTGGTCAGGACAGCCTCGGTGAGGACCATATCGATGATGGCGGCCGGCGTGGCCCCCAGGGCCTTGCGGATACCGATCTCGCGGGTGCGCTCCTTGACCGTGATCAGCATGATGTTGGAGATCCCCACAATGCCCGCCACAATGGAACCGATGCCGATGATCCAGATGAAGGTGCGCACATTTTTTAGCAGCTTCATATACTTGGCGTATTCCCGAAAGGTATTGTGGAAGAAAACCGCCCGCTCGTCTGTGGCATCGAACTGGTGCCGCGCCGCCAGACGGTGCAAGATCTTGCGCTCCACGGCAAGGGACGCCTTTACGTCGTCGGCCTTGACGGTAAGGGCCATGTTGTGAATGCGGTCGTTTCCCGAGAAGACCTTTTGCGTGGTGGAGATGGGGATAAAGACGGTCTCCTCCTGGCGGTTGTCTCCCGGGTCGTGGAATACGCCGACGACCAGGAAGGGGATGCCGTTGATCTGGATGTACCGGCCCACGGCCGACCTGTTCGGGAAGAGTTCCGTGCGCACCACCTTGCCGATAACGGCCGTTTTGCGGACTTGTTCAAGGTCGCGCCAATGGAGCCGACGCCCGGTCAGCATGCGGGTGTTTTCAATCTTCTGGTAGTCCGGATGGATGCCCACCACCGTAAAATTGGAGGAACGATCCTGATACCGGATGGTGTTGTTCTCCCATAGATATAAGCGGGCGGAGATCAGATCCGCCTCCTCAACCCCGGCCGCCAGGTCTTCCAGGTCCTGGTTGCGAAACTGGATGATGCGGCCTTGGCGCAAGCCCTTGTAGGGTAGGCTGGTCTGCCCCGAATGGACCCACAGGCTGTTGATGGCATCTTGGGCAAAGGCTCGGCGCACGCCGTTTTCGATGCCGTAGCCGGAACCCAAAAGCAGAATCAGCATGAAGATACCCCAGGAGACCGACAGGCCGGTGAGCAGCACGCGCAATTTGTTGTGGCGGATGTTGTGACCAATTTCGCCGATTTTATCGCCAAAAATTCTCATGCCCGGCCGTCGTCTCCGCTCTCGGTAATGATCCCGTCGCGTATGCGCACCACCCGCTGGGCCATGGCGGCAATCTCGGCCTCATGGGTGATGACTACGATGGTGATCCCCTCCTGGTTGATCTGTTGCAGCACTGTCATGACCTCTTTGGAGGTTCGGCTGTCCAGCGCGCCGGTGGGTTCATCGGCCAGGATCACCGACGGCCGGGTGACCAGGGCGCGGGCAATGGCCACCCGCTGCATCTGCCCGCCCGACAGCTCGGCGGGCAGATGGTGGGCCCAATCCAGGAGTCCCATCTGCTCCAGATATTTCAGGGCCACGGTGTTGCGCTCTTTTTTGTTTACGTTCTGATAAAACAGGGGCAGGGCCACGTTTTCCATGGCGTTTTTGAATGGAATCAGGTTGAAGTGTTGGAACACGAATCCCAGCTGCCGGTTGCGAATCCGAGCGGCCCGCTTTTCCGTCAGATCCCTCATAAGGTCGCCGTTCAGATGATACTTTCCGCGGTCATAGGTATCCAATATCCCGAGGATATTGAGCAGGGTGGATTTACCCGACCCGCTGGCACCCATCACCGCCACAAGCTCGCCGCGGTCGATCGCAAGGTCGATGCCCCGGAGTACCTCGAGGCGCTTATTTCCCATAGGATATGATTTATATAGACCCGATACCTGAATCATCGATTCGGCTCATTTTGATCTGATTATCGCTTGTATTGCATTTATGAGAGACTGGTGTGCGAAAAAATTCGAGGAAGTATGCCAAAACTCCTATAGGGTGTCAATGGCCATCGTAGGGGGCACCGGGACGATCGCATGTCGTTTTGGCATAAAACAAGCTATTTAACGTTTTTTGAACATCGAACATCGAACATTGAACTTCTAACTTCGAATGAGGTGTTCGCTACGCTCAGCCATTTTATAAATCGGCAGAATGCCTTATTGGACGTTGGACGTTCAACGTTCGGTGTTGGACGTTCGTTGAATCTTCGCTATTGAGCTTTTCTTTTGAGATGGATTCCTTTACATGCGATTTCCCTGTAAGAGGCACATATTTGACGACGATTCCCGTCAGGACATCTATGTCTCTTTAAGGAGCATGGGATACAATTTCTCCGCACACTCTGGGCAAATGCCATGGCTGAATTGGGCTTCGGAATGAACATGAATATACGTTTCAATTTGTTCCCAATAGCCTTTGTCATTGCGTATTTTCTTGCATGAAGAGCAGATAGGCAACATACCGCTAAGCTGCTTGACATTATCAAGTGCACGTTTCAGTTCTTTATTGGCATTTTCAATATCTTTTTTCGTTGCCGACAATTGCGTATTCAATTGCTTCAACTCTTGATTTCGATCCAGAAGTTCTTTTTGGGATCCCTTTCGTTCTTCTATTTCCTTCTCAAGTTGTTTATTTAGTTCTTCTGTCTTTGCTTTTTCCCTGGCTAAAAATGAGCAGAGCGCTTCATTGCGAATGCTTACGATATATGCACGCAAGCTGGCGGCATGCATCACCTTACCTGTCTGCGCTAGAATGAAAATGAATAAAATCCCAAGCAGCCCGAGTACAGTGTATAACAATCCGCCTTCTAAGAGCAATCGAAGCGCTATCGGGACTGCAGATAGAATAAGGTATGCAATATATGACGGCTTCCAGGTGAAATACATCGCTACCGCAGAAGCGTTCATAGCGGCTATCGTTAAAGGCCACACCATCTGATGCAAAGGGGAATTGTTTGGCCATAATAGGATGGATGGTATCCCCCACATCAAGGCTGTTGCAGCAGTAGTGGTGACATGTAGCTTTGCCCATCGATAGATGTTGTATCCTGATGGTTCTTTTTTTTGAAAAGCAACGGTTAACAAGCCCCTTGCAATAATGAGCAGCATCAAGCCACTGCCCCATAACAAAAGATCCCGATGAGGAATAACTTGCCAAAAAATAACACAGTTCGATATCATGACTAAAAACAATCCGGTCAAGCCGCCCCAGGTCTGTCTATACAGCTGTTGAATCTGAGCTTTCCGAACGCTTAAAATAATGTCGGTATTCTCTTTGGTCTCCCAATTGTCAATTATTCTGTTCATCCCAACAATTTTGTCTCCTAAATATCTATGTGGAAGGACATGAAGGATTATGAATGCAATTTTCAGCCAGACAGAAATGTTAAACTGATGGACCTGGTTCGACAGGTAACGTGATAATACCACTATAGATACCGCATTGTGCAGACATTGTGCAAATGGATTTTGCCTTATATCGCCATAAGCAACTCAACAAACTGGATTCTTGGATTGAGTTTTTAAGTTTCAGAATTTAAGCTACAATATCAATTGAAAGAGATTGACGAGGTATATCGATATGCACAATACCCTAAAAACACAGATCGACCGCCTCAAGGGGGTTGGTGCAGCCTATGTGGATGCCCGTTGGTATCCATTGGAGCGGCATCAAACCCTGGTGATGTGGAACGGCAATCTGAAATCCAACACGTTTTCCCGTGAAAGCGGTATCGGCGTCCGCGTGCTGTACGACGGCGCCTGGGGTTTTGCCGCCTCGTCCCAACGCTCACATTTGAACGAACTTTTTGACCGCGCGCTGGATAACGCCAAAACAGCCGCAGAAAGAGTGGCTTTTCCCGTGCGCCTGGCGGACAAGGAAATCACCAGCGCGAGCTTCCGCAGTCCCTGCCGGATCAATCCGTTTGATGTGTCCATCCGCGATAAATTGTCCCTGCTGCGCAACCTAGACGCGTCTCTAAATCAAACCGGCGTAGACCAGCGCATCAGCTCCCTGAACTTTATGGACAAGCGGATTATCTTTGTCGATTCCGACGGCAGTGAAGTGGACAAAACCATTACGGAGACGTTCTGCCATCTGGAAGTGGTCGGTCGCGACAGCGCCGGCCAATCTCACCAACGCAAATTCCGTCTGGGCAACCACGGTACCGGCACCCGTGGATGGGAAAGCATCCGGGAGGCAGCGCTCATCAGGGAGGGAGAGCGCATTGTGGCCGAAATGAACCAGGTGCTGGTGGCCGGCGAGTGCCCCAAAGAGAACCGTTCCGTGATCCTTTTACCGGGCATCATGTTCCTGCAGACCCATGAAACCATCGGCCACGCACTGGAGCTCGATCGCATACTGGGATACGAGCTGGCCTATGCCGGCGGCTCCTTTGTGCGCCTGGCGGATTTCGGCACGCTGCAATACGGCTCGGAGAAGCTCACCTGCCGGGCGGATGCC
>JASFER010000063.1:0-24577 GCA_050124755.1 Desulfobacteraceae bacterium
GGGGCCCTCAGGCGCCCAAAATTATTGGATTGATTGAATGAAGAAGATTCCCAGATCCGGTGTTGCCAAGGGATCGCAGTAGTTGGACTACGGCTTCACCCTTGGACGCCTTGGCTCTGGGGCCCTCAGGCGCCCAAAATTATTGGATTGATTGAATGAAGAAGATTCCCAGATCCGGTGTTGCCAAGGGATCGCAGTAGTTGGACTACGGCTTCACCCTTGGACGCCTTGGCTCTGGGGCCCTCCGGCGCCCAAAATTATTGGGCTTAATGGTGAAGAGAAATGGCCCTTTTGGCCTCATCCACCTGCCACTGTTTATGTTATTTACCAAAAGCTTTGACAACCGGCTCAAGCATTGGGGAGCCAGAAGGATGATTTTTGGCGATACAAAACTGTAAGAAACCATCCGTCCACCGGATAAAATAGGGAAGTTGGTTTTCGATCACTAAACCATTTGATACCAAGTAATTACGGAAATTCTCAAGGCTCATTGCATAATTCCTTAAGAAACTTATATGGATTCCATATAAGTATGATAATTAAACAAAATGTGGAACTTAGTCAGAACTGTTCAGGCATCGGCGAGCATTAAAAGCTATTGGGTATCACATCAAAACTATTTGATTTTAAATAGAAAATATGATTAATAGTGGAATCGTACCTGCCGATTTCAGTTCAAATACAAAAAAACACGAAATTTGTGCATGTTTTTTGAATAATAAGGATAGAAGTTCGATTTTAAAAAGAATACAGAATCTTAGAAGAAAAAACCACTTTTATAACGTTCCGGCACACTATGAAATTGCCGCGAACACAGAATATATAATGTTATGCGTTGAAAGTATTTGAGGACCAATGAATGGATCTACCCGAAGGTTGGTATAAGGCAACCGAAGAAGAATCACAAAATTTAGGCCGGGAACTTAAAGTTGAGATGATTCCCGGACATTTTCTCTATTCGAAAAATATTAAAGTCGTAGCTCACCGTGATGAGGCCACAGACGATGTCTTATGTAAACACATAGATGAGGAAGATCTTTATACTGTAGTCCATTTAACGTGGCGTATGAAGCCTGAAATTAATACTGAACATCCAAGCATTGAAGTTCATGGCTCATATCAAGACTTCATTGATTACGAGGCAAGGTGGGAAAGGTAGCGCGCATAACCTCACCATTCACAGGATTCGCAGGGGCGGGCCGCCGTAGCTTTGGCGTGGTTTGGTGTTAACGTGGGCTTTTCGAAGTCCACAAACCCTGCTCACCAGTGATGGTGGGCGTTGGGTCTCAGGGAAGTCATTTAAGTTAATAATGGTATCGTAGCTGAGCTATTTGAATAGCCTCGTCAGAAACTTTATAAACGATTCTGTGTTCGTCGTTAATACGACGAGACCAGTAACCTGAAAGTGCATGTTTCAGTGGCTCTGGTTTTCCGATCCCTTCAAAGGGATTGCGTTTGATCTCTTTAATGAGTGTATTGATTCGCCGGAGTATTTTCTTGTCGTTCTTTTGCCAATAAAGATAATCCTCCCATGCGTGATCGGAAAAGATCAGTTTCACTCGATGAGTTCCCTTTCAGTACCTTTTCCCTCGCCAAGTTGGACGATGGATTCGATTAGTCGTCTGATGTTTTTGGGAGATCGTAAGAGGTAGGCAGTTTCCTCAAGAGCTGAGTAATCTTCAAGGGAGATGATGACAACTGAATCGGTTTTTTTTCGAGTAATAATGATCGGTGAATGATCTTGGCAGACTTTTTCCATTGTTTTTGCAAGGTTCTGCCGTGCGGCGGTATACGTTATTGCCTTCATGAAACACCTCCTGTACATGTACATAAATTTGTACGTATTATGAGGATCGATGTCAATAGATATTTAACAACCCAACCTGGCTCTGCACCAGATGCGGGCCACAGAGCGTCCCTCACTGGTGAGAAGCGACGTTAATTTTTAAATGAGGTACAATCTAAAATGGATGAATCAAAACAGAAAATTGCATTATTTATAGATGCAGATAATGCACCTGCGAGTAGGTTTGAAGACGTTCTTAGTGAAGTGGCGAAATATGGTGTTGTAACGATTAGAAAAGCTTACGGAAATTGGAAGAACCCCTCTCTGAAACCTTGGGAAGAGCTTTTACACGAATATGCAATACAACCGGTGCAACAATACGACCTCTCAAAAGGAAAAAATGCCTCGGATATTGCACTTGTTATTGATGCAATGGATGTGATGTATACCAAGAATATCGATGTGATGTGTTTCGTTTCATCCGATTGTGATTTTACTCCGCTGGTTACACGTGCCCTTGCTGAAGGAAAAGTTGTTTTGGGATTTGGTGAGCGCAAAACCCCTTCCCCATTTGTGAATGCTTGCTCCAAGTTTTTATTTTTAGACCAAGAATCAAAACAAGATGGTTCAGCACGAACAAAATCTAAAAATATTAAATCTGATACAAAACTTATAAATCTGCTTCGACAAGCAATTGAAGCAACCGAAGAGGATAATGGCTGGGCTGCACTCGGTCCCGTGGGGTCACATATATCTAACAAAACATCTTTTGACAGCAGGAACTACGGCTACAAAAATCTTAGCAGCCTTTTTAAGGCAATTGATTTATTTGAACTCAAACGTGGACCGGGAAATTCCTATCTGGTTAGGGATATACGAAAGAAAAGATCAGCTTAACATGGTACTGGACATAGACCGGGGCTACCCTGCCGCTTCGCCCCGGCAGGTCAGTTCAGCGTTGAGATATTAGAGTAATGAATGGAGGAAACATCGAATCTGTCATCACCTAAAACAATTCCAGATGCTCTTCTGACAACTATTATTTACTCTGGTTGCGCTACTGGGCCGAGTCTAATTCAACAGAACCCTGTTGGAAAAGAATATTAATGAAGAACCAGCTTTTAATCGTCCTGTTGATTTTATTGAATTTCAGCCCATCAGTGCTGGACGCGTCCACTCAAATGCGGCTGGATCAAGATATTGAAGCCGGAAAACCCATCGTGATTCAGCTTTCTGTGGCCCTGGCTGACAATAAACATCAATGGATTGTACCGGTACCCGAATCCATCGGTAATGGACAGAACCCCAAATCAAACCTGTACTGGGGTGCCCGCTACGGCGTTAAAACATACATGACAAGGGACGGCGGGTGGGAAAAAGTGGCCGTGCTGGAACCCGCTGATAGGCGTATTTTGGAAAGGCTGGTTCTGAAAAAAGATTTTTCACGAAAAGGTCGGGTGGTACAAGTTTATCTATTGGCTGATGCCTGGGATGGTCGATTCATTCGTGACACCATTAAACAATTTCTGAACTATGCGGCCGGCAAAGATGTTTTAGATGTGCCCCTGCAAAAAGATATCCTTCATGCTGGTGGCAGCGCCCATTTGATCGCCTATATCGGACACAACGCTTTGATGGATTACAGGGGTGCTTCCAACCTGTCTCTTCTTTCTCCAAGAGCGGCAGCCGGCAAGCCGGAAAACGATGCCATTGTGTTGGCATGTAAAAGTGCGCCATTTTTTTCTGCGCGTATCGAAAAAGCCGGCGCCCATCCATTGGTTTTGACCACAGGCCTCATGGCGCCGGAAGCCTATTGCCTGCACGCCGCCATCGCGCAATGGATCGCCGGAGGCGATGATATCCAGGTGAAAAAGGCTGCGGCCGCGAGCTACAATAAATACCAAAAGACCGGACGCAAGGCGGCTGAGCGTCTTTTTGGAGTGCGATAGAAGGTATCATGAAATACGTCCATACGAATTTGATTGCCAAAGACTGGAGGCGGCTGTCCGCCTTTTACCAAAAGGTTTTCGGATGCGCTCCCATACCCCCGGAGCGAAATTTGTCCGGCTGGTGGCTCGATAAGGCCACGGGTATCGAAGATGCGCATATCAGGGGCATGCATCTGCGCCTTCCCGGCTACGGACCGAGCGGCCCGACCCTTGAAATCTTTCAATATGAGTCCGCACCGGAGCACCCGAGGTTGAAACCTAACACTCCCGGATTTGCGCATCTGGCCTTTGCGGTAGAGGATGTGGCGGCAACCGCCCGGACTGTTTTTGCAGAGGGCGGCCAAGCCGTGGGCGAACTCACCCATTGCAAGGTCGCCAGAGTGGGGTTGCTCACCTTTCAGTATGTGGCCGATCCCGAGGGCAACATCATTGAAATCCAACATTGGGAAAAGGCGTAAGGCGGATCTCGCAGCATAAAAGGGATGTTTGACCGACGCCTGACTTTTGATCATAATCAGCGCTGCTAAGATGATCGGAGAAGATCGACTTGGAGGTTGGTATGTTGGGCGCGGAGTTTCTGCTGACGTCGTTGGTGGTGGTTTTAATGCCGGGCACCGGTGTGATCTAAAGGGTTTTCATCATCGCTTTGGCTTGCTGCAGGTGGTGTGAGGCATTTATTCTATCGAGGATGGCGATGCTTTCTTCCAGGCACTGCCTCGCCCGATCCGGTTCGCCCAGGGCGGCATAAGCATTTCCAAGCCCCATCAAGGACTGGCCTTCAATTCCGTGGGCGCCGGTCTCTTTGGATTCCGAAAGGCAGGTTTGAAACCATTGAATGCATTTGTCGGCCATGGGGCGCATGTGCGGCGCGTCCGGGCTGTCGGCTGTCTGCATGGCGCCTTGAAATAGAAGGGCGTAAACGCGGGCCAGGACATATCCGCAGGTCATCACGCGCAGGCGGCAGCCGGCGGCTTGCCATTGCCCCAGCAGCGTCTCCATCTTTTCCAACCCTTCGGTCACCCGGCCATTTAAAATGGCCGTCAAGGCTTTGAAGAAACGGGCCGGCTCACCGACAAATTCGGCGCCGTTATCGTCGCTGAACGCGATCAACTGGTCCAACAAGGGCAGTGCGCCCTCGATCTTCCCATGGCTGATGGTGCCGTAACACAGGGCCAACTTGGGAAACTGGGAATACCAAGGATCGGCGGAAATATTTACGGCGGCCTGAAAGCTGGCCGTGGCACTGTCGATATCGCCGATCACCAGGTCTTTCCATCCAAGGCAGCAGTGACCGGAAACGAGGCTGCGGACATTGCCGTGGCGCCTGCCGAATTTGATCAGACGTTCGCCGATGCGTCCGGTCCGGTGGGCATCGCCTTTGTGCCAATAGGCATAACCCTTGCCGTGGAGGCCGTTAAAGTAGATATAGGCATCTTGAACCAGGCCGTCGACAAACAGGGCCTCGGCTTGTTCACTGTATTCAATGGCCTCATCAAAACGCCCCAGCTCGGTACACGGCCAGCTCAACCAAGTGCTGGCGTATCCGGTCAGATAAGGGTGTTTGGCTTGTTCGCCCAGCTTGTGGGCTTTGATCAGGCTGTTGTAGGATTCTGCAAAGCGGTGGCGGTGCCACAGCGCACAGCCGTGCCAGGCCCAGTGGTAACCTTCCCTGACCGGATCGTCCAGACTGTCCAGCAGGGATTGCTGGTGCTCCAGCAGCTCCTGCAGTTCACGGTTGAGCCCTTTATAGTAAAAAACAAATGCCCATTGGTTGACCACATCCAGCAGTCGCTTCTTGGTGTCCGGCGTGGCCAGCTGCTGCTGTTCCAGCATGGCCTTGGCGGTTTTAAAGTATTGGTCCGACTCGTCCAGGGCGCATCGCCGCAGGGCTTTGGTGCCCGACCGGATCAGATAGTCGGTGGCTTTGTCGGTTGCGGTGCTCTTCTGGAAATGGATGGCCAGGGTTTCATCAAATTCGGACAGCCGGTCCTGGTAAATGTGTTCGATGGTACGTCCGATACGTTCATGCACCCGTTGCCGTTCGCGGCGCAGCAGGCTGCGGTAGCTGACCTCCTGAATCAGGGCGTGCTTGAATATGAACTCCATCTCCGGGTGCAGGGCCCTGGGCTTGATCAGGCCGGCCCGCTCCAGTTTGTACAAGCCCGAATCCACTGCGTCGCCATAAACGGAGACGCGCTTTAAAATATCATACAAAAAGGCGCGGCCGATCACCGCCGCTTCCTGCAAAATGCGTTTGTCTTCCGGGCCCAGCTGATCCATGCGTGAGGCGATAACGCCATGAATGGTAGATGGTATATCGGTCTCTTTGAAGGCCCGGTGCAATTGCCAGCGCCCGTCTTCAACTGTCAAGGCATTGGACTCCACCAGCGCATTGAGGATCTCCTCCAGGTAAAAGGGATTGCCCTCGGCCCGCTTTCGAATCAGGCGGCACAGATCTTCGGGCAATGCCTCGGTGTTGAGCATGGATTCCATCATGTCTTCGGCTTCCGCAGGAGAAAGCTCATTGAGACGAATTTCGGTGTAGAGGGGAGCGATGAACTCCTGCTCGTGGCTTGTGAACAGGCTTGCGTGGGGGCGGGTAGTGCAGATCAACAGGGCGGGTTGCTCAAAATTGAGGATGATGTCCTTGAGCAGTTTGAAAGAAGCGGCATCTCCCCAGTGAATATCTTCCATGCAGAATACGGTGGGGGCTTGGCGGGCAATGCCCGAAAGCAGATTGAGCATGGCCGATTGCAAGCGTTTGCGCCACTCCTCCGGGCTCATGTCCACCGTCTCTTCGACCTCCTGGCCGATGAGCCCCTGAATGATCGGGATTTCTTCGGCATGGGGCCCCAGCAACGCGCCGACCTTTTTTGCAATTCCGGTCCCCATCTCTTCGGAGGTGGCCGAACCGTCAAGCTCAAGCCACCGCCGAACAATGCCCACGAGCGGGAAATAGGGGACCTGTTGGGTATGGGCAAACGCATAGCCGGTGATCCAGTTAATGCGTTTGCCGGATAAGTGTTTTTCAAATTCGTGTAGCAAACGGCTTTTGCCGGTGCCGGCATCGCCGATGATGGAGATAATGCGGCCATGGCCTTCCTCCAGATCCATCATCGCTTTGATCAGCGTGTCTAATTCGGCCTGCCGTCCGATGAGATCGGCAGTATGTTTCACCTTTCGCTGTCCGGTCATGGGCCGGTCTTTCTCACCCTTAACGCTGTAAACGTTAATTGGCCGGGACTTGCCCTCAATGGTCATGGTGGGCATTGCATCGAAATCAAAAAAACCGAAGGCTTGCCGATAGGTTTCCGGCCCCACGAGAATTTCATTGGGCCGCGCCAGGTCCGACAGGCGGGATGCGATATTGACGGCCTCACCTGAAAGCTCAAAGGTGCCATCGGAGGGCGCCATGCGGGCTGTCACCACCAAGCCGGTGTTGATGCCGGTGTGCATGGCCACCGGTTTAGGCAGCTTGAAAGATTTGGGTTTAATCCGCGCCACGGTTGCGTGAATTTCGCGAGCTGCTTTGATGGCGCGGATGGCATCGTCTTCATGGGCCACCGGCAGGCCGAACAGTCCTAGCACTTCGTCACCGATGATGCGCTCGATATGACCATTGTAAGCCTCAATGATCTGAACACTGCTGCGAACAATATTGGCCATGAGGGCCTGAACGTCTTCCGGGTCGTATTGCTCCATCATGTGTGTATAACCGGTTAAATCGGTAAACAGGATGGTCAGATGACGCCGCTCCCCCTGGGAGACAAAATGGGTTTTTTCGGCTTCGGTGTAAGGTTCTTTTTGAGGGGAACCGGGTATGTAAGCGGCCACCAGTGCCTTTCCGCACTCACCGCAGAACTTGCTTTCCGGCGGGTTGGCGGCACCACAGGCCGGGCAATTATTTCCCACGCGTCTGCCGCACTGCCGGCAGAACTTGGCATTCGACAAGGCCGCAGCCTGGCAATGAGGGCAACTCATCTCAACGCCTTTTTTTGATGAAGAGGACGACCGGAAACGGTCCGTAGCTAAGTGGTACCGAATAAAACGTTATATTGTCAAGAGTGCGAGAAGTTTCGACGGCGGAAAAAAGTCTTGCTCAACAATACCGGAGCAGCAAACACTTAATTTAGGTTGGCTTGATTATCCATACTAAATTTTATAAGGCAGCTCTTTGAGGAGTCTGATTTGGGAACCGTCCTTGGCGAGATAGCCGTCGGCGATGAGGTCGTTAAAAATACGGTTTACGGTTTCCCGGGAGGAGCCGACGATATCGGCCAATTCTTGCTGGGTAAACTTCTCTTTAATCACGCGGTGCTGGTCTTGATGCTCCATCAGAAATCGGGCCAGGCGGCTGTAAACATCGGTGAAAACCAGCGCATCGATCTGTTCCGTGGCGGTGCGCAGTTTTTCAAGCAAGACCTTGTTGACGTTCCACAAGATTTCCGGATGCTTGGAAGAAAGGCTTAAGAACGCGTTGCGGGGCAGGACGACCAGTTCGCAACGCTCCTTGGTCATGACCGTAGCGCAACGCGGTTTACCGTCAAAAAACCCCATCTCGCCGAAACAATCGAAAGGGCCAAACCGGTTGACCACGAATTGGCGACCGGATTCATCGATTCGCAAGGCATAAGCCTTTCCAAATTTGATGATATATAGGCAGTCCGAATCATCACCATCGCTGAAAACAATATTGTTTTTAGGTACGGACCGTCTTTTGCAGATGGCCTCAAGTTCTTCGATTTGCTGATCATCAAGCCCGGCGAACAATGCAACATACTTTAGCATAGACCTAACTTTCAATCCAATCGTTCTCTACTGTTATGGTCAGATTATCAGAGGCATGCACGGCAGCAGCAAACAACCTGCATTCTGCTGTCAATGACATTATTATAGTGCATAACTTTCTATAATCAAACTAAAACTTTAGACGGGGTGTTTCTGTCCTCAGGGTTCGCGCGAAAATCAATTTGCCTTTTTGGGTGTAAAGGCGCCTGTCAGACAAAGCATGAAGTTGATGAAATATCAATATATTTCAGTATCTTCACAACGTTGCCAGACCGGATGCACCAGCGCTAAAAATTTGAAGTTATTTTTGCGCGAGCCCTAAGGTAGGCGGGAGAGAGTTCGAGCAAAGCACGGCGGAAATAGGATCAAACCTGTCGAAATTAAAACATTCGTCACAGATCCAATTCGACGGTTTTTCGGTTCGCGGGAGTTTGGCGATTGAACGCGGTCTAAAACGGCAGGACGCCTGAGACCCTACAAAGGGGGGTGGGCTCAGGCGTCAAATGTTACCGAGAGAGAGATTTCGGTAAGCGCTATTTGGGGGGCTATTCAAATGACGGTGTTTGAATGGAACCCCCAGGGCAACTGTTTTACAAGACATTAATCCTTAATCGTTGAGCGTAGCTCGGGAGCTGGCGCCAAATTCGGTCGGCCACTTTATCAAAAATCACGGCAACATCCTTTTTGTTATTACGATTGTTTTCAATCACCACGGTTTGGTTGATGGCCCATTGACCAATTTTCATTGTCAATGATTCGCGTTCGGCAGGATTATCCGGAAAGAGCAAACCGGCAACCTTACCCGGGTCCTCTTCAATTTTGGCGCTCAGATGGTAAAGCTCCTCAATGTTGAGCTGTTTTAATCCCTTGTTCATTGGTCTCGCTCCTTTTTTTGGTAGCTTTCGATCACTTATTATCAGCGTCAAAGTCATCTCTGCGATCCTGTCCAGCCAGATCTAATCCAAATCGACAATCCGAACTATTCCGAGGTGATTTTAGAATCGCTCAAATTTGAATCCAAGTCTGTGAGGTAGATCACAAAAAGAGGTTTTTTATCAGATCAAAAGATGTCATTTAGGCCATCGCCTATACCAGCAATACCGTAGATCCTTTGGTTTTACGGCCTTCCAGATCGTCGTGGGCCTTTCGGGCGTCCTTGAGGGCATAGGTCTGGCCGATGTGAACTCGAACGGCGCCGCCTGCCACAACCTCGAACAGGTCCCGGGCATGGGCCAGCAGGTCTTCCCGCTTTTCAGTATAGGACATCAGGCTGGGACGGGTTAAAAACAGGGACCCTTTCTGGGCCAGGATGGACAGATCCACGGGCGGGATGGCTCCGGAAGACTGACCGAACGACACCATCATCCCCAAGGGTTTAAGGCAATCCAAAGATTTCATGAAGGTGGCCTGTCCCACCGAATCATAGACCACGTCCACGCCTTGATGGCCGGTGATTTCCCGCACCTGTTCCACCCAGTCGTCATCCGTATAAAAAACAGGATGATGGCAGCCGTTGGATGTGGCCATTTCGGCTTTTTCCCGGCTGCCCACCGTTCCGATCACCTTGGCACCGAGGAATCGGGCCCATTGGCACACGAAGGTACCCACTCCGCCGGCGGCCGCATGGATCAGCAGGACGGTGCCTTTGGAGACAGGGTAGCAGCCTTTGAGCAGATATCGGGCGGTCATGCCGCGCAACATCATAGCCGCGGCATCCTTGAGAGAAACGGTCTCCGGCACCTTCACCAGTCGATGGGCCGGAATGGTCCTTTTTTCGGCATAGGCGCCGGGGGGCAACCCGGCATAGGCTACCCGGTCACCGGCTTGAATGTCGTCAACGCCATCGCCCACAGCTTCCACAATACCGGCACCCTCCATGCCGGGGATGGCCGGCAGCGACGGCAGGGGATAGAGGCCGGTGCGGTGGTAGATATCGATGAAATTGAGGCCCACGGCCTCATGCTTGATGAGGGCTTCACCGGCACCGGGTGCTCCGGGTTCATCCGGCTCCCACTTGAGGACATTCGAAGCGCCGGTTTCGTGGATCCTGATGGCATGGCTCATGGCAACCTCCCTTTTGTAGAATACATAATCCTTTTTGATTCATATGCAAGGTTAAACGTCTGCACCGGAGGTGACGCACTCAAGTTACAGGCTGACCACTCATACCATTGCATGCTGTTCAGGCGATCAAAGCATTGACATATTATGAGCCATTTGACATAGTTCGGGCCGGCAGGACGTGGGCAGCCCTCCGACTTGAATTGAGACATCGTGGTCTGCATGCGGCTGATGTTGGCGTTCCAATCCATAGCACTTCATTTGGACTTTTCATGACTATTGCGCATCGTGTTCATAAGCTTGCAGACCATGTGATGGTATCAAGCGGGTACGATGCCGCCGCAATATACCTTCAATCCGCTAAAGATTTATGGTCCCCTGAACAGTTGCACCAGCTAAAAGAGAAAAAGCGCCACGACCAACCCTGTTGGAAGTGGCGGTTTTATATTAATTCGCCGAAGCGCCAACATCCACCGTTAGGCGCCTGGCATGGAATTCCGGCCATTGGGTGTAAAGGCAAATTGCACCTCTGTGTTTTGAATTGGGTGGAGGAAAACAACCCATCCTTGAAACCCCGCGGTGTCGGCCGTTCCCCCACGCCGCGGCTCCAATAAAAGATGAAATGGTAATTGAGGTCCGGGCTGCAACCGGATGATGGCGTTGGAAAGGAGTTCTGCGGGAAATGCAGTTTTTAAGATCCGCTTGCCGAAAAATCGATATGATCAACGAATATGTGGGCCGTGGGGTGTCATGGGCCACCCTGCTGCTGGTGCTGGTTACCTTTACCGATGTGGTGATGCGCTATTTCTTTAACACCTCTTATGTGTTTACCCAGGAATTGGAGTGGCACGTTTTTGCTTTTATTTTCCTGATGGGAGCCGGCTATACGCTCAAGATCGACGGGCATGTCCGGGTGGAGGTGTTTTACGGCCGCCTGGGTACTATAGGCAAAGCGTGGGTGAATCTCATCGGTGTGCTGATTTTTCTCATTCCCAGCTGCGCACTGTTCGTCAAAACCGGTATTCCGTTCATGGTGAAATCCTTTCAAGTCATGGAGGGCTCTCCCGATCCGGGCGGGATTCCCTTTCGCTTCCTGCTCAAAGGCTGCATACCGGCCGGATATGCGCTCATTTTACTGCAGGGCATCTCCTTGGGCATCAACAGCTTGTTGGGCGTACTGGGTATGAACGCCGAAGCGGAAAAGGGAGCCTAGCGCATATGGAATACCTGGCCGCTTATATGTTTTTGGCGATGTCCATTTTGATTATGTTCGGATTTCCCGTCACCTTCACCCTGGGCGGCACAGCCATGATCTTCGGTGTCATCGGATTTGGCTGGGACTTCTTTAACCTGCTGCCGTTGCGGGTATGGGGACGCATGAGCAATGTGACCCTGATGGCGGTGCCGCTGTTCGTGTTTATGGGGGTCATGCTGGAACGCTCGGGCCTGGCCGACAAACTGCTGGATACCATGGGCATTCTGCTGGGCCGCCTGCGCGGTGGTTTGGCCGCCTCGGTTGTGGTTGTGGGCGCCTTGCTGGGCGCATCCACCGGCATCGTGGGCGCCACGGTGGTCACCATGGGACTGCTGGCCGTACCCACCATGTTGCGGCGCGGATACTCAAAGCGTCTGGCCTGCGGCACCGTGGCCGCCTCGGGCACCCTGGGGCAAATCATTCCGCCCAGCATCGTGCTGGTATTGATCGGAGATATCGTCGGGGTTTCCGTTGGCGATCTGTTTATCGGTGCCGTACTGCCCGGGTTTTTGCTGGTGGGGATTTACATCATTTACATTACCATCGCGGCCTACTTTAATCCGGAGAGCGCGCCGGCCATTAAAAAAGAGGATCTCGGCGATCTGGTGGGCCGCAAACTGGCCCTGCAAGTGATGGTGGCCATGGTGCCCCCCCTCTTCCTCATGGTAGCGGTTCTGGGTTCCATCTTTGCCGGCATCGCTTCTCCGACCGAAGCGGCGGCTGTGGGTGCCGTGGGCGCCACCTTTCTCACCATCGCCAACGGCAAGTTCAACCTGCAAATTCTGCGGGAAGTAATGCGCTCCACCATGTCGCTGACCTGCATGGTGTTTATCATCCTTTGCGGTGCAGCCCTGTTCGGCCTTGTGTTCAGAGGCCTGGGCGGCGACGAACTGGTGAGGCATTTTCTAAAAGGCATCGGCGATCAATACAGCTATGCCGTGGTGTTGGCCATTGTGCTGGCCATCATCTTCTTCATCGGATTTTTTCTCGATTTTATCGAGATCATCTTTATCCATGTCCCGGTTTTGGCCCCCATCATGATAGATTTCGGATTCGATCCGGTCTGGTTCTGCATCCTGCTGGCCGTCAACCTGCAGACCTCTTTCATGACACCGCCATTCGGCTTTTCGCTTTTCTATCTGAATTCGGTGACCCCCCCGGAGGTCACCACCGGTCATATTTATCGCGGCATCGTACCCTTTGTGGCATTGCAGGTCGTTGCTTTGATGATTGTTATTTTTTATCCACCATTAGCCACTTGGCTGCCGAAAATTGTTTTTGGCGGCTGATCGTCTGAGGAATCACCATCCATCGATCAACTCAAGTTAAAGGAGGTTGGGCATGAAAAGACGCGATTTTCTGGCAAAAACCGGTATAGTAGCGGCAGGAGCTGCAGCGGCGGTGGCCGGCCTGGCGGGCTGTGAGGAGAAAAAAGAGAAAGCCGAAGCACAGGCCAAAGAACCAGCCGCGCCGGCGGTGATTACCAAGAAAACCTATGAACTGAAAATGGTCACCACCTGGCCGCCGAACTTTCCGGTTTTTCAAGTGGGGCTGGATAGTTTCGCCAAACGCGTTGAAATCGCCAGCGAAGGCCAAATCAAAATCAAAATCTATGCCGCCGGCGAGTTGGTGCCGGCCATGGAAACCTTTCAGTCGGTATCGGACGGTACCGTGGAGGTAGGCAGCGGAGCCGCCTACTACTGGGCCGGCAAACAGCCTGCCGCCCAATGGTTTTCAGCCGTACCCTTTGGATTGAATGCACAGGGCATGAACGCCTGGTTCTACAGCGGCGGTGGATTGGAGTTGTGGGAAGAGGCCTACGCGCCGTTTAACCTGATTCCGAGACCCATCGGCAACACCGGTGTCCAGATGGGGGGGTGGTTCAACAAGAAACTCAATACCATGGAAGACTTCAAGGGTCTCAAAATGCGCATCCCCGGTCTGGGCGGCAAGGTCTTCGCCAAAGCCGGCGGAACCGTCACCTTGACACCGGGCGGCGAGATCTTCACCAATCTCGAGCGCGGCGTTATCGATGCCTCCGAATGGGTGGGACCTTATCACGACCATCGCCTGGGATTGCCCAAAGCCGCCAAATATTACTACTATCCCGGATGGCATGAACCGGGAACGGCCCTGGAAATCATCTTCAACAAAAAAGTCTATGAAGAAATGCCCAAACACTTGCAGGTGATTCTGGATGCCTGCTCGGCGCAGACCAATGTGTGGCAGCTTTGCGAATTCGAGGCCAACAACGGCGAGTTTCTGGAAAAGATACTGGCTGATGGGAAAAATGAACTGCACCAATTCCCGGACGAGGTGATGGCCAACATGCGCAAGCTCGCAGCAGAGGTGCTGGAAGAAGAGGCGGCCAAAGATCCATTGTCAACCAAGGTCAATGAAGCATTCAAGGCCTTTAAGAAACGCGTGGGCGCCTGGGGGCAATTCTCGGAATCCGCTTACTATCAACTGATTGCCGAAAAAATCAAGGCCGGCTAAAGGAAGCATTAAAAACACCATGCGCCTGGAAGCCATCGTGTCGAGCGGTCTTCCGGGCGCAACCGTTAGGGTGCTTCCCTTCATGGTTCACCTTTAATCCCACAATTACATTTTCATTTGCAGATAATCGACAAATTCTTCAAGTGCCGTTTCGATTGGAATAGCAAACCCAATGCCTTCGGTCCCTCTTAGCACCATGGTGTTGATACCGATTACATGGCCGGCTTCATCGATTAGTGGTCCTCCACTATTTCCAGGATTGATGGGTGCATCCGTTTGGATAATCTTGTTTTCACCATCCTGTCGACAACCCGAAAGGATACCTGCTGTCACGGTGTGGCGCAATCCGCTCGGATTGCCGATGGTATACACCTTTTGCCCGAATTGAATATGATTCACGGAATTGGTTTCCAGACAAGGGCAATCGATACTTTCAATGCGTAATAAGGCCAAGTCGTGATCGTCGCTGGTTTCGATAAGATAGGCGTCATACGTACTACCATCAATCAAAGATATTTCAATATCGCCGTTAAGGCCTTCCGCCCCTTTCAGCACCTGTTCGATAGCTTCGTAGCGGCTCTCTGCCCAATGCAAAGCTTGTAAGCGCCCCGACAGTGGTTCAGGCAAGTTGTTTTCATCTATAGACATACCGGACTTGCGGTAATATGCTATCATGTCTTCAATCCCTGCTTTCATGCTTTCTATCAGCTTTTCCAGCTTTTCTCGTTCGATGACGAGTTGTTCTTTTTCTTCATCTGAAATTTGAACAACATGCCGATTAGTCAAGATATAGCATCCATGGTTAATGAAAAAGCCTGAGCCGATACCAACGCCGGATTTGATAAAAACCGTTGCATTACGTGCTTTTTCTATCGGGTTACGTGGTGGTACGGCGGCTGCAAGTTGAATGGCCAGCCCGTTTTTGCGTTGATCATCAGGGGACGGAAGTGTCTCTGTGCCATTTTTCAATTGCTTGTATTCTGCTCGTAATACTTGAGATGGGTTAGAGGTCCCATCGGACTTAAAGATTAAATACAGTGGCACACTCAACACAACCACCCCCAAGCCCAGAAGGATAATCTTCGACAGATTGTTTTTTTTAGGCGGTGGGGTCGCTGTTCCGACTGTTTCAGTGAAATCCGTGTCGGCTTGTCTCTTTCTTTCTTGGATTTGAACATATTTCTTAAAAATAATGCCACAGGCCCTGCATTCCTCTCCACCGGACTGTGTGTGGCCACATTTCGGGCATTGCATTTCATTTTCTCCTTAAGCTGATGACATCAATCGAAAGTATCGGCCAAACCTCAAAATCTGACAATTTTTGTCAGCCAGACCAAAAACGTCAAAATTAGCGGCTTCAAGCCATCTTACCAGAGCGCATGCTTTTTCAGCGTTATATAATTCATGATGCTTTCAGATCTAGTATCACAGGTGATTAAGTGCATCGTCCAACAACCAGCGGCAACCTTTATTGGAAACTTCATGGCCACAATGCAACAACATGTAAAGCAATAACTATGCCTTTGATTAAAAAGCATACAATTTCGTTTTCTCGGGCGAGTAGGTGTTGATAGAAAATTGAAGTGCAATAGAAAAAATCGTTGCTCTTGCCATTCACAGGGCGCGGCAATTCTGGTTTAACTTATTACACACACCTTGGTATTGACGGGTCTAAGCCTGTGCCCCCTCACGCGTGGCCGAATCTGTACGTTTCATCGACATCGCCGCTAAATGATGCCATCATCTGTCAGGCCTAAATCACTGGCCCGCCGGCGCCACTGCTCCCGGGCCATCGCCTGCATGTCCTCCACCGTATCGATCTCATCAACGATCTCGAGGCCCAGTAATGTCTCGATGAAATCTTCCATGGTGACCACCCCCTGGGTGCCGCCGTAACCATCCACCACCAGAGCGATGTGGGTCTGCTCTTGCATCAGCCGTTCGAAAAGCCGGTGCAGTGGTAAATCTTCATCCACCACCACCAACAGTCGTCTCAACTCGGACAAAAGGCTGGCGCCCCGCTCTTGTCCGGCCCGCAACACTTCGCTCTTGAGCACAAAGCCGGTGATGTCATCCAGGCTCTCGCCATAGACCGGTATTCTGCTAAAGGGCAAATGGGCATGAAGAGACAACGTTTCATCCACCGACAGGTTCTCAGACAGGGCGAACACCACCGTACGGGGCGTCATGATATCCATGGCGCGTACTTCGCGAAAACAAAACAGGTTGTTGAGAATGCGGGATTCGTACTTGTGAAAAACACCTTCCTTGGCACCCAGGTTGGCAAGAGCGATAAACTCTTCCCGGTGCACCTTGCCCTTCTCCTTGGACTTGGTGAGTATCCGGGTCAGGACGTCGGCAAGCTTGACCAGGGGCCACATGGACCAGATGGTCATCTCCAGCGCCCGAACCACAAAGGGCGACAGCTGTCGCCAATAGGCGGCTCCTAACGTCTTGGGGATGATTTCCGAGACCACCAGAATCAGAAACGTCAATACCGCCGAGATGACGCCGATGTATACATCACCGAAAACGGCCGCAGCCTGGGCGCCGGCACCGGCCGCTCCAACGGTGTGGGCGATGGTGTTCAGACTCAAAATCGCCGCCAGGGGCTGATCCACGTTATCCTTGAACTTACGCAGCTTGACGCCCAGCCGGTTCCCCTCCTGCTCCTGCCGGGCCACAAATGAGGGGGAAACGCTGAGCAGCACTGCTTCCATGATGGAGCATAAGAAAGATACGCCCAGCGCTAGAGCCATATATACGAGTAGTAGTGTCATAAGTGTTTCCTAATAAGGAATGGCCATGGGTATCCTGTTCCTGTCATGGTTCACGTCAACAGATGTGCTAATCGCATCTAT
Source organism: Desulfobacteraceae bacterium (assembly GCA_050124755.1). Taxonomy (GTDB): domain Bacteria; phylum Desulfobacterota; class Desulfobacteria; order Desulfobacterales; family Desulfosarcinaceae; genus JARRKU01. Next base: position 17,197 of record JASFER010000063.1, read on the forward strand.
CGGTCTGTAACACGGCACAGGGGTTGAAATGTATTCGAAAAAAGAGATTCCGGAAACATATCACGCCAAACTGTGGACCACAAGCCCAGGCAACGGAGGAATCCCCGAGTTGAGGGTCTCAATTTTGGTATATTTCAAAATGACGCAATGCAAGGAATCCGCCCATCAGGTGCGCTTATCTCAATACGATTATCCAGAAAGCCCAAGTAAATTGTTAACTTTGGATATTTCAGTTGAAAAAGCCTAAGGACGCCAGAGCCAAGGCGGAAAGGGCGAAGCCGTAGCATGACTACTGCAAGCCCTTGACAACACAGGATATGGAGTCCTTAGGCTTTTTCAACAGGGCGCCAGAGCCAAGGCGACCAGGGATGGAGGCGCAGTCATCCTACTGCGAATCCCTGGCAACATCCCGCCTAAGGCGGGAGAGTCCTCCGGCTTTTACAACGGATTAGCTTCGGCGGTATATGCGAAAGGCGTTCATCACCTTCCTGACGTATTGCTGGGTCTCAGGATAAGGGGGGATGTCGTTATACTTTTCAACGGCTTTGGGGCCGGCATTGTAGGCCGCCAAAGCCAGGTCGAGCTGCCCGCTGAAGCGCTCCAGCATGGACTTGAAGTACCTGGCACCGCCCATGATGTTTTCCCATGGGTCAAAAGGGTCGTTGATGTTCAGCTTCTCGAGGTTCTCAGGCATGATCTGCATCAGCCCCATGGCCCCTTTTCTGGAAACCGCCCGGGGATTGAAATAGGATTCCACATGAATGACGGCCTTGAGCAGAGAAGAGGAAATGTCGTTGCGCCTGGCGGCCTCTGCAATCACATCATCATAGCTTTGGATGTTGTATGCGGCTTTGCGATATAACCGCTTCTCCGACATATACACTTTATATTTGCTTGACGTGGGGGTGTTGGTAAAGTGCAGCACGCCTTCGGCGTCGACATAGAGGTAGATGTCGGCCTGGGCACATGGTGTGACAAAAAACGGCAGCAACAGTAAAAAAAACAGCAGGCCGCCTTTTGCGATGATCTTGGTCAACCCCATTGGTTCTTGCACCACCTTCGGTATAAATGTAATAAATTAAAGTCAGTTACGCTAAATTCGCCCTTTACCGGCAACCATTCGAACTCAGGTTATTAAGGTTATTAATATCGGACACTTTGCCCTGAGCTTAAGCTAATGATTTAAATAGCAAAAACCGTACCTGTTTTTAGGGTCACGGAAAAAATGTTTTGTCCTGAATGGCGCAGGATATGGGCTCGTGTTCAAGGCATGGGAACTCCCGCATATCTCGATATGCGGGACTTACCACAACGCAGAAGACGAGTTCATAGACAAGTAAGTCGGGATAAAACATTTTTTGCGCGACCCTCAGCTTCCGCCATCGGCGGAAACAATCTCAAACGCGGTGGTAACCTTGGCCACACCGCGTACGGTGGCCGCCACCGAGCAAAACTTTTCCTGGGAAAGCGAGATGGCCTGTGAGACCGCTTTTTCCGTCAAATCCTTGCCGCTCACCACGAACTTCAAATGGATGTGATGATAGGCCCACGGGGGTTTTTCATTCTGTTCGCCGGTGGCCACAACCTCCAGCAGGGTTAAGGGCTTGCGTTTCTTTTCCATGATCGAGAGGACGTCGTATGCCGTACAGGCCGACAGTCCGATAAGCAATGTCTGAGATGGACTCACTCCTCTGGCCGGATCCTCTCCGGAAAGAACAATGGACTGGTTGCGCGAATCCGTACCGACGAATTGCTTGCCAGCCACCCAGCGGACGGTGGTGGTGGGCATGCCTAAGCTCCTTATAAATCTGTAAAATGGGATCGGAACACCGTAACCATATATATTTATATCATCAGTGGCAAGCATTTCTTTAACCCTGTTTATTGGAAAAGCCATATGCTAACGTCGCGATTATGTTCTTTCTTGTTCGATATGCGCCATTTCAGTTCAGGTCCGGTGCTTGACAGGTTTTCGATTTTGACGCATATGCAAGCAATGGCCAAAGACGACCTATACCAACGACCCCGATCGCCGGTGCCGCCTTTTGAATTTGATGATCAGGTGGCTCGGGTGTTTGACGATATGATCAACCGGTCCATCCCGTTTTACGGGGAGATCATCGACCGGCAGGTTCAACTGATTGATCGATATTACCAGCGGGAAACCACCATCTATGATCTGGGTTGCTCCAATGGCAATCTCGGTCTGGCTTTATGCCGCCGGATGGGAGAGCGGCCTTTCACCATGAAGGCCGTCGATAACTCGGCACCGATGCTCAGCGCCTATCGGGAACGGCTCGAAACAACAGATTGCGGCGGGCGGATCACGCTCCTGTGTCAAAATATTGGTGAAACCGATCTAGAAAATGCCTCGGTGGTGGTGCTCAACTTCACGCTTCAGTTTTTGCCGGAAAAAGACCGTAGCGCCATGATTTACCATATTTACAAAGGATTGAACCCCGGCGGAGTGTTGCTGTTCAGCGAAAAAATAACCCATGCAGATCCGGAACTGGCCAAGCTGCAGCAAGATTTTTACTATACATTTAAACGCGAAAACGGTTACTCAGAAATGGAGATCAGCCAAAAGCGAGAAGCCCTCGAAAAAATCCTGATACCGGAAACCCTGGACCAGCATATGGATCGGTTGCAAGATGCAGGTTTTGCTGCCGTGGATGTATGGCAAAAATGGTTCAATTTCGCATCCTTGATTGCCATCAAATGAACTTTGCCACACCCCAATTTGAAAAAGATTTCGATCTGCACGCCGAAGCCCTCCAAAGCGCCGTTCAATCGGCCCTGGAACGCCCGGATGCCAGGGCCGGGGCCCTCAAACGGCTGCTGGGGAAGATGCCCCAGGTTCAGCCATCCCGAATCGATCTGGACGGGGACCGGGTAACCATCGGTCGGCCCACGGATTTGACCGCGGCCCAAACCGACCAACTGAAAGCGGTACTCATGGGGTTAAAACCCTGGCGCAAGGGCCCTTTCGACCTCTTCGGCATCCGGATCGACAGTGAATGGAATTCGGCTTTAAAGTGGGCCCGGGCGGTGCCGCATATCAAGCCTTTGCAAGGCCGCAAAATACTTGATGTGGGCGCCAGCAACGGCTATTATCTATTTCGAATGGCAGCGGCCCGGCCGCGTCTTATCCTCGGTATCGAACCTTACGCGGCCTACTATTGCCAATATTTGGCCCTGCGGCATTATCTGAAACCGCCCGGCACCTATTGCCTGCCGCTCAAATTGGAAGAATTACCCGACATGCGCCAATGGTTCGACACGATTTTTTGTATGGGCATCCTCTACCACCGGCGTTCGCCGTTGGACACCCTGGTGCAATTGAAACAGCTGCTGACCGCCAAGGGCCAACTGGTTTTGGAGACCTTGATCATTTCCGGTAAAAGCGATACTGCCCTTTGTCCACAGCGGCGTTATGCGCGCATGCGCAATGTGTTTTTCATTCCTACGGTCCGGTGCCTGGAGAACTGGCTGGAGCGGTGCGGGTTTGCCAACGTCCGGTGCATCGACGTCACCCCCACTACCGAAGCGGAACAGCGCAAAACATCTTGGATCGACTCGGACTCATTGGACTCTTTTCTGGATCCGCATGATGCCCGGCGCACCGTTGAGGGCTATCCGGCACCCGTTCGCGCAATGGTCGTGGCCGAGGCTAAGTAAACATTGGACGCCGCTGCTATGAGCATCGTATTCTGGATATTGCTGTTGATTTGCATCGCATCAGGGGCCTGGGGCTTTCATCGGTACCAGGTTCAAGCCCGCAGCTTGGACCGGCTCCGGGATTCGTTAACCAAGGCCACCCGGAAAGTCAACGACAATGAAAAAGCGCACAAGGAAAAGGAAGCCCAATGGGAAACCGACAAATCCAAACTGCGCAGCTATCTGCAACTGCTGGACACCTTGATCAACACCATTCCCAACCCCATCTATTTCAAGGATGAAAACGGCGTCTTCCAGGGTTGCAATCGGGTTTTTTCAAAAGAGATCCTTGGGTTGACCAGGGACCGGATCATCGGCCGGCGGCCCCAGGACCTTCCCGACCGGATTCCCCCGGACCTGGCCTCGGCCTACCAGAGAGAGGAAGCCAGGGTTATCGAAAAAGGAGGCCCCCACACCTTTGAAGCCCAGGTTCAACGGGCCGACGGCCAACGGCGCGACTTTCTTTTCAGCCTGGCGCCGGTGACCGACGAAACCGGCAAGCCCGGTGGCAGCGTGGCCGTACTCTCGGACCTCACCGACAAAAACCGCGCCGCACGGGACCGTATGGAAAAAGAGAAACTTGAAGGGGTGCTGGAAACCGCCGGCGCCGTGTGCCACGAATTGAACCAACCCCTGCAGGCCGTCTCCGGTTACACCGAATTGATAGCTGCTGCGCTCAACGACCACCCGGCCGCCAAATACATTGAAAAGCTCATCGACCAGATCGAACGCATGCGCGACATCACCGACAAACTCCAAGGCATCACCCGTGTCGAAGTCACCGACTACGCCGGCAACACAAAGATCATCGACCTTCATAAATCGTCGGCCAAAGAGTAAACCCAATCAAGGAACTTACCATGAGAATTCTTGCATTAGTTGCGAGTCCTAGAAAAGGCAGCAATACAGATACGTTAATGGATGAGGCAGATTTGATTATATTCGGTACTCCAAATTATTGGTATGGGCCAACCGCAAAGATGAAGCTTCTTATTGATAGAATGCGACCATATGTCACAAATGAGAAGCTCAAAGGGAAAAAGCAGTTGTTATAGCCCCGGCTGCTTAATTTTTCGTTAGGCTCACAAACGATTGGATCTAAGCTTGGAGGAAAAGTGAATTTGCTTGGCAGGCTGCTCTCACAATGCGGAAGGCCTCGCGGATGGTTTGGTCGGTTCCTTGTTCGTTGTATGAACTTAGGGCATTATAGTTTGACGCGTTGGGGTCTTTCGAAGGTAGTGATTCCTGAAAACGCGAACGTACTCGATATCGGGTGCGGTGGAGGTAGAACCCTCGAGACTCTCGCATCCCTGGTTAAATTTGGCAAAGCAGTAGGCATTGACTATTCAGAGGACTCTGTTGCCGTGGCACGGAAAAGGAACCGAAAACGGATTGTCAGCGGTCGCGTTGAAGTTCTCCATGGATCGGTATCATCGATGCCATTCTCGGATGCAACATTCGACTTTGTTACAGCAGTGGAATCCTATTACTTCTGGCATGATATTACAGCAGATCTTGCCGAAATACGGCGCGTGATGAAACCGAATGGTCAGCTGGTGATCATCGCTGGTATGTACCTTGGATCGAAGTTTGACAAGCGAAATATGAAACTGATCAGAGTTGGCGGCATGAGGTGCTTCTCTGTACAGGAGTTCGAAGACAATCTTCAGGGCGCCGGATTCCCCGATATAGCAGTCACAGTGGAACCCCGAAAGGGATGGATTTGTGTGGTCTCGGTGTTGGGGCCCAATCACAACACAAAGGAATACGCAAATTGCGTCTACGGCAAGTGAGCAACGTTTTGCATAGAACATTATATGCGTGTATCTTACTGGTTCTCATACAGGTATCTATACAATGAAAATGTTGGCTTAAGAGGTAAAACATGCGTTGTATCGTAATCGCCATAGCTATGTTGGTCATGTTTGGCTGCGTACCCTCCTCAGACAACCCGCTTACCGAGCCGGATAAAGATCTTATGGACGGCTCCATTTTAGGCACATGGTTCTGGCAGGACGAAGTTGAATCGGGTTACATTCATATCGGCTTGGATCATGAGACGAAGTTGCTCCGACTGCTCATGACGGAATTTGACCGGGATGGGACCATGGAAGCTTCGGAGTTTGCCGGTCATACGTCCGCGATAAAAGGCCGCCGTTATTTGAACCTGAAATATGTTCACCCGGCCGAAGAGGGTGTTTCCGGCTACCTTTTGGTTAAATATGATTTAAAGGACCGCCGCTTGGGTATCGCCTTGATGGACAACGGCACGGTGGAAAAGGCGATTAAAAATGGAAGGCTCAAAGGGGTCGTGGAAAAGGGCAAGTGGTCCACCACCGTCCGCATCACTGAAGCCCCCCAGCGGCTTCGGGCATTCGTTCTGAAAAACGACAGCGTCCTGTTTCCCGAAATGACGTTTTTACCAAAGCTCAGTCTTCCCAAAACGCCTGTAGAGCGCGCTGTTCCAAAAGGCGAGCAGGAACATTAACCCACAAAAGGCCGTCGCAGGATGATGTCTTTACACCAGCGAACGTCATCACGTTGGGGGTATTGCAGGGTGTAATGCAGACCCCGGCTCTCTTTGCGGTGCAGGGCGCATTTGATGATCAGTTCCGCCACCACGGCGATGTTGCGCAGTTCAATAAGGTCCGGCACCACTTTAAAGTTCCAGTAGTACTCCTGAATTTCCGACAGGATAATTTCAATACGGCGCTGGGCGCGCGCCAGGCGTTTGTCCGAACGCACGATGCCCACATAATTCCACATCAACCGACGGATTTCATCCCAGTTGTGGGCCACCATGATCATCTCGTCGCTGTCCGTGGTGCCGGTATCGTCCCAGGCGGGCGGTTTGATCATTTGGACGAAGTTAGCGGCTTGCAGCATGCCGATGGTGTGCCGGGCGGCGGCATCGGCGTAAACCAGGGCCTCCAGTAAAGAGTTGCTGGCCAGGCGGTTGGCGCCGTGCAGGCCTGTGCAGGCGGTCTCCCCCACAGCGTATAGATTCTGAATGTCGGTGCGGCCGTGGATGTCGGTAACCACGCCCCCGCACATATAGTGGGCCGCAGGAACCACCGGTATGGGCTCCTGGGTCATATCGATGCCCAGTTCCAGACACTTTGCGTAAATATTAGGGAAACGGTTTTTTATCAAGCCGGCATCTTTGGCGGAGATATCCAAAAAGACCGAGTCGGCACCGCTTTTTTTCAATTCAGTATCGATGGCCCGAGCCACAACGTCCCGGCAGGCAAGGTCCTTGTGCGGATCGTAATCCGCCATGAAGGGTCGGCCGTCGGTATCGATCAGCACCCCGCCCTCACCGCGGACGGCCTCTGAGATTAAAAAGTTTTTTGCGGCCGGATGGTAAAGGCAAGTGGGGTGAAATTGGACAAACTCCATATTGGCCACGGTGGCGCCGGCTCGATAGGCCATGGCCATGCCATCACCGGTGGCGATGTCCGGGTTGGAGGTATAAAGATAAACTTTACCGGTCCCGCCGGTGGCCAGCAAGGTGATCTTGGCGGCAAAGGTTTTGACCTGCCGGGTGCTGCGTTCCAGGACATAGGCTCCACAGCAGAAATCTTCGTGGGTGGTGGTGATCAGCCCCCGCTTCATGCGGGAGGACCGGGTGATCAGGTCAATGGCCATGTGGTTTTCGAAAAGG
>JASFER010000064.1:0-24427 GCA_050124755.1 Desulfobacteraceae bacterium
ACAAAACCCTCAAAACGCCAGGGGTCGGAGTGATTAGCGTAGGGCCGGCCTCTGCGCCGGCCTGGCATAAAATCCAATACCTGCAACTTGAGCTTTATGGATAACCGGGAAAAATTTTAATGGCAGTGCGCAGCGATTCCACACTTCGACATTCGACATGCCTTGTTCGATATTCTGCGGTTCACAACAATTACGGCCCCATCTTCAATTGCGCTAAAAGAGACTCGGCCAATCGGATCGAAATGCCCGGTAGTCGGCTTAACTCTTCGGCTGTAGCTTTTTTGATCGCTCCGATGCTTCCGAAATGTCTTAACAACAAGCGCCTGCGTTTCGGTCCAATCCCATCAATTTCATCTAGAACGGATTGAACCGAAGATTTCGCTCTGCGCTGACGTTGGTAACCAATGGCGAATCTATGGGCTTCATCACGTACCCTCTGCAAAAATAAAAGCAGGTCGGAATCCTTACCGAACATTACCGGATTCGATCGTTGGGGAAGATAGATCTTGTCATCCGGATCCCCTTTCGCCTCGTCTTTCTTGGCGATACCAGCCACTCCAAATTGCCCGCTCAATCCAAGCTCCTCCAAAACTTTCAGGGCGACATTAAGCTGCCCCTTGCCGCCGTCGACCAATAATAGATCGGGCAGTCGCACATTTTCAGTACTGTTTTGAAAGCGACGCGACAATACCTCCGCCATGTAAGCATAATCGTCTGGATTTCCGGAATACCTGATTTTATAATGGCGGTATGCGTCTGGATCGGGATGGCTGTTTTCAAATACAACCATGGCTGCAACCGGCAGGGTTCCGGCCAGGTTGGAATTATCAAAACATTCGATTCGCTGAGGCAGTCGATCCAGCATTAGCCGTTTTCTTAATCGATCCATCAAATCCCTTTGGGTCGCAATTCTAGTGTGTTGTTCCTGCAGACTTCTTTGGGCATTTTCCTCAGCCATTTTCATTAGTCGGGCCTTATCACCCCGCTGGGGTTTGAGCAGATATACTTTTGATCCGCGATGTTTGCATAAATAAGATTCGATGAATTGAGCATCGTCGGGCATATAATTGACCAATACCTGCGAGGGTATCTCTTGGGGGCCGGAATAGAGTTGCCGCAAAAACAGACTCATCTGATCTTTAGCCGTGCCCATGGTAGCATCAAAAACAAATTGGCGACCACCGAGTAAAAAGCCTCCCCTGACCCTCAGCATGGAAAATACGGAAAAACGATCGTCTGAGATCATGCCAATGGCATCGCGGTCTTTAAAATCATTGGAGACGGTCACCTGTTTTTCCAGTGTCTTTTCCAGGGCAAACAGCTTATCTCGGTATAGTGCCGCCTGTTCGTACGCTTGTTTCCCGGCGGCCGCTTTCATTTGCCGCTTTATCTTGCGAATCAATGAGGGTGTGCGCCCACGCAAAAAAGCACTCACTTCGTTGACGATTTCCGCGTATTCCTTGGGGTCGACATCCAGACAACATGGCCCCAGGCATAGCCCCATTTGAAAATTCAGACACGGCCTGGACCGATTCATAAATGTTTTAGTCCTGCATTTTCTGAGTTTAAAGGTTTTATGGATGAATTTGAGCGTTTGGCGGACAGCTGAACTGGATGCATAGGGCCCGAAATATCGTGCGCCGTCCTCTTTCACTTTTCGTACAATGTTCAGGTTCGGATAAGTTTGTGTGACGTTCAACCGTAGAAATGGATATCGTTTGTCATCTTTGAGATGGATATTATATCTTGGCCGGTGTTGCTTAATCAGGTTGGACTCAAGGATCAGGGCCTCTTTTTCGGTATGCGTGATAATGGTGTCCAGCGAAACAACTTTGGTTAAAAGTACGCTGGTTTTAGGGTCTTGCGGGCGTCCCGGCTGGAAGTAGGACTGAATCCGTTTTTTTAAATTTTTCGCTTTGCCGATATAGAGTATTCTACGCCTACGGTCTTTAAAAATATACACACCTGGCGATGTACTTAAACCGGCAACTTGGTTGGCGAGGCGTCTCGATTCATCCATGTGCCTAAAACTCCAGCAAAAGCCGCTGCTTGAGCTGTTTAATGTGATCTCTGAGGCGAGCCGCTTTTTCAAACTCCAGGTCCCTGGCCGCGCTTTGCATATCATCATGCATTTTCTTGATGATGTCCTCCAAATTTTCGGCACCACCATATTCTACGTCTAATTCTCGTACCTCCAAATCCGGCGCTTTTGCATCATATTCCTTTTCAAATATCTGGACGATATCCTTTTGAATGGATTGCGGCTCTATCCCGTGTATTTGATTATAACGTTCTTGAATTTGCCTTCTTCGTTGGGTTTCTTCCATAGCCTTGGCCATGGATTGCGTTGTGGTGTCAGCGTACAATAGAACTTTACCGTGGACATTTCGGGCTGCACGGCCGAATGTCTGTATTAGCGACCTGACCGATCGCAGAAAACCCTCCTTATCCGCATCCAATATGGCCACAAGGGAAACTTCCGGTATATCCAAACCTTCACGAAGCAGATTGATTCCGATGAGGACATCAAATTTACCGATGCGCAGGTCTTGTATGATTTCCATTCGCTCCAAAGTGGATATATCCGAATGGAGGTATCGCACGGCTATACCTAAGTCGGTGTAGTATTCAGTCAAATCTTCGGCCATTCGTTTGGTTAACGTCGTCACCAGTACGCGTTCTTTACGAGCGATGCATTGTCTGATTTCCTCAAACAAATCGTCCACCTGATGACTGGCGCTGCGTATGATGACTTGGGGGTCTATAAGACCGGTGGGACGCACGATTTGCTCCACCACCATTTCCCCGGCCTTTTCCGTTTCATATTCCGCGGGCGTTGCGGAAACATAGACGACTTGCCGGGCGCGCTGACGCCATTCATCAAACCTTAGGGGCCGGTTGTCCAGAGCCGAAGGCAACCGAAAACCATATTGAACAAGGGTCTCCTTCCTCGATCGGTCACCTTTATACATGGCTCGTATTTGGGGAACGGCAATGTGGCTCTCATCGATAAACATCAAGTAGTCGTCCGGAAAATAATCCAACAAGGTTGGCGGTGGCTCACCTTCACTGCGGCCCGTCAGATGGCGTGAATAATTCTCAATTCCATTGCAGTAGCCGAGTTCCTGGATCATCTCCAAATCAAATAGTGTGCGCTCATCAATGCGTTGTGCTTCGATCAACTTGTTTTTATTTCGAAACCACTCTACTTGATCAATCAACTCACTTTGAATGGTTTGCATGGCTCGCTTTAAGGTCACTCGAGAGGTTACATAGTGACTGGCTGGAAAAACGGTGGCAGCCTGCATTGACCTTAAAGCTTGGCCTCTTAGCGGATCGATTTGTTTAATAGCGTCGATTTCATCTCCGAAAAAATCAATTCGCAGGGCTTCATTCTCTTCGTAGGCCGGGAAAACTTCAACCCGATCTCCCCTCACCCTGAAGGTTCCTCTATGAAAATCGATATCATTACGCTGATACTGCATGGATACCAGATCGTACAATAATTTTTCCCTGGAAATTTCCATGCCGACCTGCAAATCGACCCGCATGGCCAGATAGTCTTCCGGAGCACCGAGTCCGAATATGCAGGATACACTTGCCACCACCAACACGTCTCTTCGGGACAGAACGGATCGGGTGGCTGAATGCCGCATTTTATCGATCAGTTCATTGATGGATGAATCTTTTTGAATATAAGTATCGGTTGTCGGAATATAGGCCTCGGGTTGATAATAATCATAGTAGCTGACAAAATACTCGACGGAATTGTCCGGAAACAGCTGCTTAAACTCATTATAAAGCTGTGCGGCCAGCGTTTTGTTGGGTGCAATCACCAAACTCGGACGGTTGACTCTGGAGATCACGTTGGCCATGGTAAATGTTTTACCTGATCCGGTAACACCGAGAAGCACTTGATCCCCGGAACCTTTTGCTAAACCATGGCACAGCTGCTCAATGGCATTGGGCTGATCACCTTTGGGTGCATAATCGGAAACGAGTTTGAATTGATCCATTTTGAGGTTTGCCTTTTGATATCATATAAAAAAAGCGATGTGCGTCGTGCGCATCGCTTTCAAACGTTATGTGCCGTTTTTAATTTATGTCACTTTCTCGATCAGCACAACACATTTTGCCGCCATCCCCTCCTCGCGTCCGACAAATCCAAGGCCTTCGGCGGTTGTGGCCTTGACATTCACACATTCAGCAGGAGCCCTGAGCGCACCCGCCAAATTCCGTTCCATATCGTCACGATATGGTTTCAGCTTTGGGGCTTGGGCAAGCACCGTCACGTCGAGATTGACCAATTTAAATCCTCTATCGATCATCATTCGGCCGCATCTTTCGAGCAAATGTATGCTGTAGACGTCCCTAAATTCCTCCGACGAATCCGGAAAATGCAGACCTAAATCACCCACACCGAGGGCCCCCAGAACAGCGTCGCATGCGGCATGCGTTAAAACATCCGCATCGGAGTGTCCAAGCAGTCCTTTGTCAAATGGAATGGCCACCCCGCCCAAAATGAGCGGCCTCCCATCAATTAAGCGGTGCACATCATATCCGCAACCGATCCGCATCAAGCTTTCCCTGATGTTCCGATGACCCTATAAGCTTTAATGGCATGACGCTTGCCCTTGGCCTGTACGGGTTCAATTGGCTTCATCTTAAATTGATTTTGAACAATATGTTTTGTGTATTCGGATATGAGGATCTCTCCAGGTCGCGCCGCCGAGCACAGCCGGGACGCTGTATTGACCGTATCACCGATGACTGAATAGCTCATCGTGCGATTGGATCCAATATATCCGGCAACCACATCCCCGGTGTTTATGCCGATACCTACTTCAATAGGTGCGCCGCCCCTTGAAATGCGGTTGAAATTAAAATCTTCCAAGGCATTCAGAATATCCAAGGCCGCTTTGACCGCGCGCGCTGGATCGTCAGGATGGGTGACCGGGGCACCCCAAATGACCATCATACCGTCTCCAATGAATTTATCCACTGTCCCCTCGTGGCGAAAGACAGTGTCCACTAATATTTCATAGTACTCATTCAGCAGTTGCAGAATATCGGCCGCCTTATTGTTAGCGCTCAGGGCGGTAAAGCCGCGAATATCGACAAACATAACGGAGGCAATGCGGTTTTCGCCGCCTTTTTCAACGGTTAATTCCCCATTGACGACCATTTCCGCCAAATCCGGAGAGAGCAATCTTCTAAACTTCTCACGGGTGGCCGCATCCCGTTCCATCTTTTCGGCGGCCAATTTACGCTCATTCATTGTGAATTGGGCATGAGAACCAAATATGGCAAACATGGCAAATACAATGATCCGTCCCCAAACATTATCCAACTCGATACCCAGTATTTTTTCCAGGAAATGGTCATAGGACAAAAAAAGGGATAAAAACGAATCTAATAGCCAATACACAACGGCGAGTCCGAAACCGATGAGGACCATGTGATCTGTAATCGCTGATCTTCGACTCAATGAACTGATTTTAGGCTCACCTATTTGCATATGCAACATAACGGTCAGTTTTCTTCCGACCTTGGTATGGCCATTCAATAAAATTCCGGGTTGATTGCAACCGACAGGTAAATGCACACTATCACTGCCTGCCCGCCTATTTCAAGAGGGTTCTGCCCTAAAAATGGGATAAACATCTCTCCGCACCAGAATCTGAAAACCTGATCCCACAAGCTCAAATCATTCCTTATTCTCAAAAAAACCAATAAGTAGAGTCGACTCCAATTAGGATTATCCCTTGACAAAAACAGGACTTTATGGCCTAAAAATCATAAAAGAATGGCATGCCTGCATTCAATCGCCATCGATTGCGACCAACGGACAGGAGATCAGTATTGGCCCTCAAAGAAAATGAGATACGATCCACAGAAAAACTGCTTGAGCTGATCCGCAACGAAAAAAAAACTGATGCCCATGCCGCCCCCCCTGGTGACGTCATTTTGCCAAGCACCCCTAAAAAAACGAGCCTTGTTCCATCCGCTTTTCAGAAGCGCACGGTGATAGGCGTTGACATCGGTCATACCCACATAAGACTGGCGAAAATCATCCGGACTGAGAAAAATGCCGAACTGATTGATTATCTTGATGTTCCCTTCAGCACATCAATATCAATAAAAGACGAGCATTTCTTAAAATCACTAAAGGCAAGCATCCACCAATTTTGTAATGGTTTGTCCAATTATGGCATCTGGGGTGCCATACAATCCGCCAATGTCGAAACCCGCTGTATTCGCATTCCAAAGCTGCCGCGCAAACAAGTATCCAATGCAATCTTCTGGACATTCACCAAAAAAACACCTTTTAATAAGGGCCAGGATATACTTGACTATGAAATTATAGGAGATATTTCAGAAGGCGGTGTTAAAAAAACTGAAGTGTTGGCATTTAAAGCCCCTAAATCAGAAATAAATTCTTATCGTTCGGCGTTTCAAAAAATCGGGTACCCACTCAAAGGGATCTCAATCGTTCCATTTGCAATTCAAAACCTATTTCGTGCCGGTATCATAGCCCACCCCGAGGAAGATGCCTGTTGCCTGTTTGTCGGTAGAGATTGGTCTCGTATTGCCATCTTCAATAAGGGCAACCTGGTTTTGTCGAGGGGTATCAAGGCAGGCATGCGTAGCATGATCGATGCAATCAATAACGCATTAATGCGTGAAGAAGATTGGGGTGATGCGCCCCCTGAAACCGGTTCGGATACTTCCGGCACACCGCAGAAGGATTCTGTTGCCATTCATCCAAAGGCCCAGCAATTATTCTTTGATTTCATCGGCGTAGCGTTACCGAAGGCATCGGAATCCAGTGAAACCGAAAAAATCAGCCATAATCGGATCTTTCAAATGGTACTGCCGGCAATGGAACGCCTCATCCGTCAAATTGAGCGCACCTTTGAGCATTATGCACTGAACTTCAATGCAGAAGGCGTCAGGCGCATCTTCATATCAGGCCAAGTCATCGCCAACGCGAATTTGGTCAACTATTTTGAAAAACAACTTGAAATGCCTGTGGTGCCGATGAACCCGTTCCCCCCCAATGTACCCTTTACTCAGCAAATTCGTATCCCGGAAGCCGTTTCCGACCGTGAGAGATTTGTACCGGCCATTGGATTGGCGCTAAGCAGCAATACCATTACACCCAACTTTTTATTCACTCACGAAGACAAGGAAATTATTGAAAATGTGCGCAGAAACAATATGCGTATTCTCACCTTTTGCCTTATCTGTCTCGTACTTATGATCGGCATATTCTCATGGCAACAAAACAAACTCGACAAACAGATAAATCGTGTTGAAAAGCTGAACAATCAATTGATAAAATACAATCCGCCTGCCAAAAAAGAGTTGCTTTTGGCTCTATTTGCCAAAGCTAAACATAAAAACAAAATCGTCACCCAAATCGTTCACCGCTATGCGCCGGCAGCCGTTATTACGGAATTGGCCGATATCACTCCGTCAAACATCCGATTGCTCAATATCGATGCAAAATTCGCCGACCAAAGTCCAAAGGCACCGTCCACTGCTGTACATTCAATTACCATTGAAGGAATCATTTTCGGTGATCCAGCCGCTTTTGAAACCATGCTGACCAATTATTTGTTCAGCTTAAAAAACTCCCCATTATTCAGGAAACCCAGCGTGCAAAGCAAACAGATAGAGTATTACTATGACAAAGAAATCATGCGTTTTATCACCAAGTTGGAAATTATATAGAAAGATAACGGCCACGTTAAGTACGGGAATATAAAATGATCCGATCCAAAGTTCACCCCAGCAACTTGCTCTACCTTGGCGGCTGCCTGTTTGTCATCATTGCCGTTTTTATGGTGATCATATATCCCAATATAACAATGCTCAGAGAAACGGATGAAGAAATCCAATCCCTCAGCCGAAAGGTTCAAACACAAGAGTTGCTCTATCCAGTGTACCTTCACCTGCTTGCAGAGATAACCAACAAGATAGCAACAAAATTGCCTGTACCCGAAAGCCAAAAAATTGCCAATAATGATTTAGGCCGCATCAACGAGACATTCAGAGCCATGGCTGAAGAAAACAATGTATCATTTATCGACGCCATCCCCGATGCCAGAACCTATTTGGAGGATATGGGCTTTTTATCCATGAAGGTCACCTTTGCTGGAGATTTTTTCGATCTCAGAGCACTGTTGTTGGTCGTATGCCGTCTACCGTATCTGGAGTCTATTGACGAAATGCGCATGGAAACCTTTAATAAAGAAAAGCGGCTGAGCTTTAAAATAAAAGTGGCCCAAGGGTAAACCCCAATGTTGGAATCATCATGACCACACGCGAAAAAATAATCGTCAGCATTATGTGCCTCACCATTGTTTACGGCGCCTACGATCTATTGGGCAATCGCCGTAAGCAAGAAAGCATCTCCCCTGACACGATGCCGAATACGGGAGGAGATCTGAAATCTTTTGTTGCCGACGTAACCGGAAAACTGGCCGGTGAAAAAGTATCAAAGGAGTACCAATACATGATCAAACAGGCCGGCGCACAATGGACCAAGGATCCGTTTATTCATTCATCGCGCCCGCTGAAAAAGCGCCTGCTGCCATTGAATGTGACCCAAACGCCGGCCACGCCAAGTGCACCCGATTTCGACTATACGGGTTTTATGCAATTGGGGGCCACCCGGATTGCGATCGTAAATGGTATGGAGTACGTTGAAGGAGAGGCTCTGTCGGACAAGACGTACTACATCAAATCTATCTCCCCTGAGAGGGTGATCATCGGCAAGGTTGACAGTAGGGAGACGATCCAGATTTCTATTAGTGAAACTGATTCTCCATAGGGAATTTAACTCAAGTATGTGGAAGTAAAAATGATGCGTATCCATCGCAAATTTCTTGTCGCTGTAGTCGTCACATGGGCATCGCTTCTGTTGATCGGTTGTGCCGGCAAACCCGAAACCAAACCCAGTTCCTTTGAAAAGTGGAAAAAATTAGCCAAGGAAAGTCGCGGGTATTCACCGGCACCACGCCAGAGAACCATCGATTTGCCTCCAAAAAAAATCAAGGTCATTGCACCCGGTGATACACAAAAAAAGCCCTCACGCCCCCTTCCCAAGCGCAAAATCACCATGAAAATGCACCAAACCGACGTCGCCGTGCTTCTACGGGCGCTGGCGCGATCCGTGGACCTGAACATTATGATTAATGAAAGCGTCCAGGGGAAAATCAGCATCAATGTAAAAGAAGCCAAATGGGATCAGGTTTTTATGGGAATCTTGAATTCCCAGGGGCTGGCGTATGAATGGGAAGGCGACATCATTCGCATTGTTACATTCGAGGACCGATCCCGGCGGCTCAAAAATCTTGAAGCTGAAGAAAAAATTCTGGCTAAGACGCGGGAACTGGAGATGAAGGCGCCCTTGGTGACGCGCATCATCCCAATTGATTTTGCCAAAGCGGATCAATTAAAGAAGAGCATTGATGAAATACTCAGTGCCAATAAGCCGGGAGAACCTGTCGGTTCCGTCATGGTGGACAACCATACCAATGCCCTGATCGTGCAGGCGACTCCCACTGACATCCGACGGATCGTACCGATCATTACCGAACTTGATCGACCGACGCCTCAAATTCTCATTGAAGCGCATATTGTGGAGACCACCAATCAAACGGCACGTGAACTGGGCATTCAGTGGGGAGGGCTATATCATAACGCCGATGCTTGGATCACACCGGATGCGGCAACGGCAATCACCGGAATCACCACAGGATCGGGCGGATCGGTGGATCCCGGGGCGGGAATGGCTTCCAATTTCCCGGCGAATCTGGGCAATGCGGCTCAATCCGGTACAGGTTTGAGTTTAGGCGTTATCGGCGAGTTTGGCGATGATATTCTCGCGGTTCAGCTCTCTGCACTGGAAGAAGAGGGCAAACTCAATATTCTATCAAGCCCTTCCATTACCACACTGGACAATCTCAAAGCCACCATAGAGAGTGGAAATGAAATCCCCATCCAAATCGTTGAAGACGATAATGTGGAGGTTGTTTACAAATCAGCCGTGTTAAGTCTTGAGGTGACACCCCATGTGATACAGGACAATGCCCTGAAATTAGAGATTGCAACCACCAAGGATGAAGTCGGTACTGTCAGTACCGTGAACCAATACCCCACCATCATTACCAAGAAAGCCAGTACAAACGTCATCCTCTTTGACGGCCAAACGACGGTGATCGGTGGTCTAAAGAAAAATATAAGCCAAAAAAGTGAAGCGGGCGTCCCATGGCTGTGGAAAATCCCTGTAGTAGGTAATCTGTTCAAAAATCAAAGCCGACAGGAACAAATGGAGGAGATTCTCATATTTATCACGCCGCATATTCTTAAAACCAGGCCGGCCGATGCGCAAGCCCCTGATGATGCGACACCACCGGCGGCTAACTAGGGTCTATTTGACAAAAAATGGAATATTACAAGCTTTTGCAACTCGATCGGGAACCCTTTTCCAATTCCCCCGATCCCGATTATTTTTTTCAATCGCGTCAACATCTTGAATGTTTGCAAAAGCTTGAATTGGCCCTGAGGCTAAAGCGCGGTCTCAACGTGGTGATCGGCGATGTGGGAACCGGGAAAACCACCCTTTGCCGACAATTAATTCGCAAATTCGCAAACGAAGACAACTTTGAGTCACATCTTATCCTCGATCCCTCTTTTAATACACCCGAGGAGTTTTTAACCGTCCTGTACGATTTATTTTACGGTCATTCGCCGAACGATCATCCGACGGCGACAGAATTGAAAGAGGCTATCAAACAAAGCCTGTTCACCAAAGGTGTCGACGAACAGAAGACAGTGGTGCTGATCATTGACGAAGGGCAAAAGATATCGGTGCCCTGCGTTGAGATTCTACGTGAACTACTCAATTACGAGACCAATACGTTTAAACTGCTTCAAATCGTTATTTTTGCGCAACTGGAATTTGACCAAATCCTTCAAACCCACGCTAATTTTACGGACAGAATCAATTTGCTGCATTATCTGGCGCCCATGAACTTTAAGGACACATGTCAGATGGTGCAACACAGACTCAAGCTGTCCAGTAGGGCGCCTAAACCCAAAAAGCTGTTTACCTTGCCGGCCATGTGGGCTATCTATCGCGCCAGTCGCGGTTACCCTCGTAAAATTATCCATATTTGCCATCAGAGCCTGTTGGCCATGATTATTCAGAACCGGTCTAAAGCAGGTTGGGCGGTGATCCAATCGTGTAAAAGCCGGTTGGCGAACGCCAGGGGCGGCAGACGCCGCTACCTTTATGCCGGCCTGGCAATTGCTGTCATTTGCATAATCGCCTTCGGTTTAGCACCCAAATTCATACCTAAAAATACGGTTGCCCAATCGCTGCAAGTATTTAAAATCGAACACATCGAAAAGCCCACAGCCACAACCGTTCAGACTTTGAAAACAGAAGTAGAATCGGCCCAAAAAAGCAACGCTGTTGAGGATAAACCCGAACCGGCCATCAATTCCCCGGGAATGCCGTCTTCGACGCCAAGTGTTCAACCATCTCCAGCCGAGGATAAACCGGGTGAGATAGCAACCGATGCGGTCATCCTGCCGGCGACCTCCCGGCAACCGGAACCATCCACGGCCAACACAGATGATTCAGCGCCCCCGGAACTGCTGGGTCAAGTTGTGGTCAAGCCAGGCGACACATTGGTAAATCTGGTCTACACGGTTTACGGTACCTATCGCAGCAAACACCTCCGGGCTGTGATCGATGCCAATCCGCATATTGTAAACCCTAACCATATCGATATCGGCAACGTTATACTTTTTCCAAGCCTGCCGAACCGGTCGAAAATAAAAAAACGCCCTTGCTTTTGGATTATTGTAGATGAACATGGATCCCTGCCTTCTGTAATGCAGCGGTATGTTCTATTAAAACGCGCGTTACCTGTTCCTTTCCAAATAATTCCACATTGGAATCCGGAGTCGGGACTGCACTTTTCCCTGTCAGTGAAAGGATATTTTCAAAAAGAAGAAGAAGCGAGGAGTTACATCAAAGCATTACCTGAAGATATCTTGGAACACAGCCGAGTGGTTTCAAATTGGCCAGTACAAACTTTGTTTTTCACCAACCCTTTTGAAGGTGGCGTTATTAAATCTCCCATTATACCGTGAGGTAGTGAATTGAAGAATAAAAAGAAACTAGGCGAAATGTTGGTTGAAGCCGGCTTGTTGACTGAAGATCAGCTAAAACAAGCGGTTATCGACCACAAACGCAACAATCTGAAGCTGGGCCAGTACCTGGTTCGTGAAGGTATTATCAGCGGCAGTCAAATCGCCGATATCATTTCACGCCAGATGAAAATCTCCAAATACTACCCTGACCACTACCCCATAGACATGAGCCTGGCAGAAATGCTGCCTTTGGAAATTGCCCAGAAATATCAAGCCGTTCCCATAGCCAAAACCAACTATCTGCTTACCCTGGCAATGACCGACCCAATGGACATCGATGCGCTGGACGCCATCGAGGTATTTACCAATATGGAGGTTGAAGCCCTTATCTGCACCTACCAGGAATGGAACCATCTGCTTGGAAGTCTCTACGGCACATACTCCACCATGGGCGGCATGCTGGAAAGCATGGAGGATATGGAAATCGAACGCTCTGAAGAGAGCGATAAAATTCGATCGGCAGATGATTTAGAGGTGCGATCTCTTCATGATATGGCAGAAGAGGCGCCGGTCATCCGCCTGGTGAACTCCATACTTTCTCAGGCCGTTCGCGATGCTGCCAGCGATGTGCATATCAGCCCCGAAAAAGACCGTGTTCAAGTTCGCTTTCGGGTAGACGGCAAGCTTCACGAAGTCCCTGCACCGCCCAAATCCATGCATCTACTCATCGTATCCCGTCTGAAAATTCTGGCCAATATGGATATCTCGCTGTCCAGGATTCCACAAGACGGTCGATTTACCATTCGAATGGACAACAAAGAGATCAATATCCGTGCGTCCACCATTCCAACGATATACGGTGAAAACATGGTGCTGCGCTTGCTGGATACCAGCAGTGGGGTCTTCTCATTGGAAGACCTCGGCATGTGCGCAATGGATATTAAAAAGCTGGAGTCCATGATCCACAGACCCTACGGCATGATTCTCAGTACGGGTCCCACCGGCAGTGGAAAAAGTACCACCCTCTATAGCATATTAAAACGGATCAATCAGCCCGATATCAACATTATTACATTGGAAGACCCGGTTGAGTACCGTGTGAGTAAAATTCGCCAAATTCAGCTAAATCGAAAAGCAGGGATGACCTTTGCAAGCGGTTTGCGCTCGATCATGCGCCAGGACCCGGATGTGATTATGGTGGGAGAGACTCGGGATGCTGAAACCGCCTCCATTTCCGTTCAATCATCCCTGACCGGCCATCGCGTCCTTAGCACGGTCCATACAAATGATGCCGCCGGCGCGATCACCCGATTCATCGATATGGGCGTAGAGCCCTTTCTGGTTTCATCCGTCATGCTGGTGTCCATTGCACAGCGACTCGTGCGAAAAGTCTGTCCCTATTGCAAGAAACCCCATGACCCGCCTGAAGCGGCCCTGAAGTTCTGGGGACTCGAATCAATGGACAATGCCCAGTTTGTTAAGGGATCGGGTTGTTTTAATTGCATGGACAAAGGCTATAAAGGTCGAACGGGCATTTTTGAAGTTCTGGTCATCGATGAAATGGTTCAAGACATGATCCTCAAACGTTGTTCCGCACAAGAAATAACGCGGGAGGCACATAAAACGGGACGATTAAAGACGTTGAAAGAAGATGCTGCTGATAAGGTGGTTCAGGGCATTACCACCATAGACGAAGCAGCATCGGCTGTGATGGCATAATAATTAACCAGGTTCACCTAAACAGGTAGTCAAGCATGCCGATTTATACTTATCAAGCCATCAATGAAAGTGGTGCGACAATCACCGGTACCATTGAGGCGGACTCGGTGGATACCGCAACCGGAGTTCTGGTAAAAAGGGGGCTTATTCCATCAAAGGTGGCCGATCAAAAGGCCAGCCGTCCCCTCTCAAGCTTAATTTCACTCTTTGAGCGCTTCCGTTCCATCAAATCCCGGGAGCTTATTTTATTTACCAAACAGTTCAGGACCATGGTTCGGGCCGGCGTTCCCATGATGACCCTGTTACACACCCTGGAGACACAAACGGAAGACCCGATTTTAAAAAGAACCATTGTCTCCATGACCCAGGATGTCAGCGAAGGTTCAAGCCTGCATGACGCCTTTCGTCGCTATCCGCGCATTTTCTCACCGCTCTACTGCAGTATGGTGCGAGCCGGTGAGGCCAGCGGTGCATTGCCGGAAGTGCTGCAGCGATTAATCTATATCCTGGAGCATGAACATAAAATGAAATCCGATATCCGTTCGTCTCTGCAGTATCCGGTTATCGTGTTGAGTTTTCTACTGGTTTCATTTTTTGTGCTGTTGACCTACGTCATTCCTAAATTTTCAGTCATCTTTACGCGCGCAGGACTGGAACTGCCGTTGTTGACCCGCATATGCATTGTTATGTACAATTTTCTCGTCAATTACTGGATCATCGTTATTGCCGTTGCAATACCCCTTATTGTCGCTTTGGTCTCCTATCTGAGAACGGACAAGGGCCGCCTGACGCGCGATACACTGCTATTAAAGCTGCCTCTGATCGGACCCCTGTTTAACAAAGCCGCCATGTCCCGCTTTGCAAGCATTTTTTCCATTCTCCAGTCCAGCGGGGTGGACGTCCTTGAGTGCATGCAGATATTAACCGGCACCATCAACAATGAAGCCATTGCACGAGAATTCAGACAAATCACGGAACGATTGGAGGAAGGCCGAGGCATATCCGTGCCCTTGCGCCAATCGAAATATTTCACCCCCATCGTCATCAACATGGTGGCCATTGGCGAGGAGTCCGGTAACCTGGAGGAGATGCTCAACGATGTATCTTCGCACTATGACGACGAATTGGCCTATGCCATGAAACGGCTATCCGACGCCATCGGCCCGATGATGACCATCGGCCTGGCAGCCGTCATCGGATTTTTTGCCTTGGCCATCTACATGCCCATGTGGGATCTTACGCGGATGGTAAAATAATTATACTATAACAACCCATGTTATTTTGAAAGATATCCGATTCAACATAAATCTTTATATCATCATTCCGTTGGTGTTTACCGGGCTATCCACCTTATCCATTCTGGTCGCCTATCGTTTGACACGATTTTATGTTGACCGCCAAATGCCGCCGGAGTGGCCTGTGGCATTTTGGGGCATCGTGCTCGTATTATTCACTTTTGTATGTGGTCTAATCACGGTTAAATTTCTCATCGATCCAGTTAAGAAATTCGTGGACAAAACCCAAAACCTGGGCGTCTTAAGCGACGTTGCCATGGCTCCCAGCCCACCGGATTCCAAATCGGAAATACATCAATTCTCACGTGTTTTTGACCAGGTCTCGGAATTATTGACAAAGGTTGAAGCAAGGGAGCTTTTTCCCAACATCGTCGGCCAAAGCAAGTCCATGCGAAGCGTGTTCAACCAAATCATGAAAGTATCGCCGACCAGTTCAACGGTATTGATCATTGGAGAGACCGGAACCGGCAAAGAGCTGGTGGCGAAAAGCATTCATGAACACAGTCTAAGACAGGCCAAACCCTTTATCGCCATCAATTGTGCCGCCATTCCCGAAGGCCTTCTGGAGAGCGAACTCTTCGGTCATGAAAAGGGGGCTTTTACGGGTGCCGACCATAAAAAACTTGGAAAATTCGAAATCGCCCATGAAGGCACCCTTTTTTTGGATGAAATCGGCGACATGCCCATGGAAACCCAAGCCAAAGTTTTGCGGGCGCTCGAGGAGAAAAAAATAGAGCGTGTCGGATCGCTGACGTCCAGAACGGTGGACGTGCGCTTTATCGCCGCCACCAACAAAGAGTTGCCCGCGGTAGTGGAACAAGGCGAGTTTCGTCAGGATCTCTATTTTCGATTGAATGTATTTGCCGTATATTTACCTCCGTTAAGAGAACGCCGGGAAGACATTCCACTGATGGCCGAACATTTTTTGCAGGAGACGGGTCACGATAAGCGCATATCATCTGCGGCGATTCAAATGCTCATGTCATATGACTGGCCCGGAAACGTTCGCGAGCTTAAAAATGCAATCAATTCAGCTGCGCTCATGGCCGGTCCGATCATTGAACCTGTCCACCTGCCTTCTTATATTACCCAAAGCTGGCGACAATCCCCAACACCTGCTGCTTCACAACAGCCCCATCCAGACTCCCGGAGTTTAGACCAGCATCTGCAGGAAATTGAAAAACGCATGATCATTCAAGCATTAACCCAGAGCAGAGGAATTCAAAAACAGGCCGCTACCCTTCTCGGCATAAAAGAACGCAGCCTTTGGCATCGTTTAAAAAAATATGAAATTGATGCGTCATCCTTTAAGATCCATTAAGCTCACCAATAAATCCTCGCTATCAAAACCCTCAAAAAGCTATTAAGCAACTACATTTTATTGAATTTATCAACAAATTGTGTGGATTTTTAATATTGGCCCACTCAACTGCATTCAATCTTTTTTCTTGTTGATATTTTAATCACTTAATATTATAAGAATAATCAAGATGTTCGTAAATTTAGGCGAACACAATAAAATGTGGCACACTAAATGTATAAAATTGTATCGGTTTTTATGATCGTACCCCATTGATGATCTAACCGAATTTCAAGGAGCTCCATTGATGCTTTTATTACCTCAAAAAACAAAAGAAAAACATCTTGACGAAGCTGGTTTCACACTGCTCGAAATCATTGCCGTCATTGTCATATTGAGCATTATTGCCGTCGTTGCCGTACCTCGGTATTTCGATCTTCAGCAGCAAGCCAGAGAAAAAACCATTAAAACCGGCTTGGCCGAAGCCATCGGCCGTGTTAACGGCCACTTTGCCGAAGCCCTATTGGCAGGCTCCTTGCCATGGCAAATTGATTTACGTGCCGATGTATTGGGAGCGGATATGGGGGATTTTACACTGTATACTAGCGATGGTGCTGAAGCCGGCAGCGATGAGGACAATGTTTCCGCCAATTTTCGCATATGGGTTGAGGGATCGGGTCCTTTGAGAGGAATGTCGGCTGGAACCCAACTGCCCAGACCGGGCCTGTAGATACAATGCTATCATAAATGCTAAACGTCATGGGCGTGTCTGTTTAATTTAAGGACCCCAATTCCACAATCAGTTGCTTAAGCTTGTCCTTTTCCGGCACATACGCCCCCAACAATCCGGATTTATTTGCAATATCAATGATTTCATCGTCTCTGCAATCACCTTTCAAGCGATTATAGCGCTGTAAATAGGTTTTAGCCAAGTGGTACCGACCTTCCGATGCGTAGAGCTCCATCAAGGCGAAAATACCGTGAAGATCGTTTGGTTCGATGCTGATAAAACGTTCCCAATAATCAATGGCACGCCCAAGCGCTCCCTGGCACCGATAACTCTCCGCCGTGACCATTAACGCACCCCCGTGCCTCGTATCCAATTGGAGCGCGTGCGCTGCATCGTCCACCGATCTGGCACAGTCACCTTTTTTTAAGTGAGCCAGTGCCGACAAGTAGAAAAATTCCGGACGCCCCGGCCAGCGTTCGATGGCCGCTGATGTGGTTTGCAACGCAGCCCTCCATTCTCCAACAATGACCTGGCTCAACCCCAGCTGGTAAAAGATATCGAAAGTGTTCGGATAGAGCGCATTGGCTTTCGCAAAATAGTCCACCGCCTGCGTGTAATTCTCTTCGCGATAGGCGGCATAAAGCCCCAAGTTATAAAAAACGGCACCTTGATGGAAGGCGTTGTTGTATCGGTTCAATCGATCGGCTGTTACGAATTCATCATGTGCCTTGTTCCATAATCCCAAACGCCAATAGGCTGTGCCCAAGTTGCTGTGCGTCAAGCTCAAACGCGGCGAACGCTGCACCGCGTGCAGCCATAAAGACAGTTCAGTTCGAAAAAAACGGTTGTACGCGTATGTGGTATAGCTGTGAGAAATGAGCAATAGAAATGCAGCCCCGCACAACATCCACTGAAAAGGTCGCCTGTATTGAAAATAGGAGATGCTTTTCACGGCAACGATGCTCGGAACAATAAAAATCAGCATACTGGGGGTGTAGTTGCGATGCTCGTAGATCAATTCCAGGTTGAGAAATGATCCCTCAATCATGTGATTAAGAAAGAAAAACAGGCCACAATAAGCCGCCAGGGGATATTTTCGTGCCCATCGCAACATCGCGATAAGGCAGACAATGAGCCCGACTATGGAAAGGGCAGTGGTCACCGGTGATAAAAAGGCGCGGGAGATTTCAATGTCGTGCAAAATGGTCATGCGTGAAGTCATGGGCACCGCGATTAAAGAGAGATATACAAACATCACCCGCGGCTGGGTCAACAAGCGCTCCAATGGGGAAAAGGGTCGAATATCATAGGAGGCCACCACTTGTCTTAAATCCATATCCGTGTAGAGCAACCCGGCCATGCCAACCGCCCCCGCCATACCCAAACCCCACAAAACGAGCCTTCGGATACGTGCGTTGCCAATGCCCTGGATGAGTATGAAGTCATAGAAAAGCAAGGCATATCCCAGCATCAAGGTGTTCTCTTTGGTCAGCAACGCACAAACGGTCACCAGACCGAACAATGAGATAAAAACGGCTTTACGGTAATCCCGGTCGGCGGTTCTGAATTTCAAATAGAAATACATGGCCATGATGTAAAACATGCCGGCCATGGATGCCATGCGTTGGACGATATACGTCACGGCTGTGACATGGATGGGGTGGCTGGCCCAAAATGCCGCCGACAGTGCGGCGATCACCGTGGCCTTATTCTGGTAGCGCACTCGCAGAATGGGCAGGTTGAGCGTCTCTCGGACAAAAAGAAACAGGAAAATGGCAGCTGTCCAATGGATGCAAAAATTGAACACATGATAGCCGAAGACATTCAAACCACCGAATTTATGATTCAACGCAAAGCTGACAAATGCCAGGGGTCGGCTGACCACTTGAAAGTCCATACCGGCGGTTAAACCCTGCCGAATTTGTTCCCACGACCATTGGTCCATGTGAACGCCTGGATTGCGAACAATATTGGCGAAATCGTCATATTGCCAGGAAGCATGAAAACTATTTGCGTAGCACAGAAGGAGCAACGTACCCAGCGCAAGCGCAACACCGCACCCCGAAAGATCGATTTTATGCTTTTTCAGTTTTATGGAAGTTTTGCACAATGGTTCACTCAAGTCAGGCTTCCTCTACAAAAACCCTATTCATTTACAATTATTAAACATATCGCTAATATCAACTCCTATGGGGCTGATCAAGAAGAATAGTCCCGCTAATTGTATCAATAAAACCTGGTCCTCAGGGCCGGGTCATATGAAATGTCGAATATCGAACAAGGAACCGCGGTATGTCCAAGTATGGTATTCTTTCATTTAAAAAGAATGGCCCAAACTTAAGAATTTTATACTTATTTTCTGTTTTCATATGGATCTCTATTTGGTATGGATGAAACATGCGCCAATTCAGGGAACATAGATACGGCGGCTTTACGCTGCTGGAAATTCTGGCGGTGATGGTTCTGATCGGTATTTTTGTCGTATTGGCCCTGATTCAGCATTCGACCTCGGATGCATCGCTCATGGCCCAGGCACAGGTCCTGAAAAGCCATGTCAGATATGCCCAAATGCGATCCATCAATTCAGACACGCGTTGGGGCATCTATTATAATCACAATAGTGCCGCCCCCGGGGATTGCTACTATCTTCTCTTTCGTGATGACACCAGCAATGTTGAACAGCTACCAGGTGAAACCGATGATCGGGTCCGCCTCGGGGAAATGGGTATCACCATTTCATCCGAAGCCGCGTTTGCAGAGTCCGAATTCCGATCCTTTAGCGTGGCATTCGACGACTGGGGCAAACCGAGCTCTGATGAACTGGGGACGGGATCCTATGCCATTACATTGACCAAATCCGGCCATGATGATGCTCAATTTGTGATTACCCAAAACACCGGTTTTATTGATTGATGCCATACCTGACGAAAAAACACGGCTTTACGTTAATTGAAATCCTTGTCACCATTATGGTGTCGGCCATTTTAGCCGTCATGCTCATGCAGATCATGCAAGGCCACGCATGGCGCAGCTTCTGGCCCTTGACCAAACTGAAACAGGGATTGGCGCTGCAGGAGGTCATGGAAAATATATCCGCCGATTATCGCAATGTAATCATATCCGCCGAAGAACCGCTGGTGGAACTGCAAAATCGCATAAGCAACGGCGATTATTGGAACGGACAACCCTACAGCAGCGACATCTCCGTAGTTGTCAACGATTGCCTGAGCTTAAATAAGGATAGTGCAATCCCCGCCGGTGAAGATAATGTTCACAGCTCCTGCGTTCCGGCAGACACGCTCTTGAAAGTCACCATCTCCTATGATGGTCAATCGTTAACAGCTCTTTTTGCGCGATAAGATTGATGATCGATTACTTAGCACAACTTCATGGTACAGCGTTTCGTCGTCTTGTTTTCTGCCCGTATGAAAACAAAGGGTTTACCTTGCTCGAACTCATTGCGTCTTTGGTGTTATTGGGACTCATCACCGCCATCTTCGGCATGGGGTTAGTGGCCGCCCTGCAAAGCAATGAATTCAGCCGCTCCAATGTTCAAACGGCCCAAAAGGCTCAGTTGGCCATGATGCGCATTTCCCGCGAACTATCGGAACTCACCCTCATAGAAGCCGTTTCCGCAGATAGTGACGATCCGTTCATCATTTACCGTCGCATCGATCCATCCCACGATCATGCCTTCGATCGCTACGGATTGCATTATGAACCCGGCTCCGGAAATCTTGTGCTCTATACCAATCTGAGCAGCGGCATCACCACGCTCAATGGGACGACGGCTGCCAATGCCGATATTTTAATCGATAACGTCCGCAGCTTCGCGCTGAGCTATTTTCAGGGCGGTGATACGTGGGTCTGGGGATCCGACCCCGCCTTGCTTTCTGCCATTGGAGTGACATTGCAGCTCACGCGACCGGAAAAACCAACACATCATCAAGATTTCAGCACGGTCGTCCAATTGCGCAACACGGAAAATTTTGGCGGTGCAGCCCCGGCAACCCGTCCCGTATCGAGGGATGATTACAGCTGTTTCGTAAAAACCATTTTTCAAACCTTATCACATGGACAAATGCACCATAGATGAAGATGAAACCGACAATATCCATGACGCCTGAAAATACTGCTCGTGATAAATCCTCGCCACGGCCCTTGCAAGGCAGCACGCTGATCAGCCTGGTAGTGGCCATAATGGTTTTTTCAGTGTTGGCCGCAGCCATTGTTCCCATGATCAGCTCCTCAAGCCACCAGACCGGTGCGGCCAACATGTCCGCCAAAGCCTATCTTCTGGCAGAGTCCGGTTTCCGATACGCCGCCAGTACTTATCTCCATGCCGGCAATACCGAAAGCATCAAAAACGATTCCCTTGAAGAGTTGGATGGCAACTACACACTAAGTGACGGCAACAGCCGATTTGAACTTAAACTTTTCTCATATTTCTATGAAGTCGTCAGCGACATATCCAGCGGTGACACCAGCTTTAAGGCCCACACCCCCGGAACTTTTCCCGATGGAGCACTTGTTGACGGGGATGTTTTTTTGGATCCAGGCCTTGAAATACAGATCGAAGATCAGTTTTATACCCTGACCTCCGATTCCCAACCGGTCGCAGGAGAAGATGACAATGCGACTATTGCCGTTACGACAGCCCTGCCTTTTTACCCCGCAGGGACATTGGCCTACCCGGTTGCGACTGCAGTCACCCCCACCGTATCCAATGGCGACGATCTCGTGTATCAAAACGGCCACGGCAGGATGTTTCCATTGCGCAACGGCCGTATCCGGGTCAACGGACGTCTATTGACTTACGGCTATAACGACCGGGCCAACAACCGCTTTGTGGACGTGCATGATCCCCAAGACGCTGACATGGAGGATTACCCTGTTGGCACAAGAATCACCTTAACCAAATTTGTGCGCCTCCAGTCTACCGGTATTTATGGATCCGGGTCGATGCAGGCCAGACGGCAGGTCACTTACCATACCCCCTTGCCCATACCGGAGACCGTGACCCAGCAAGAAGCGTTTACCGATCGATTCGACGCCAAAGAGGATTGGACCGACACAGCCGGTACCACCACGAGCATCGGCACGGTGCATGGAAACAGTGCCTTGCAGGTTGATTCAACTGTATCTTCGGGCAGTGACCAGGGCAGCCTCACCGCTTTCAATCCCACAACCAGCGCCGCCCAAGAGATCGATTTCAATGCCTCCAGACGCGGCAGTCGCGGTTTTTTAAGCTACGATATTCAAGCTAAATTCGGCTTTGATAATACCCCGGAACCCTCTCAAGATTTCGAACCGCCCACCTCTTCCATTCCCAGATATTTCGCCGCCGGACTCTCCTTTCGCCTGCGCAATGCGGACTCCGGATTGTTCAGCAGCAACGGCTACGGCGTCTCTTTCCTGCGCGGCAATCGCAGCAACCCTGCCGACGGCATCCCGGACGATTTTGTACCCATCGATGATCAAGCGGCCATTGTGCTTTGGAAGCAAACCGGAAACGGCGCCAATCGAACCTGGTTGGCCTATAAACAGATGATGGATTTAATCTTCAACGAAGACAATGAAGATAGCATCGATGATCAATTTTCTGAGATACCCGGTTTTCTGAACCTTTGGGACGCGGAAGGGGCGTCCGGTCGACAACGCAGTGGGTCGATACGCAATTGGTACTACGGCAGAAGCAGCACCACTGACTATGATACCGGAGCTTTTCCGAATACGGGCATAATTCAATCCGATCTCATCACGCTGGCCCCCGGCTATTCAAAAATTACCCTTAAATTTTACGGATGGCACGAGACCGAACCCGCCCGGCCCGGGTTCGATTTGAACGACTTTGACCGCAAAGAGGTGATTATCGTCGACGATAACGGCCTCACCCTTAGTGGCCCTTACATCATCGGCACCCTGGAGGGAGGAGATGAACCACCCGGCGAGTGGTATCAGAAGGAGATCGATCTGACCGGTTTCGCAGGACAGATCCGCATCCAGTTTAAATTCGATACGGTGGATGAATTGAACAACAATCTTGAGGGATGGTACATCGATGATGTTCAAATCGTCTGCGACTGGCCGATTCAAAATTCGACCTTGGCCGTCAACCTTCAAGAGGCCATGGTGGTGCGCTTTACCAACGGCACGCCGGAGATTCGCCAAGGCGATAGACTACATGGCCATCTTCACGGTACTATCGGCACGGTAATGGCCCCTCCCCTGCTGACCGGCGGGGATTGGAGCGGCAGTTCACCCGCCGAGGGCACCCTGTTTTTGAACCGCACCGCAGTCACCGCTCCTGTCGAAGCATTCTCGGCCGGTGAGCAGTTGACTGTTGTCGGCGGCACCGGCAGGGCTGAAGTAGCCGCTTTCGATCAAAACGAGGACCCCAAAGCCAACATCATCAGGGTCCATTTTGCCAGTGAGGACGGCATCGGTACGGCCAACACCAACCCGGTTGATGTCAATTCACTGAGCTATGGCAGGCTAGGTCCCTCGGATACCCTTCGATGGCCTCCCAATGTAGACGGTGACGGCAATTGGACCGATGACGACGGCAACTTCACAGCGGCGGATGACTTTTTTCGTCTTGTGCAGTGGGATGCTGTCAATTCCACCGTCGATGCCATCGACTTCAGGACCAATGATCAAGGTCTTATTCTCAATGCTGCCATTCAAGACCACGATGATACGTTGCAATCTCCGGTATTTCCCGGTATCCTGACTGAAGCTGAAATCGGCCTGCACGCCGTCGGAGACGGCGCCTTGAACGCGTATTTTGACGATTTCGGCATTCGCATCCAGGTTTCCTCCGATGACACCGTCCCGCTCCCCCTGCAACAGTAAAGCATCCGGGTCCATATGAACCGCAGAATATTGAACAAGGAATAACGAATGTCGATTTGTGGAATCGCTACGCTCCGTCATAATATATTAATGACAGAATACCTTACTTCGACATTCTGCGGTTCCTTGTTCGATATTGGATATTCCATAAAGGAGCTCCCTTGAAGTTCACACCATTTTCAGAACCGTCAGAGCCGACTGCGCTCAACGAACATCAATCCAAACAGCTATTAAGGCAGTATGATATTCCCATTGTCGATGAACATGTGGTTCACAATGCCGACCAAGCCGTACAGGCGGCACTGGAACTGGGTTTTCCGGTTGTGCTGAAAGGTTTGAGCGCCTCTGCGCATC
>JASFER010000065.1:0-24408 GCA_050124755.1 Desulfobacteraceae bacterium
GTCGACCGAACCAACCAAAATGTGGCCGCCTATTACCGGCCCTACCATCCGGCGGTATTGAGGGCCATGGCATCTATTGCCCGTACGGCTCATCGGCATGGCAAACCCGTCTGCGTTTGCGGTGAAGTGGCCCACCAAGCCAATTACATCCCGTTTCTCATCGGCATCGGGATTCGGCGATTGAGCATGGCGCCCCAATTTTTGCCCACAATACAAAGAACCATCGGTGAAATTGAAATGAGCCAGGCCCAAGCTTATGCCGAACGAGTACTCGCGGTTTCCACCCTCTCGCAGATGGACCATATTATCTCGAACCTGCAGCCCATCTAGAAGTGGTTTCAAAACCTTCAATCGGGCCCAAAATCAAGGCGGGCTGCAGATTTAAACCGGAGGAATAGTCTACTATTTCGAGGATTTAAATCTGCAGCCCAACACCGAGTTTGGGTTCGAGGGGAGGTTTTGAAACCACTTCTTATCTGTCAAACGGCCCTTCCGTCAATTCTGTTTGGTCTGCGTTTTGAAAACCATCTCATCACCATCGGCATGGCCTTCCACGTGGGCATTTTCCCCGATAGCGCCCTTGAGAATTTCCATGGCCAGCGGATTTTCGATGTACTGTTGAATGGCGCGTTTGAGCGGACGGGCGCCATAAACGGGATCATACCCTTTTTGGGCCAAAAGCGCGCGGGCGCTGTCGCTCAAGGTCAGGCTGATCTTTTGGGCAGCCAGGCGCTTGGCCAATCGCGCCATTTGAATATCGACGATGATGCCGATCTCATCGGGACTCAGGTTCATGAAGATAATGGTTTCGTCAATGCGGTTCAAGAATTCCGGTTTGAACTGGGCCCTTAGCGTTTCCATGACCCGCTGCTCCATCTCCCGGCGCTGATCCGCCCCCAGTGTTTGGATGTACTGACTGCCGACATTGGACGTCATGATGACCAGCGTGTTGGCAAAATCCACCGTCTTGCCGTGTCCGTCGGTCATGCGCCCATCGTCCAGAATTTGCAGCAGCACGTTAAATACTTCCGGATGGGCTTTTTCGATTTCATCAAACAACACCACGGAATAGGGGTGGCGGCGTACGGCTTCGGTGAGGTAGCCGCCTTCATCATAGCCCACATATCCGGGAGGCGCCCCGATCAGCCTCGATACGGCATGCTTTTCCATATACTCGCTCATATCGATGCGGACCATGGCATTCTCATCATCAAAAATAAATTCGGCCAGGGCCTTGGCCAGTTCGGTTTTTCCCACTCCGGTGGGCCCCATGAATATGAAAGACCCGATAGGTCGATTGGGATCCTGCAGGCCGGATCGCGCCCTGCGTACCGCATTGGACACAGCTTCGATGGCCCGCCGCTGGCCGACAACCCTCCGGGCCAGGCGGTCTTCCATGCAGATCAGCTTTTCTCTTTCGCCTTCCAGCATTTTGGAGACCGGAATTCCGGTCCACCGGGAGACCACTTCGGCAATGTCTTCGTCGTCCACCTCTTCCTTGAGCATTTTGCGGTTGCTTTGGAGGGTTTCCAGCTCTTGCCGCGTAAGTTCCATGCGCTGCTTCAATTCGGTGGCCCGACCATAGCGCAACTCCGCCACTTTTGCCAGATCGCCTTCACGTTCGGCCTTTTGCTCTTCAACACCCAGGCGTTCCAGTTCCTCCTTGGTGCTCCTGATGGTTTGAATCAACTGCTTCTCTTCATCCCAGTGGCGCTTCATCTCCACCATTTGTGCACGAAAGCCCTCCAAGTCACTTTCAAGGCGGCCCAGTCGTTCGGCCGATGCCGGATCGCTCTCTTTTTTCAGCGCTTGACGCTCGATCTCGGCCTGGGTGATTTTGCGCTGCACCTCGTCTATTTCCCGGGGCATGGAATCGATCTCGATGCGCAGCTTGGAAGCACATTCATCGATCAAGTCGATGGCCTTGTCCGGTAAGAAACGGTCGCTGATATATCGATGGGAGAGGGTGGCGGCCGCCACGATGGCCGAATCTTTGATGCGCACACCGTGATGGACTTCATACTTCTCTTTCAGCCCGCGCAGGATGGAGATGGTATCCTCTACGGATGGTTCGGCGGTGAGCACCGGTTGGAAACGGCGTTCCAGGGCGGCATCTTTTTCAATGTGCTTGCGATACTCATTGATGGTGGTGGCCCCTATACAGCGCAACGTTCCCCGTGCCAGGGCCGGTTTGAGCATATTGGAGGCATCCATGGCACCCTCGGCAGCCCCGGCGCCCACCAGGGTGTGCAACTCATCAATGAACAGAATCACTTCGCCTTCGGCTTGTTCCACCTCCTTCAGAACCGCCTTCAGGCGATCTTCAAATTCTCCACGGTATTTGGCGCCGGCAATCAACGCACCCATGTCCAGTGAAACCAGGCGCCTGTTTTTCAAGGTTTCGGAAACATCGCCCTGTACGATGCGCTGGGCCAGGCCTTCCACAATGGCGGTTTTGCCGACCCCCGGCTCACCGATCAGGACGGGATTGTTTTTGGTGCGCCGCGAGAGTACCTGAACGATTCGTCGGATCTCATCATCCCGGCCAATGACCGGGTCAAGCTTACCCAAATGGGCCAACTCGGTCAGATCGCGGCTGAATTTGTCCAGCGCCTGATATTTTTCCTCCGGATTGGGATCGGTGATCCGCTGGGTACCGCGAATATCCATCAGCACCTTAAGGATGCTATCACGCGCAACACCATATTTATGTAGAATTTTGCCGGCCTCGCACCGTTTATCCTCTGCCAGGGCCAGTAACAGATGCTCGATGCTGACATACTCATCTTTCATTTTTGCGGCTTCGGCAAAAGCTGTCTCCATTATTTTTTGGGTTAGTGAGGAGGCATACAG
This sequence comes from Desulfobacteraceae bacterium, assembly GCA_050124755.1. GTDB lineage: Bacteria > Desulfobacterota > Desulfobacteria > Desulfobacterales > Desulfosarcinaceae > JARRKU01. Next base: position 2,854 of record JASFER010000065.1, read on the forward strand.
ATTACCACCGCCGGTGACCTTCGGAAGCCGGTTGATCGCCGCCGCTGTCTCCTGTGACACAGCCCCCGGCGAAACCCCCAGTTTGCGCAGCATCGATCGGGCCACCCCCTCCTTCTCGGCCAGCATGGCGGCCAACAGATGTTCGGGCTCGATCTGCTGGTTGTTGTGTTGGGATGCCAGTGATTGAGCGTTTTGAATAAGTTCTTGGGATTTAATGGTAAACTTATCGAAGCGCATTATACCTCCTAAATCGTCACAGTAATCATGGTATCATTGGTCTAATTTTTGCAAAGAATGTAAACACGGTCCATTTGATGTCAATTGCCAGTGGATACAATTGCCCCGGAACCGGTGTCAGATGTGCGCAGAATCCCTGGTGCTTCAAGGAAACCGCTTTGGATGCCGGACAAAATTTTTCCCTATCTCCCCATCTGTGGCACGGATGCTTGACACAGGGCTAAAATGATGGTTTTTTTAGCATAAACAAGCGATTGAGACCCCTAACCTTGCAGGAGCCCCAGATGGCCCGTTTGATACTCATATTTAAGAAACCATCGGATAAAACGGATCGGTGCAACGATACGACGGGTGCCCGCACTCCATAACTTCAGGCATCTCTTAGTTGACCCAACGATTGTGAAGCGTGAATGAACAGAATTTACCAACTGATCGTCGGCGCCATTATCACCATCGCCCTGTTTGGCATCCTGGACAATAGGGTGCCTGGTCCTCATGCGCTGGCCGCTGTGGACCAATCTGATGTTTCCCAAAGGGCGCATGAAAACGGGGCATCGTCCGGGGAAGAGGCGAAACGGCCGACTTTCTATGAGCAGTTTAAAACAACGGCGCAATCCATACTAAGCCGATTGGGCATCGACTATGAATTCGCCAAGCTCTACGCCACATGGATTGTCGGAGCGCCCACGCTGGTGGTGTTTGTTATTATCGCTATTATTCTACGCCCCCGGAAGAAGAAAAAAACGCCTGTTGCGATTCACCGACCCATTCAGCTGGCGCCGCAAAGAAAACGCCGATCACGGGTGATTGACATTAAAAAGCCGCCGCCCACCAGCGATAAAGAGCGGGTATTGGAATTTTTCTTTCAACTCTTTAAGCAACAGGTGGGGGCCCTTCCCGATGCCCCCACCGAATTGACGCTCATAGAGAGTCGCCCCAGCTGCCCCAATGACACATATGAGATGCGGGTAAAACTTGAAAATAACTGGGCCGCCCGGCGCATGTCCATCGGTTTGCTCGGCCAAGGCGGCGGAAGCCGCAGTAAATGCTTTTATGTCATTTACGATTCTCATATGGTGCTCAAAATCCCCTCCAAACCCATTCCGGAATTTTCCACTTACCGTGAGAAAATCAAGGCCGAGGCTAAAATTGTCGAGTGCTTGTACCCGCGTGAATGCATCGTCCCCCGGATATCCGTTATTCTAAAGGCCATACACTCCATACCTGGCAGTGAAAAGCTTTCAGAAGACATGCAGGAAGACAAGTATGTTCATTTTCTCGAAGTCAAACCGGAGTTTCAGGAATATTTGAAAATCGGCTCATCATTTGCTTTCTTCATGGATTTAGCCAAACACTTCTTCTTGAGTTCCACTCTTGAAGAGATCCACCGCAGTGATCAGCGTATTGTCAATGAAGCCATGAAGCAACACGAACTGTTTTGGGACCGGCATGGCTTTGTCTCTCGCTATGGCGAAGAGGCCGGCCCCGTATGCCACGATTTGCAGGATGCCTATTACCGATGCGAAGGACGCCTGCGGCAGCTGGTCGATGAAGCAAACATCATAGAAGATATTCCAACATTTCAACTCAAGCAGTGGTTTCTCACTCACCTGGCGGGTGAAAAGGTGGATGCGGGAACGGAAGATCTTTCCGAAGATCTCATAGAACGGGTCAATCGGCTGCTATATAAAGTGGTGCGTGAAAACCATCAACAGGTCGAGCATTACCGCACCAGTGTATATGAATATGTCAAAGAGATGCGATTTTCCCAGCACCGCACCCAGTTGGAAAACTTGTCCTCCAACACCCTTAATATGCTGGCTTGGATAGATGAGAAAGGTGTCTCGCTAAGAGATCTCAAACCGGAGAATCTGTTTGTGGCCGGACAACCTGAAGCCTATCCGATCTTTCTCAATGATGCAAAAAAGTTCACCATCGGTTTGATTGACGTCGAAACGGCCGTTGTCATGGGCGCCAAGGCTTCGGAGGAAATTCCTCAGCCTCAATTGGCGGGAACGCCTTTATACGCCACCCCCTCTCATCTCTTGTCCAACACGGTTTTGTATGAAGTATACGGCGATGTGCGCATCATTCTCCACATGCAGGACTGGTATGCCACCATCGCCATCATTTATAAAATCATCACCGGCAAAAATCTTTTTTCATCTACTGCTTTAGTATTCCCGGACCTGCTCAGGCAGATCAAAATGATGGATCCGGCCGGCCCGGACATGGACAAGGACGTGGCCAGCATCAACAAAACCTTCTGGAGCAGTGCCATAGCAGAGTTCAATCAGGCCATTGCTGCGGATAGGGATATTTTTGAGCGCATCGAGGTGGCTGTACCCAGGTCCATCATTCCGAATTTGGTGAAAGCGCTCCATAGCGTCAGCGACCGGATCACGACTTCCCTGGTTAAAACCGTTTCCCAGCAATCCGTATTCACCGGCCGGGACAAGTGCCAATTCCTGCTGGATGCAACAGTGGAAAAAATCGGTCTGATGAAGAAAAAATTGAGCCAGGAAAAGCCCGGCAGCATCCAGAGAAACCGGCAAAGAGAAAAAGCCCTGGCTGTTCTTGATCGAATAGAGGTGAAGAAAAAGCGCCTGCAGCGCAAACTCGAAGCTGCCGCTGCTTTAAAAGCCATAGTCGGCACCATCTCGGCGGATCAACTGCTCGAGGCCATGTTTGAGCAAGTTTTCACGCACATGTATCTGACCCACTGGCCCGCGGTGGAACCCAAAAAATGGAAAGGGCGTGCGGATGTGGCGGTGGATGTAACAACCTACCAAGCCACCATGTGAAAACGCGAGAGGGCCACAGATCCCGTGTTGTCGGGGGATCGCAGTAGGTGGACTACGGCTTCACCCCCTCCGCCTTGGCTCTGCGGCCCTCTCGCGTTTTCACCATTAATAGTAATATGTAACCTTTAAAATCCAAAAGGAGGTTAATAGATGAAATGTCCAGCTTGTGACAATGTGATGGAAGAAGTGGTTGTTGAGGATATTACTGTGGATGTTTGTAAACAGGGCTGCGGTGGGCTTTGGTTTGATCAGTTCGAACTCCAGAAAGTCGATGAGCCGCATGAGTCGGCTGGAGAGAGCTTGTTGCAGATTACAATGGCGGCAAGTGCGGCGGTTGATCCAATACAGCGGCGGGAATGCCCCAAGTGTGAGGGCATCACCATGATGCGTCACTTCCACAGCATCAAAAAGGAAGTTGAAGTGGATGAATGTCCCAATTGTGGCGGGTTCTGGCTCGATTCAGGAGAGCTTGGACGAATTCGCAGCCAGTATTCATCGGATGCAGAGAGGAAGGCGGCAGCAAAAGACTATTTTGAGAAAATTTTTGGTGAAGAGCTAAAGAAAATGCGGGAAGAGAGCGAAGAGAAACTGGAAAAGGCCAAAAAAATTGCCCGCATGTTTCGGTTCATATGCCCGAGCTATTACATACCCGGCAAACAGGATTGGGGAGCTTTCTGATCGGCGAACTTTTTTTCACTTCACAATGATGGAAGCTGTCTCAATTAAATCCTTAGACCCAACCTGGGTATTGGATCCGGGTTTCGAATCCTCAATATACCGACGTATACATGCGGTTCGAAACTCCTAAGCCCGCCTATATTTTGGGCCAAAATCTGTTTTTTGAGATAGCCTCTAATGCCTCTTTTTCTGTTGGGGGATGAATCCGTCACCGGCCAGAAGTTCATGAATTTTTTGTGGCGTGAAGTTTATCATGTTTTTCGAAACTTTAATAACGCGGAAATCACGGCGGGTCATGGTCTCAAGGTCGTCAAACAAAAATCGGCGCATCCGTGCCGACGCAGCCAGGATGATGGTCCGCACCTTTTTCGTTTTGGCCAGCTTGGAAGTACGCTCAAGGACTTGTACGGCGAAACGGCGCCGCACTTCATCGAGGTGCTGATCCCGGTGATCATCATAGCCATGGACGGCGCCGCCCTGAGGGGTGGTGCCGCGACCGGTTTTGGAGTCGGTGTAGAGATCCTGAGGTGTCCTCATTTCCGAATTGCCCAGCTCTGCGTATTTTGTCAATATAGGCCCGGATTCAACTTCAGGGAAATCCACCGGCTCAAGGGTGAAAAAGCGTGCTAAAGCACGATTGACGATGACGATGAGATAGTCGCTCATGTGCTCACCTCCATTTTTAATGGCAGACACCCGACGATGTTCAGAAGCGGTTTTAAAACCTCCCCTCGAGACCAAACGCTGTGTTGAGCGCCTGGTTTAAGCCATCGAAACAACTTATTATTTCTTCGGTCTAAATCTTCCGTCCACCTTGATTTTAGGCCCGATTGAAGGTTTTAAACCGCTTCTAGTAAGCTTCTTAGCCGCAGAGATCGAGATATCGTAAATTAATGCGTCGAACGAAAATTGCCGGGTAGGTGTCAGATCTAAATTTTATAATAGATTGAAGGATTTCAAAGGTCAAGAGCGCAAATTTCCGACATCTGACGTCAATGGATTACCCTGTGATGCCATCATGGGGATGCTATTCGGATAACTGCTCAATCCGAAAAGATTGTTCAAGCACCCGCTCCTCCCATCCGGGATCATCCTTCAGATAATCGCGGGCCAGGTTGTTAAACTGCCTGGCTTCCGATATCACGCCTTTGGCCATCCAAGCCTGGGCCATATAATAATAACATTGGCCGTTGTTGGGATTCAGACCGATGGCTTGCTCAAACGAGCGTATGGCATTGTCCGGTCTTCCCTCATTGAGATGTTGGATACCCTCCCTGGTCAGCTGCCAGGCAGCACTCTCCCGTGCCGTCGAAGGGCCGCTGTCTTGATGTGAAAATTGAAGGGTGCATCCAGTAACCACAACCATCGACAGCATGACAAAAATGGAGCGAATCACATCATCCTCCTTATGTCAAAGATTTACTTGAAAATATCGGTTATTCCTTTGATGACCTTCTTAAATATGTCGGTACCTGTTTTTCCGGGAATGGATGTTTGCGGTACATTGTCTTGCAGAAAATATTCTTCATAGGCATTGCGGCACCCGATGGACATTCCGGGTGGATTTTCATCTGCGCAGACCCTGCGTTTGACGATGCCGGTGGGCATCCTGAAACCATTGCCGGAAATATGGTGGGGGATGGATTGCATCAAATCCACCCAGATCGGAAGGGCGGCACTGGATCCTGTGGATTGAATGGTGTCGCCATTGTCAAAACCGACCCAGACCAATGCCAGGATATCCGGTGTATAGCCGATAAACCAGGCGTCCCTGTAATTGTTGGTAGTACCGGTTTTACCCGCCACGGGCCATTGTATGCCCCTGGCAACAATTGAACGCGCGGTGCCATTTTCCACGACACCGCGCAACAGAGTGTTCATCAGAAAGGCTTTTTGGGGTGAAATTTTTCGCTCAATGGTCAGGTGGCGCTGCTCTAAAACCTTGCCGTCTCCATCTGATACCGCCTTAAGCGCCAGTGGATATGTGGCGATGCCGCCTGCTGCAAAAACGCAGTAGGCGCTGGCCAGTTCGAGGGGAATGACTTCGAACGCCCCCAGTGCCAGAGAAGGATAAGGTTTAAACGACGTTGAAAACCCGAATCTGGCTGCTGTGTCAATGATGCGATCCAATCCCACTTGCACGGCCAAGTCGATGGTGGCCAGATTATGCGAATTTTCGATGGCTTTGCGAACGGTGACGATCTCATTGTCGTCCGGCTGAAAATTCTTAGGCCTCCATTCCTGCCCGTCAATCTGGTATACTCTGGGCTCGTTGGAGAGCAAGCTGACCGGCGTGAATGCATCCAACCCGGTAACAAACACAAAGGGTTTGAAGGCGCTGCCTGCCTGGCGGCGGGCCTGGGTGACGCGGTTGAATTGACTTTCGTTATAATTGCGCCCGCCCACCATGGCGAGAATATGCCCTGTCTTAGGTTGCAAAACAACCAGCGCGCCCTGTAGTTTCCGTTGCGGCTCGGTTTGCTTCAAGGCGGGTATTTTGTGTTCCAGGCGCTGCAAACCCCGAAGCAGGGCCTTTTCGGCGGCTATTTGAACTTGGGAATCAATGGTGGTGTATATGGAGAGCCCCAATGCGGCCAGATCTTCAGGTTGGTACAACGCCTTCAGCTGTTTCGTCAGATAGTCTATGAAATAGGGTGCCTTATTGCCGTAGGCGGTAAATCCCACCGGTTCCAAGGCGACCTCTTTTTCCGTTTGATATGCCTGCTCCGTGATCCAGCCTTTTTTCACCATGGCTGCCAAAACCAGGTTCTTGCGCTTACTACACGCGCGTATATCTGCGTAAGGGGAGTAGGTGTTGGGTGCTTTAATCAGGCCGGCGATGGCTGCGGCTTCGGACAACGATAAGTCCTGAACGGGTTTTCCGAAATAAAAATCGGCGGCTTCTCCGATACCGTTGATGGCAACAGAGCCTTTTTGCCCCAGGTAAATCTCGTTCAAATAGATCTCCAGGATCACCTCTTTTTCATATTTCAATTCCATAATGAAGGCCAGCAGCACTTCCTGAAGCTTGCGTTTCAAGGTTCTGTCGGGTTTCAGAAAATAGTTTTTGGCCAATTGCTGGGTGATGGTGGAGCCGCCTTGCCGAATGGCGCCGTGCCGCAGGTTGGTCACCAGCGCCCGCAGGATGCCGCGCGGGTCAATGCCCCAGTGTTGAAAAAAACGATGGTCTTCGGCCGCTAAAACCGCATGGATAAAATGATCCGGAACCTGCTTGATGGATACCAGACGGCGCCGTTCGCGTTCATGGCCGAAAAACAGCATGATCTCCTCAGGGTCGATTTCCAAAAGCGGTAGGGCCGAACCGGTGTCTGTGCGCGTCATAGAGACAATGGTGTTTTGCGAAAAGTCCATGGAAACCGGAAAACCAGATCTCTTTTTCCATGGGATTTCAATATCTTGAAGGAATATGTCCAACCGGTCCGAGGTGAGACGAAACTGTCCTTTTCTCTCCGGACGCACAGTGCCTTGGTGATACCCGATGCGTTTGAGCTTTTCATTAAAAAGCCTGATATCGAGCCGCTGGCCGGGATATAGCAGCAAGGTGTCGGTATAGACCTTCGACGGGATGCTCCATCGGCGGGATGAAAATCGCTCGGTCACTTTCCCGGAGAGAAACCAACCGTAGACACCGATGCCCATCAGTGCCAGGATCGTAATTGCTGCAAGAATGATGAATAGCTTTTTGAACATATGCGTTTTTTCTTATGGTGTGACCAATAAACGGGTAATTCGACTTTAGAATCTTTCTTTGATCTGAAAGTTGACCAGATCATCCGGATGGACATGCTCTTCGGAGATGGCGCGTTGACGGATGGAGTTGCCTGAACGGTGGACCGATTCGGGATCCCCGGAGATCAAAGGGTGCCAGTCGGGCAGATCCTTACCTTCGGCCACCCGCCGGTAAGCGCAGGTACGGGGCAGCCACCGCAATTTCAGGATGTTTTTGGGCTCGAGTTTGAGGCAGTCCGGAACGAGGATATGGCGTAATTCGTAATTGCTGCAACGGCAGGTTCCAATGTCCAGCAAAAAGCAAGCGACCCACGTGTAAGCCACTTTTCCGGTTGTTGGATGCTTTAGCTTTTGCAGACAACAGCGCCCGCAGCCGTCGCATAGCGCCTCCCACTGCTGTGAAGTCAGCTCCTCCAGTTTTTTTCCAATCCAAAACGGTTTCATGGGCACCTCATTTCAAAACCTGTGTATCAGAACCGGTCACAGGTGACAATGGGCCATATTTTTGACATTGATATCGCCTGTTCTAAATTATATCACCGCTTGGGCAACGTAAACCGAAACAAAAGCCGGGAAAGGCCAAATGAAACGATTTAAATTATATTATCGGTGGATCATCGGATTAACGATCTCATTGGCGTTGGTCCATCCGGCAGCAGCCCAGGCCATATTGCACCACGAGTTATTCATTCAACTTGATCCATCCGGGCATGGTTTGAAGGCCGAGGATATCATTACGGTGCCGCCGGATCAAAAGTCGTCCATGGTGTTTGAACTGGCCGATCATGTCACCGTCCAACGGGTCACCCTGGACCGCCGGAAGGTGCCCTTCTCTTTCAATGGCGGACGACTTCGCATTTCCATGTCCCCGCATTCGGATTCCCGGCAAATCGGCATCTATTACAGCGGCGTGTACAACGACGCCGTACCGGCGGAACCCTTGAACACGGACAATCCGGGCTACGGGGTCACCGGCACCATCAGTCCCCGGGGGACGATGCTGCTGGCCGGCGCAAGATGGTATCCGGACAGCATCGGTATGGCCTCCCGATACACCCTTACGGTTGATGCCCCTGAAGGTGTGGTGGCCGTAACGGCTGGAAGCCCCTTGGGGCATGCGTCCCGAAACGGGCAAACCCGATCGCGATGGTCGGTGGATCACCCCGTAGGGGGGCTGCCGCTGGTGGCCGGGCCCTATGAGGTGTCCTTGCGCCGCTTCGGCAATGTCAGCGCGGCCACCTATTTTTCACAACCCCTGCAACATCTCAGCGATAGCTACTTGAACGCCACCGGGCGCTACCTGGAACTTTACCAGGAGCTGTTCGGCCCCTATGCTTACGGCCAATTCGCCGTGGTGGAAAATTTTTTCCCCACCGGCTACGGGTTCCCGTCTTTCAGCTTGCTGGGCCGACGGGTGTTGCAGCTTCCCTTTATCATCCACACCAGCCTGGGTCACGAAATCGCCCATTGTTGGTGGGGCAACGGTGTGCTGGTGGACGCCTCCCAGGGCAACTGGAGCGAAGGGTTGACCACTTACGTGGCGGATTATCTCTACAAGGAGCGTCGCGGCCAAGGCCGGGATTACCGACGCCAATGGCTGCGCAACTACGCCGGCCTCGTGGATGACGGCAACGATTTTCCGGCTGCCCGGTTTATGAGTCGTATCGATCCGGTCACCAAAGTCGTGGGGTATGATAAAGTGGCCATGGTGTTTCACATGCTGCGCCGAAGTGTTGGTGATGAAGCCTTCTGGCAGACTTTGAGGGAAATATATCGCCGGCATCGGTTCCAAGCCATTGCCTGGTCGGATATTCAGACCGCCTTTGAACACCGTACCGGGCATTCGCTGGATCGCTTTTTCAGTCAATGGGTGCGACGCTCAGGAGCCCCGCAACTTGCTTTGAAGGATGTCACCGTGGCACCGGAAGCCGACGGTTTTAACGTCCGGGGAGCGGTAGTGCAGCAAAAGCCATATTTTGACGTAAGCATGACATTGACCCTTACCGCCGGGCCGGACAAAGTATCCCAAAACATACAGGTTTCAGGGTCTCAAACCCCCTTCAGCTTCATGGTCACCCGGCGGCCCACCCAATTGGCGGCGGATCCCGATGTTGATCTGTTCAGACGGCTTTGGCCGCAGGAGGTGCCGCCGACCATCAACGACCTCAGAGGAGCGCCATCGGTTCACGTGGTGGTGGCCCAAAACCTGGAAGCCGGCTGGTTGAAGATCGCCGAACGATTATGCGCCGCCTTGGGGATCAGGCAAACCCGCATCGGCCGGGAGGGTGATTTTGCAATGGCGGCATTGAAACAAAAGGATGTGCTCTTTATGGGCCGGCCGACCAAAGCGCCGCTGCTGCCGGTGAGCGGATACCCGTTTGATGTGAAGCCGGACGCTTTTACGTTGAAAGACCGGAAATTTGCAGACGGTTCGGCAAGCTTCTTCGGTGTATTTGCCCATCCGCAAAACAGGGAGCGTATTGTTGCGCTGTTTCTTCCCCACACCCTTGAAACCGCCGGCGCCGTGGCTGCGAAAATTCCCCATTACGGCAAATACAGTTATCTGGTCTTTAACCAGACCCGTAATCAAGTCAAAGGCACATGGATGGTGGAGAACTCTCCCATGGTGGTGCGCTGGCCATGACCCCAATCCAGCGAAGAGGAGGCAAGCCATGCGGCGACTTTTTTTTCTGATCTTAATTTTAGCCAGCGCAGCACCGCTGGCGTGTAAAACAGCCACGGCCTCCCATGAGGTCCGCCTCTATGACCTCGAGCAACAAGCAATCCTTTCCCAAACCCGGGCATTGCTGAAGCTTAAAAGGGCTAGCATCGTATTGGTGGGCGAGCATCACAACAATGTCGACCATCATCTTGCCCAGCTTAAGGTGATTCAGCTTCTGCATAACACCGGTCGCAAGGTGGCCATCGGGTTGGAGATGTTTCGACAGGACAGCCAGCAGGCCCTGGACCAGTGGATCGCCGGCCGGATGAGTGAAGATCAGTTCAAGCCCATCTATCTGGACAACTGGAACTTTGGATGGGAATTGTACGGCCCCATATTCACCTACGCCATGGAGCACGACATCCCCATGGTGGGACTGAATGTATCCCGCAAAATCACCGCCCAGGTGGCCTACCATGGATTTGAGTCCCTCTCAGAAGCCCAAAAGGGAACCTTGGAAGGCATCACCTGCAATGTGACCGCCGAATACAGGGATTTTATTCGAAACGGTTACCGCGCCCATGGCCACGGCAACATGAATTTCAACCGGTTCTGCGAAGCGCAACTGGTCTGGGACACGGCCATGGCCGTGAATGCCATTGACTATTTGAAACATCACCCGGATACTGTTCTAGTCATATTGGCCGGCAGCGGTCACGCTCGCAAACTGGGCATACCTTCCCAACTCGACAAACGAACCGCGAAGCCCTATGTGGTGGTCCTGCCTGAAACCAGGGGCATCTTCGATGCCGATACGACCACTACCAAAGATGCAGATTTCATCCTGCTTAAGGAGTGATGCGCTTGCAAACGCTTCCCGTCCCCCTCCCCTCGGGGGAAAGGATTGAAGGGTGGGCTTAAGGGGCGGATTAACCCTTTTTACGCGGCATGATGGGTTTGATCCATCGGTTACTGGCGCCTTCATAGAGCCACTTGTCCGGAAAACCGCGTCGGCGAATGAAGGTGGGGCGTTTGGCCCATTGCGTCAGCTTTTCATAGGCCTCATGGATTTTTAGGAAGGCTTCCTGGCTGCCACCCAAATCAGGATGGTGTTTTTTGACCTGGCGCCGGTAGGCGTTCTTGATGATCAACTCCAAATTGGCCGGCATCAAATCATCGGAGTGGAGCTCCAACCGGATCAAGCTGCTGGATTTGACCGAAGGAATGGTCAGGGACGCCGGCATGACCGAATTCATCGGGGCATTGGTCTTGCGTGCCTGCTCCAGAACCTGTTTGGAGGCAAGGTAGCGTTTTTTTGTCCGGTTTTTTTCATTCCACCACAGGGTACCCAATATGTTCGACAGTTCACAAAAATCCTCAACCGGTTTTTTGCCCGGCGAGCGTGGCAGCATATAGCTGTGGATCTGCTCCACACCATATAGCAGGATGTCCATGACAATGATGAAATCCGTAAAATAAAAAGTCGCATAGCGGGTGCTCAACGCTTGCAGCAAACCCGTACGGCGATTGAGCGAGGCCAAAAGGTACTGCTGGCAGGACATGGAACAATAACGCCGGTTGCGGGGCGGCAATTCACCTCCGCAAGCCAGGCAGCGCCGGGGGTTCTTTGGTGTAACCGACGGAACAAATTTATGCGAATGGGCTTGCATTATAAATTTACCATAGCAGGTATTTTCCATAAATTGAATCAGTGTTTGCAATTTTAAACTTAACCGTTGATGTGTGGCACACAACCTTTGACCGCTTTTGCCTGGATCGCCCAGGCGGGGCGCCTTAGATGGATGACGATGCGCTGTTCCAGCTGCTTGCGGATCAACTGCGGTCTATGGTATAAGTCGATGACCCTCTCAGAAATCATCGGTTCAAATTAGATGACATTCAATGGGGTTGAGTTGTTACAAAACGGCCATTGCCGGGGATCAAGGAGTGTGACGACCCATGACCAATGAATCGGATCGTTTCAAAACTATTTTCAGTCAGGAAAAACTGGATGCGCTGTTTCCGTCGGAGCGCTCCAATCAATTCTTTGATGCATTGTTCGGTGATGCCGACGAAGGCGCCTATGATATCCGGCTGGCATTCAACAAGCTGCAGGATGATCACCTCCATTTTGATTTTCAGCTGCACCAGCGCCCGGGAAAATGCTTGGCGTGCAACCTGACCTATGGCCTGCCCAAGGTTTTCGAACGCCACCCCGTCATCGATGTCAAAGGTGTCGTGAAACAGCTTTCCATGCTGATGAATGGAAAAAGCCGGTGCACGGAATGGATGCTGGGCAAATCCAGGGAAATTTACCGCGAACTCCATGTGGTGCCGTTAATCGTCAAGATTGAATCTATTTAGCCCGCCAATCCGATTTCTGCAGAAACTCACCAACGGGAAAGCACCATGAGCAAAGCCGCCCGCAGCGTATGTCTGTTTGGTTTGTTCACCCGCCTACACCTTGGGCCAAAAGACTTTTTTGAGATAGCTTCAAAATGACCGCGTAATATGTATTAGTGGGCAAAATCTCGAATATTTCATTCGGCAACCTTGCCATGAAACATGGTGTATGTAAAAAAACCATAGTAATCAGGACAATTTAATATAAAATCAGGCGCGTCAGAATGGCAAAGGCGTTGGAATTCCATGTAATCATTTTCCGACAATTCGGATTTTGGTTTTCCCCACCGCATTTCAAAAAGGGATATTAATGCTTTTTGTTTTTCATCATCAAGTGGCGCCTGTATATTTTCAACAAAAGTTTGTGCGGCATATTCTTTAATGCCGGCAGCCTCAAACCAGCCCAGGGCTCTTAAGAAATGAGTTGCTGGCGGTTGACCATTTACGAAGGGCGCAATACCGGTGGTAGTCGCGTTAAGACGTGCCTCTAACTGAGGATACCCGGGCAGAAGCTGCTGAGAAGACCATGCGAGAATAAAAATGCTGCCACCAGGCTTGACAACCCGGGAAATTTCCTTTAGCAAATTAACAGCATCCCCTGGTGAATATCCCACGCAGTCCATGCTCCAGGCCCAATCAAAGGATTTATCGTTTGAAAAAAGAGCGTTCATATCGCCTTTCCTGAAAACTATTCGTGGCGACACCGCCGCTCTCTCCGCTCTTTTCTGCGCATATTCCAATAAATCCTCAGACAGATCTATGCCAACAATTTTCCCAGATTTGCCAACCGCTTCGGCCAATAACAATGTATTGCTTCCTATTCCGCAACCGATATCTACGCCGACACTACCTTTGGGTAGATTCAAGGTATTAACGATAGTGCGAATAAGCGGTTCTCTCAGAACATCTGAAAGATACAACTTGGTAGCGTAATTACACATTTTAAACCCTTTGTTAATATTATAAAACATTTTTCGTAGTGGCTCGGCCCTGGCTGTCCCTTACACTGCCTGGTTCGGCGCAGTTGTATTCAGCTTCGCATGGGCGATACCAAGAAAGTCGCAAAGCGCTTTAGGGGGGACCAGCCTGGACAATTCCTTCGGTCCAATGTTTGACAAGATTGAGAAGCCATGTTCATTGAGAAATGGTCCGACATCTTCCGGATCGAGACCAAATCGGCATGGTTCGTTTCGGTGTTCCACGATACGATAGTATGGTTCTGCGCCGATAAAATCGCATGGGCGCACCAGCGATGAGGCATATATGTAATCAAAGGCAACTGAAGATCCAGGTGCTGCCCGAGCAATAAAAGATAGCGTTCTTCTCACGGATTCTATGGGCAGATACATAACCACACCTTCCCATAGGAAAAAAGTTGTTACGCTCGGATCGTATTTGTTTTTAAGAAGGCACTCTTCCAAGCAGTCAACATTAAAGTCAGTTGTCACATAAGTGACATGCTCGGTAGCGGTTCCAAGTCGATGAAGGCGCTTGCGTTTCCAGGCAGCGGTGCCGGGATGGTCCACTTCAATGACACGGGTTCCGACGAGTTGATCGGCAAAACGATATGGCCGTGTGTCGAAACCGGCACCAAGAAGAACAATCTGGCGGACGTTGTGTGCCGCTGCAATAAACAGCTCATCAAGGAATATCGTGCGCGCTTGATGATAAAGGTACATGCCGGGAACCCTGCGTTCATAATAACCGAGAAAAAGGTGACGCAGGCCAGGAAAGAGAAGCACTTTATAGCGAAAGTTAAGAAGGCGTTCAGCGAGAAGGTCTGGATTGGAGATTATCGGATCACGGTGTCCCGCTGCCCTTGCAAAGGCAGTCACTTCCGCTGTTCCTTTACCCCTTTGCCTCTGTAATATATTCATTGAAGCCTCCCTGATCACTGAACGGAAAGCTCACCAGACACCAAGGGACGCAGGCCCCTTGGTGTCTGGTGTAAGGAAAGGTTGGGCACAAGCCCATTTACTTTTGAAATAAATCAGAGTGTGTGCCTGTCCGTTCGAAAACAATGCGATCTGATTCAACCTTGTAAATCAGCAGCCAATCAGATTCAATGTGACATTCACGCCTGCCCTTCCAATTGCCAATCAGTTTATGGTCCCGATGAAGGGCATCAAGAGGTTCTTCTGCCACTATGGAGCGAATGATAATTTTCAATTTCTCAAGATTTTTTCCTCGCTTTTTCATTCGCTTAGTGTCACGCTCAAACTGTCTTGTATATGCTGGAGTAAGCATCAGATGCCTAATTTTTTAAACATATCATCAGTGTCTTTGCAAATTACTACGTCCTTCCCGGCATCAGTATTAGAAAACGTCTTCAGTGTCGTTTCGTTAGGGATGGCCACGTCAAAAGGAAGCCCTTTTTTTAGTTCAACCTGCTTATAAAACAAGGTTATTGCCTGGGTCGTCGTTAACCCAAGTTGCTTAAATATGTGCTCAGCTTTGCCCTTCAAATCGGGTTCAATTCGAGCCCTGACTGTAGATGTTTTGCTCATGACTCACCTCCATTTGACCTTAATGAATTGTAGCTCAAATGGGGCACAATGTCAAGAATTGCGTGATTTCGCCAAACTGCCCATCGGGCTTTTCACAGGCGCCGGCTGTCTGGCGTCCTGTGGAAAAATGGGTTGGGCCATTTTTTTACAAGTCTGATACAGTACTGACTCGTGCAACAAGATTTTCCGCTTTCAAAACCTCAATTTTCGAATTTGGGTTGATTAGACCCCCCCATAGCCAATTATGGTGCTGAATTAATGACGCTGCATCAACATAAGGCCGGTCAGAAGTTGTATGTCCATCCGCTACAACGATGATATGGTAGTCAAGACTAAACGCAGCACGTACGGTAGTATCGACGCAGAAATCAGTAGCACAACCGGTGACAATCAGACGTTTTACTTTTTTCGTTTCAAGGACAATTGCTAAATCAGTCTTGTAGAACGAATCACATGCAGTCTTATTAACAACTATATCACTTGAATTGCGATTAAGGGAAGATAGAAGCTTCCATCCATCCGTTCCAGGCTCAAGCAAGTTGCCTTTTGGACCGTCATGCTGAATAAACACTACGATTCCGCCATTCTCTCGTACTGCTTTGCCAATAGCGTTAATCCGATCGATTACACCGCTTGAGTCATATCGTGGAGTTTCAGCCACGAATAGACCTTCCTGCATATCAATTATCTTCCATTTAGGAGCTCTGATAGAAAACTCATGCAAATTTATACTTTTTCTACAGCCTCAACGCTGCGGCTCAGGAACGCCGCATTCTGTGCGGCCTTACCTGAAGCCGTTTGTTATCCAAAAAACCTTAAATATTGACAAACAGACCAATGGTGTGTGTTAATACACACTGTGGTTAATGACATGAATAAAAGATTCAATCCCCAGAATTCATAACAGCTCCATGCATCCGCAAGGCCTCTTCAATTTTTGGCACGGTTTTCATCATCTCAATATATTCAAGTGAATTAGATCCCTCATCTATATTTGAAACCACCCATTTGCCGTTTGTATAGGTGAATGACCAGACCCTTTCGACATCTTTTTTCTTGCGTGAACCTTCCATCACTTTACTGTCGCTCTTTCTTTCCAGATAATCGGTCATATGGGCTTCGATTAAAACTGCTAATTCTGAACCCTCACCTGGCTTTTTTTCATCGCACCTAAAGGAAAATAAGATTGGTTTAATATAGTTGATCTTGTCTACTTCACAAATATTTACCAGGCCATCGCGTTCCCATCTATCTAAAAAAACTACCTGCTGGTTTTTCCAATACCAGTCGGTCATCCATTCAGCAGCCTCAGACACATCACTTTTTTCCCAGGCCGCATGCACGCGATGAAAGCAGTCCTGGATTCTTTTTCGTAACTTGATCCAATCAAAATCAGGACAAACTGTAGCCACAATTTTCAGGTCTTTAAGCGCTCTTCTTTTAGCAAAATATTCTTTTAGCAAGATATACAAGATTAAAGGTAGAAATAAGATCGTCAGAACGGCCAAAATTACCTTTCCCCAGAAAGTTTCAGCAACAGCTTTGGCGATCTTGCCCCCAGGACCGGCAAAGGCAACGACCGGATAAAACAACATTAAAAATATCAAATAGTTAATGACACGTTTACTCATTTTTTCTTTCCTTTATTAAATAACTAATGTTAATCTTCTTCCTCACAAATTTGCATTAATATTTTTTAATCCGATAGACATAATTGATGATTTAACGTATTGCAATAGTTAGCATTATGAAACCGGAGATTAAGCCGTTGCCGCCATGAGCCTCAAGCGCTGCAGCCCTGCAGCGCTCTATGGCGACGCCTCGGTGGCGTCGGCTTCAGTGGCCTCCGGCGTTGTTTCGACAAACGTTTTTTGGGATTGCTGGTAGGTTGATATGCTGTTCAACGCTTTGACCGACGCCATCTCCAGACTGTCCACGATCTGGCCGGTGGTGGACATCAGCTTGGCGTGCATCAGCAACATGGGGATGGCCGCCATCAGGCCGAAGGCCGTGGTGTTCATGGCCACCGAAATGGAGGCCGAAAGCAGATCGGCTTTTTCGGCCGGGTTGGCGGCGGCCACGGCGGTGAAGGCTTCGATGAGGCCCATGATGGTGCCCAGCAAGCCCAGCAAGGTGGCGATATTGGAGAGCAGGGCCACGTAGGGTGTGCGTTTTTCCAGGCGGGGGATGATCTCCATCATGGCCTCTTCCATGGCGATCTCCACATCCTCGCGACGCCGGGCGGCGCTGTGGCGCGCAAGGCCCATGCCCAGCATCTGGGAGATGGTGGATTGATCTTTGCCCAGGGCCTGGCGGACGGCGGTGAACTGTCCTTTGGTCAGCAGGGGGTAGAGCTTGTTCCACATCTTGCGGTTTACGCTGCGGATGCGGGCCAGCTGAAACCAGCGCTCCACGGCGATGGACACACCGGCGATGAACACTGCCAGGATAGGGTACATGAACATGCCGCCCTTTTGGAAAAACGCCAACATGGTACTCAATTGCATTTCTTTTCTCCTATCATCTATTCAACACTTACCCGGCAGGGAGGAAATCAATGGGGTACAATATGGTGATCTTGGGCACCCCCTCTTTGGGTCCGAAATTGAACCGTTTGATGCGCGCCACGATCTTGGCCACCAATTCATCCGAGGCCAGATCGGTGGACTCCACCTTGCACATGGAGACCGCACCGTTGGTCTCGATGCTGATGCGCAGCAGGATCTTGCCTTTGAGGGTGGGATCCTTGCGCAGCTCCCGGTTGTAGATCCGGTAGAGCGTCGCCTTGTAACGGTCGAAGACGATCTGGATCTCTTCGTCGGTGCGGCCGGCGCCGGGGCCGTCGCTCAAGGGGCGGTCGGATTCGGCAATATCGGCCAGGGAGCTTTCCACATCCTCGAAACCGGCGCCGTTGCCGCGGCTGCCGCCTTTTCCGATGCCGCTGCCGCCCAACCCGTTGCCGTTGCCCGAGCCCACATTGCGGCTCACCCTGGCAAAGCCAATCCCGCCGGAAGAGCCGCCCTTGGCCTGCATCGCCACCAGGCTGCGCTGCGCCACCGCCTGGCCGGCCACCCGCGGGCTGGCTTTGCGGATGCGGGCTTCGGTGCCCAGCTTGGCAATGGGCGTCTCCTCCATCAAATCGGCAAAGGAGCTCTTGAAGGCCAGCACACCCACACGCTCCGCCTTTTTGCGGGCCGCCTTGCGCCTGCCGCCGGCTTTTTTCGCCAGTTTGGTGACTTTGTCTTTTTTCGCCTTTTTGGGTTTCTCCTTGGACGGCTTGGACGCTTCCTCGGCCTTTTTAGGCTCTTCTTTTTTAGCCACCGGCTTGGGAGGCGGTATGGGCTTGGGAGGCTCCTTTTTGACCAGTTTGGCCAGGCGTTTGGGGATCACCACCTCCGCGACTTCGCGTTTGGCGACGGGCACGGTGACCAGCTGAAAGATGGTGCCGAAAATGAACGCTACCAACAGGGCCACAAGCACGGCCCGTCGGAAGCGGCGTTCGCTTTCCGCATGCTTGGTCCACGGCATGATCATCTCGCGGAAGGGAACTTCGGAGATCTCCCGTTCGATGACAAACTCTTCCATGCGCCGAGCATCGCGTTCGTGGCAGTCGCGCACCAGCTCATAGAGCTCGTCCAGCTCTTGCTCCCGCGCTTCGATGCGGCTCTGGAGCGTGGCCTGTTTTTCCAGGATTCCGCTGATTTTTCCCTCGAAGCGGGACACGCGCCCCCGGACCTTCTCCAGGTGCTGGGCGGCACCACCGTTTTCCGCGATCCCTTTCCAGAAGAGTTCGTCGGCCTCCAGCTCACCCAGCTTGTCCAGGGCGCTGCAGACCTCTCCCAGGGCCTCGTAGCGCTGCCGGATTCCGGAAATCTCATCGAGTTTGGCCTCTACCTTGTGCAGCTGATTTTGAAGGGCCGCCTGATGCCGGCGGGTCTTCTCGATCCGCGCGTTCAACGGCGCCAATTCTTCGGCTAATATTGAAGTATTCACAGCTTTCCCGCTAGCTTTGGGTTTCCTTCTGTGTGACGGCAAGCGATATCTTGCCGTATCCAGAACCTGTGCAAGTTGACATTATCTTTTTCAGTGCCCGGAACGGAATGGACTTGTCGGCAAGGATGGTGACCTCCTTGCTCTCCACCGCCGTCCGGGTGCTGATGCCGATGATGTTGCGCTCCAGGCGCTCCAGCTTGTCGGTGATCTGGGCCACGGTATCCATCTTGTTGTCCAGCAGCTCCACGGTTTTGATAACGGCCTCTCCCTGGACCACCACATCCTCCGGGCTCACCAGGATCACCACGGTCTCCCGGGGCTTGGTCTCCACCACCGAGTCGGGCAGCTTGATCTGCTTGGGCGCTTCCACCACCTCGCTGCCGGAGGAATGAAACAGCAGAAAAAACACCAGGATGGTAAACACATCCATCAACGACGTCAGCGGCAGGCTGGGTACCTTCTTCTTGTTGCGGGCCATCCGTTTCATGCGTCGGCTGTTTTTCATGGCGCATCTCCTATGGAAATATCAGGAAAAAGAACAATTTTCTGCGGTTCATCGCTGCCCTCGACCTCCTGCTGGGTGCCGCGCACGGCGTCCATGATCCGGATCAGATAGTCGTACTCGATATCCGGTTCCAGCAGGACCGTGGCGTCCTCCTTGTCCGGGAACTGGGCCTTGAGGCGCAGCAGCAGTTGCTTGAGCATCTCCATGTCGTACTCCCCGTCTTTTTTGGGGACGGCCGCTTCCACCGAGGAACCGTTGGCGATCTCGAATCCGTTCTGACGCACGATTACCTCGATGGCAAAATTGGGTGTGGCGACCTCCCCGCCGCCGGAGCCGGTGGGCACGCTCAGCTCCATGATGGTGACCCGGGAAAACACGGCGCTGATGAGCAGAAACGGAATGAGCACCACCATCAGGTTCAAAAAGGTGGTGATATTGAGCTCAGGCGTTTCCACCATGCGCTTTCTATAATGATGTCGTCTGGTCATGATTGCCTCGCTTCAAATTGTCGCCTGGCAAAATTGGAGATGTTGTTGAGCGCTTTCACCGATGCCATCTCCAGGCTGTCCACAATCTGTCCGGTGGTGGACATGATCTTGGCATGAAAGAGCAGCAGCGGAATAGCGGCCATCAGCCCGAAGGCGGTGGTGTTCATGGCCACCGAGATACTGGCCGAGAGCAGATCCGCTTTTTCGGCCGGATTGGCGTTGGCCACCGCGGTAAAAGCCTCGATCAAGCCCATGATGGTGCCCAGCAGTCCCAGCAGCGTGGCGATATTGGAGAGCAGCGCCACGTAGGGGGTGCGCTTTTCCAGCTGGGGTATGATCTCCATCATGCTCTCCTCCATGGCGATTTCAATATCTTCGCGCCGCCGCACGGCTCCCTGTCGCGCCAGGCCCATGCCCAGCATCTGCGAGATGCTCGATTTATCCTTGTGAACTATATTGCGTGCCCCGTCGAAATCGCCTTTGACCAGCAGGGGATGCAGTTTGCTCCACATCTTGCGGTTGGCGGACTTGACGCGGTTCAGTTGCACCAGGCGCTCGAACGAAATGGCCAAGCCAATGGCAAATACGAGCAGAATGGGATACATGAACACCCCGCCCTTTTGAAAAAATGCCACCATTGAGTAGAAACCCATGATATACCTCCTGAAAAAATCTATTGTTTTCCTTTACTGACAGAATAAAAATCCAGTTGCCGTTTAAAAACCTCCCGATCCACCGGCATGTCCTTCTCGTTGAGCATGGAGTTCAAGGTGGTCTCCAAGCCGATTTCGGAACTCTTCCAGGGAACGATGTAGAGCGACTTGGGCGCCTCGTCGTTTCCCACGATGGACATGCCGGATAGTTCCTTTGTATCCGGATCGGTCTTCTTGGCCTTCTGCTTGTCGCCTTCTTTGGCCAGGGCGGCCCCGGACAGCAGAAGACATGTACAAAGACAGAGGATGGTGTTTCGAATCATTTTAACTCCTTTTTCTTTTCGATTTTTCCTCCAAGCACTCAAATAATCCCATGATGGCATCATTTCGCCCCCATGCGGCCCTGCAGGTCCGCTATCCACAACTTCACCTGGGCGTCCTTGGGCATGGCCTGGCTGTAGATCCGGTAGTGGTTCAAGGCGCTCTCCAGGTCGTTCAGGTAAAGATCGCATAAAATCCCCAGGTTGCGGTGCACCGGGTAGTAGTTGGGATAAGCGTCGAGCACCTGCTCATACATGGCACGGGCCTCTTCAAAGCGGCCCTTCTTGCGAAACAGAAGACCGCACTCATTGCCGGCCACCGGGTGACCGGGAACCAGCTCCAGGGCCTTTTTGAATTGCGCTTCGGCTTCCTCGCTCTTGTCCGTGCGCGCATAGGCGATGCCCAGGTTGATGTGGGGCGCGGTGACGCCGGGGGCGTGCGCCACCACATGCTTTAAAATCTCGATGGCCCGGTCATATGCTTCCGTGTTCAGCAGTGCGACGGCTTCGTCGAAGGCCCGGCGGTCGGCTCCGCTCATTTCCGCTGTTTCCGTG
>JASFER010000066.1:0-24290 GCA_050124755.1 Desulfobacteraceae bacterium
GTTGTTGTAGATTTGAGACTTCGGCACCAACACCCGGATCAGGCCACAAGAAACATATGGGATAGCTTCTAATCACATCGGAACGGTATATTTTTCCAGGAACTCGTCGAAATTTTCAGCTATTTTCCTGACAGCACTTTCAACCCCCCTCTCTGAATCAAGCAATACAATGACAACAGGAGGGGCTTCAACCTTTTCTCGATAATCAAGGCAATAACGGACACCACCGCCATTATCGGAAAAGGTCAACAACTTATCCCCGTATCCCCATGCTTCCATTTCATCCACATTGGCAAGGAAAGTATCATCATCATGGTCAAATGCGACATGGTAAAAGCAACGAAAACCAAGCTTGGTCCCCTTTGGTGAAACAGGTTGAAGATTCACCGGCCTTTTGCCTGCTCCCACAAGCAGAATTTCTTTATAGCTTTCAGGGAATTTAAGACCAAGTGTTTGCTCTGCCTTGCTGACATCTGCCGGGCCGGGCAAATTGATGTCCAAATAGTCTTCAAATCTGAGGTCCATTATCGTCCTCCGCCCCATTTTGCCTATGCCGCCGCAATGAATTGTCCAGTCGCCACTGCGCGCCACAGGCATTCCATTTACAAAGACCGTAGGCGACCCCCGGGCGATCACGAACCTGTTCGGACCGCAGCAGACGCCATGGACTCCGCCATCGCCTTTTCGCGCGATGGGTTTTCCATTGACAAGAACATCCGAAGAGCCCTGGGCAACGGGCCCGGACACACGATGGGGACAGGCGATACATCCATGTGTATCAATGGGACATTCCGCTTTATCCCCCAATCTGCACGCACCAGGCATAGCTACTATCTCCTTTAGATTATCATTCGAACACGATGCTTGGGTATCTATAACTGGATATTTTAGTCTTAAATACACATCTATAGATACCCATGCCAAGCAAAAATACCCACTTATGACGCGGTGTAATAGACCAACATAGAATGCTAAAAGTGGGTATAAAGGAACTTCTTGATGGGAAAACTTGCCTCAATAATAGGAAACCGCATCAGAGAGCTAAGAAAGGAAAGGGGCCTCCGCCAGGAGGACATGGAAAAATTCGGGCTCAGCTACAAATATTACCAGAGAATAGAGGCCGGAAAGATCAACACAACCCTCAATACCCTTGAAAAAATATCAGAGGCATTAGGCGTAGAAGCCATCGATCTTTTTGCGCTCCCCCTTGGAAAATCAAAAGAGGTCAACGAATTAGCCGCAACCATCATCAACATCATCAAGGATGACAACAAAGAAGCCGCAAAAAAGGCCAATCTATTCATAAAAGAGTTCCTGTCGTAGATACCGGCGGTGGCCCCCAGAAATCGGACAATGTATTAAGCTATAGGTCAGCCGAAATCGAAAGGAGCTGACATGAGCAACAAACGTCGCAAACATAGTGCCTAATTCGGAGAGGATAAGGGGGTCAGGTCTCCATATTTGACAAGAGGATAAGAGGAGGATAAGAGGGTCAGGTCTCCATATTTGACATAATTTTAAGATGCCTGCTACATATAATTCTATATTAAGCTACCTACTGAAAGGAATTATATATGGCTCGGCCATTGCGCATAGAGTACCCCGGCGCATTTTATCATATTACCTCCCATGGCAATGAAACGAAAATGGCAAGAAACATTAAAGTCTTTCTTTGTCACCAATAATCCGGACAGAAGCTAAGAACCATAGGGGAAACATTCAGGATTGGAGATTCAGCGGTTTCTCAGGTTTGAAAAAGATTTGAGAACAAAATTGAGCAATATATACAGCTGAAGAAAAAAATCCAGAAACTTGAAAAAACATTAAAAATGTCAAATGTGTAGACCCCAACGTCCCAACGTCCCAACGTCACCAACGTCAGTCCCAACGTCAGTGACCCCAACGTCATTATGACCATCAAGACACAGGAAGCCGTATATGAGTGGTTTAATGCAAATTTCAAAAGGTGTCTGGCAGCAGTAGACGAAGGATTAAAGGAGGCTGAAAAAAGCGGTGTCCATATCACTGACAATTGGCTCATGGCCCAGGAGGTTTACGCACGACTGACGTTGGATAATCCTGAGCTGGCGGAACCCATTCTATACAGAATGAAGCCGATCCTGAACAGCCGACGATACCTTGATATCGGCCATTACCACCATTTGCAGAGCATATTCCTTCTGAAAACCGGCGATATCGATCATGCCCTCAAACACGGTAAAGAAGCCCTCCGGTTTGCCAGAGAAACAGGCACACCTTTTCCTGAAGGCCTAAACTGCATAACCGTCGCGCAGATGTACTTTGAGAAAGGTGAAGAACAAACGGCGAGAAAATTAAATACCCGCGCTGAATCTATCGGCCATAGCATGCAGAGCCGCTACTTGGAGATGCTTTCTCTTTTTAACAAGGCCTATTTCAACCTGAAATCCGGAAAGCGTGACCAGGCAAGGCATCCGTTGACAGCTGCCTTGAAGATTAGAAAGGGTATTGACCTGAAAAATTTTTCTTGCTGGCGCCGAGGGTTTATGCAAGATCTCTACGAAGAGGCGCTTAGATCAGGGATTGAAGTGGAATACGTGCGCCGTCTTATCCGAACAAGAAACCTACGCCCGTAAACATCTTCTGTGGATATTGAAAACTGGCCCTGGCAACTGGAGCTATTCACCCTGGGCCGATTCGAGCTGTGCATGGACGAAAAACCTCTGGTTTCTACAGGGAAACCGCAGACGAAGCCGCTGGAGATGTTGAAGGCGCTGATAGCCCTGGGAGGAAAGGGCGTGAGTCTGGGCCGTCTGGAGGACCTCCTATGGCCCGATGCAGAAGGTGACAAAGCGCATCAGGCATTGATTACTACACTGCACCGTCTGCGCAAATCCATCGGCAGCAAACAGGTTGTGAAGCTGAGTCACTCACGGATGTCACTGAACGGCCGGTATTGCTGGCTTGATGTATGGGCTTTTGAGAATCTGTGCAGCAATGCGGACCGAATCACCGCAAAAATCAGCGCAGATACAGATGCTGTCTCTGGTATGGCCGATACACTGTTGCAGCTTTACAGGGGAGACTTCCTTAAAAACGAATATGACCTATCATGGGCCATACCTCTCAGAGAAAAATTGCGTACCAAGTTTGTGCATGCACTGAACCTTTTCGCAAAAGGATTGGAGAAGCAAGGCAATCATGAAAGGGCAATCGATCTGTATATCCGCGGGCTGGAAACGGATGAGATCGCCGAAGAGCTTTATCAGGGCCTGATGGTATGCTATCAGAGACTCGGAAGAAAATCCGAAGGTCTTTCAACCTACGAACGTTGTCGCGAAACCCTGTCATCAGTCCTCGGAAGCCCCCCCTCTCCGAAAACGGAGTCTATTCGACTGACGCTTCAGCAATGAGAGCTGTCAACCTTATCGGTCTTACTATTCCTCGTCTACCCTCGTTCCACTAAAAGCCATACTACCAAATTCATTTCGGCTTTTGCGAATGCATCAAATCCAACTCAAACACAAAGCCTCATAAACATGAACCTTTAAAAAGAGGCCGACACTTTGGAAGCCTTCCTTTTTATCCGGGGTTGGAAAACCAGATTAATTCAAATTTTTATTTGTTCACAGATAATGAACTAACGTAAAATATGAACGCTGTGTTTAAGCAACAGGTTAACCTAAAATAACGACCCGTATTATTTTAGGATTATGCCATTTTCTAAAATAGTCGATTCATACGGCTGAGGTTCCATCACATCACGCCGAGAATCCACCCCTCAATCCGGGCGACGTGATATTCCCCGGGGAGCATCGACGGCTTGAGGAATTTGCCGAGACTGCCATCCATGTCGGCCTGCCTCAGCCAGGAAGCAGCGACATAGGCATCATGCTGGTCGGATGTGCGGCCCTTCCGAGGTAAACGCTTGCTCCATAGCGAGGGATAAACCTCTAGCACGGCGGAGCGTCCGGCAGGGATCTCCCAACCGTCGAAAGGCCAGAAATGAACACGGTCTCCCAACCGTTGCCGCAGATAGCGCAGCCAGGGAAGGCCGGCATGGGTGGATTTGGCCACCGAACCGGGCACATCGAAATGAAAGACCGATTTGGCCTTGGCCCGCTCCTCGGTGATCCGCCGCCAGCGGCTTTCACCTGAACGCGCTTCACCGTCGCCGCACATACCGTCACGAATGAAATCCACATAGGTGTTATCCTCATCCGTGGGCCAGTGGCGCTGGAAATCGTCCAGAAAGACCGGCCACTCCGGCAGCAGGTGATGGACCTCGAAATACCGGAGCGGGAAGGAAAAACCGTGGTCGATTCCAACAATGGTTGGCACCGCTTCGGCTAAACGCTCAGCCAGCCACTCGGCAATACCCCGCCGTGTCCAGTATTTGCGCGGACTGGGTGGCGGTTGCACCTCTTCCGGCAATACTTGCCGGTTCGCCAGGAAAACACGCAAGCCCTTGAGGCTGGTGGTCGGTGTTTGGGCGCCCGAGTAGTCGATGCCGATATATCTGAAAAATTTTGGATCACTTTTCATAACGTGGCCAAAAGCTGTACTTGCGGGCATGTTGACTGCGCAGATGTTTTAGGTAGACATCATGACTTCCAAAACCGCGCCAATCGGAAACGGCCGGAGCAAGTGTATCGAGCTTTTTGAGGTAGCTTACGCCATGGTCATAGGCTTTGGAATAGGCGCGGCGCAGAATGGAGTCAAGCAAGGCTCTGTAGATGATGGAAGCGCACAGCGGACGCCCGGCAGCTTCCATCGCCTCGGCCAAGGGAAGCAGCCCGGAATAAAAGTCTCCATCAAGCTTATCGGATCGGTTAAGCAAATAGGCTTCCGCCGCATCCAGATGACCTGTCTCAACGAGAAACATGGCATTGGAACGGGAAAATGTTTTTTCTCCAAGGATATCGGTTACCTCACCTGCGACCACGCCATCCTTTTGGTCCTGTCCTATGACCGATAGAAGCTCAAACAACGCCCGGGCACTACGATGACGCCTGAAGATTCGCCAGGCGACTTCTTTTTGTCTGTCCTTGTCACCTGTTTTCCCGTAAATTTCGAGCATCAACCGATCCTGATCGTGCTGATTGTGATGGTGATCATCCTTCGGCACCTGCTGCAGCCATGAATGTGCCGTTTGGGCGTCGCCGCATTCCAGGTGGACCCGGGCGATATCCACACAGGCGGCTGAAGTGGGAGTGCCTGAAGATGCAAGCCGCGTCTGCTCGAAAAGGGGCGCATCCTTTATCTGCCGTGCCAGAGACTGAACGCAGTGCATCCAATGATCTCTCCAGAAGTCATCGGCTTTACTTTCCGCGGCCGCCTGGAACCTCTTGATAAGGTACCGAATTTCTGACTCGGGCAGGTATTGGTCGGCACCATCAACAAGGGTGTCGCGGACACCGTAATCGTCTTTCCGGCAGAGGTCGAAAACCAGCCTGCCCAGCCATTGCTTGTCCGGGCAGTCTGAGGCATAGGAAACAAAAAGCGCTTTGGCGTCACATTGGAACACGGTGCCAACATTGCCGTCGGAATCGTCGCATTGTTCGAAAATGTCGCTGTCCGCCTGATAAAATGCAGCCACCAGTTCCACGCCGGTGCGCGGATCGTCCACGCCTGATTCCAGATCGGCGAGCAGCATCTCCAGCTCGTGGGCGAAAACAGCAGACTCCTTCCATGAAATGAAATACTGACGGCGTTTCAACTCGGCCAATTTTTCCTTGTAGCGCTGGATGTTTTCCTTAGGGGTGGCGATCAAGTGTTCTACTAAGTCGTCAACCACTTCGACTCGCTCGGCCAGTTCCAACAACCCATCGGCCAAGACTTCCGCCCCTAATGCAGTAAGTTTCTTTCTTCGGTCCGCAACCATGTCAGTTCAGCTCCGACCAGCCCGGCACCGCATCGGCAAATTCCTGCTGAAAAGCCGGACGGCGAAGATTGTCCTGCTTGACCTTGCGCGCAAATTTTTCCCAACGGGCTTCATCGTCAAGCACGTCGATCAGCATATGCCGCACTTTAATCATTACCTTGGCCCTGCGGGAGTACTCTTTGCGCTGAGCATTTCTGTTTAAATTACCCAGCCCCGTAAGATAGTACTTAAGAATTTCTTCGGGGTAGCGTTTTTCAAGCTTTTTGGCTACCTTTATTACATAATCGCCGTCCCAGGTCGACATGGGATAGCGCCCTTTGATCAAAATGGCCAGGGCCTCATCATACTCTCTGCGATGCATGCGAATTTTCAAACGATCATTTTTCCCGGCATGCCTCAAACTATCGAGAACCTTCGCTTCGAAAGATGCCCATTCGGCGGAGGTGCACATCTTCTTGAAAGCCTGGTATTTTTCGAAAGTCAGACCATCCGCGGCCTGCTCAAACTGAAGCACCATGTATTTGTCCCGGTCTCCCGTTTCCCGGGCTCTTGCCGCGACAAAGCCGCGCAGCTCATTCATGCGCCCCCGAGCTTTATGCAGGCCTTCCTCAGCCACCTGCAGGGCTTTTTCCTTTTCACCGGATTCCCAGTAAAAAGTCGCCAGGTCATGGTAATCTAAACCATAGACCATACGCGCTTTGCGCAGCTCAAGATATTTATCCCGGTCCCCGAGGCGTCGGTATATGTCCCGCGCACGACCCACCTTATACTCATTTTCCATTGCTTCAAAAGCCCGGGCCAGGCCTCGCAGATCGCCGTCATCATAGCAGGCGGCATAGGCCACATCGTCGAGCATGTCGTCCATGCCGGCATTGCCGCTTTTAATAAACGGCAGGACAAGATCCAGAAGCTCACGGCGATGGTCGGCGTCCACCTTTTCGGATTCCAAACGCTCCCGAATCTGGTCCAACAGATCGGCCACATGATCCATGGTGCCATAGTCGCCGCCACCGTACATATCCAGTTCCTCCAGATCAGGCGCCAGCTCCGACCATAGGGCCAGGATGGCTTCGCCTTCGGAGCGTTTGGCAAGGGCCTTGGAAACTGTAGACTGAGATTTCAGAAAATCGAAACACTTCCGCCGGACATCGGGAAATAACACCGTAAGCTCTGTAATCAGCTTTGAGAGCACTTTATGCGACGCCACCGCCAGCAACTCGTCCAACGTATCCTTATTATTCGGTTTCTTAGGCATCCCGATCACCTTGATTGGGCGTAATACCGACGGCCTCGGTCAATTCGGAAACGGTTATTTCAGGGTTTTTTGCAATCAGACTTATAATTTTCACCCTAGTTTTTTGCATACTGGGCACCCTAGCTTCTTCCCTAGTTCGATTCTGAACATCTACAGTTTCCCCATAGGTCGGCCAGGGGAATTCAATCGTAAACATGGTATTGTATCTGACACCAGTCGCATTCGATTCCTGAAAACGGAATCGAACAGGGCTATCTGCCAGGCAGTTCCGTGCCGCGACTTATGATTTCTATATAACCAGCGTAGCTGAACAGGCGGTTGCGCTTTTGCGCAGTGAGCTCTTTAACGATATCGAGTTGCTCCAGATGGCTGAGTGCCTTGTTGACCGTAGCCGGGGTAATGACGGTCTTTTCGACGAGCCAGCCCGAGGTGGCGATGGGACGCTCCATCAGCGCCCGGTGAACCTGCAGGGTGGATGCCGCAGCCCGGCCGAGGCCGTTGATTTTGTCCCGGTCGTCATTCGTCAGTTCGACAAGCTGTTGCGCCGTTTCCGCTGCCTGGGCAGCAGTCAACATGACCGCTTCGGCGAAGAAATCCAACCAGGCTTCCCAGTCACCGGTCAGTCGCACGTTATTGAGCAACTCGTAATAATACCGGCGGTGCGTTTTGAAGTAGAGGCTGAGATAAAGCATCGGCTCCCTCAGAACCTTTTGCTCCCACAGCAACAGCGTGATCAGCAGACGCCCCAGACGACCGTTACCGTCGAGAAACGGGTGGATCGTCTCGAACTGAACATGGGCCAGCGCCGCTTTGAGAAGTACCGGTGTCGGCTCGGGCTGATCATGCAGAAAAAGCTCAAGTTTACTCATGCACTCAAGCACTTGCGCAGCCGGAGGCGGAACAAAAGCCGCGTTGCCCGGTCTAGTGCCGCCGATCCAGTTCTGGCTGCGCCGGAACTCGCCAGGGGTCTGGTTGCTCCCTCGTCCCTTGTCCAGCAGAATGCTGTGGATTTCCCGGAACAGTCGTAGCGACAGCGGCAGCCCTTCCTCCAACCGGTGAAGGCCGTGGTTTAAGGCCGCGACATAGTTGCTGACCTCCCGCACGTCATCCAGGGGGACCCCGGGTTCCTGATCCAACTCGAACATCAACAGGTCCGACAGCGACGACTGGGTTCCTTCGATCATGGAAGAGAGCACCGCCTCTTTGCGTATATACATATAGAGAAACAGCGAAGTGTCGGGCAACAATGTCGACACACTGTCCAACCGCCCGAGCGTTAGCAGCGCCTGATCAAACTTGCCGCGCAGCTCTGGCGTCCAATCGATGGGCGGACGCGGTGGCAGCGGGGCAGGCACAAATGCCTGCGCCTTCTCGCCAACCGTGGATATAGTAACGTAATGCCCTTGAAGCTCTCGTTTCATCCATTCAACCTCAAACCTAAAATAAAGCTAAAACTTATTTTAGTATAATAAATTATCCTAAAATAAAAAAATGGGGAACGAAAATCAAGTGATTTTCTTGACAAGCCGATCTGATTTGTTGAGATCGAAGTTTGAAACCTGGAAAAATCAGGTTACCAGTGAATGGTTTTGAAAAAGGCAAGAATCGCCAAAGGCATTGAATATAATTAAAAAAACAAACCAGTTCTACCGGAGAAAGATATCGGAAAGACGGGTTATCAACTGTATGATGGTGGAGGGAACGCCGACTTACCGCAAACCAGTCTCCAACTCCGCATGCCTCGTAACTATTCGATATTAAATAACGAAATTCCGTTCTACAAAGTTTCCCGCCAACAGGACCAGAGAAGGCAAATTCTACCTTGATTTCCAGTTACCGGACGAGGGTGATGGGTTTGCAAAAAAACCGGACACCTCGTGCAGAGCAAAAACAAATCGGCTGCCAATCGCGTCGGATGCCGGTTCGATTCCTAAACCGGGAATCGAATTGATCTATGTTTGCCGACCGAAAACGGTGCTGACCAGGTAAATCGTGTAGCCCACATAGCAGGCCAGCAGCGCCGCTCCCTCGATGCGGTTGATGCGGCCGGGTCCTCGGAACCCATAACCGATGGCAAACAAGGAAATGGTCAACCCGGCCATGACCAGGATGTCCCGCGAAAAAACCTCCGGCCCCACTGCCAAAGGGTGAATGATCCCTGCAATTCCGACCACCGCCAAGGTATTGAACAAGTTGGAGCCGAGTACATTTCCCAGCGCAATGTCGTGCTCTTTCCTCCGGGCCGCGATAATCGAAGACGCCAGCTCCGGCAAGGAAGTGCCTAATGCGACGATGGTCAGGCCAAGGATCAGATCACTGACCCCGAAACCGTGGGCGATCTCCACCGCCCCCCACACCAGGATACGGGAGCTGGCAATCAATAAAATCAGTCCAACCACGAGCCAAAAAATAGCTCGACGAATCGGCATTTCACGGACTTCGAGTTCCTGCTCCACCTGGCTGCCCAGTGTGTCGGCCTTCTTTCTCATGCCTTGCCATATCGTCCAGGCCATAAGACCGACGAATACCCCCAACAGCACCACGGCATCGAAGCGGGAGATGTCGCCGTCCCAAAGTTGCCATGCTGCCAGCGCTGTCACTGCTGTCAGAATGGGGAGTTCCTTGCGCAACACTTGAGAATGTACGGCGATGGGACTGATCAACGCCGTAAGCCCCAGGATTAGGGCAATATTGGTGATGTTGGAGCCGTAGGCGTTGCCGAGCGCAATTCCCGGATTGCCCTGGTAGGCGGACAACGCCGAGACAACCATCTCGGGCGCGGAAGTGCCGAAGCCGACAATCACCATGCCGATTAAAAGTGGCGGCATGCCGAAATATCTTGCCGTGGAAGCCGATCCTTCCACAAACCGGTCCGCGCTCCAAACGAGCAGAACCAGACCGGCGATTAAAGCCGCAATCGCCAGCATCATACGAGCTATTCCTATCCATTAATCAATGAATTCTTGTGATCCAGTTGTTTCAACAGCCGGTCGAAATCACTCTCAAAGAGCCGATCCTGAATGATACGGTATTTTTCGAATTCGCTTTCGGCGTGGGCTTTGGCTATTTCCGCCGTTACCCTTCCGGCGTCCTGCAGGATTTCCCGATCGGTGGCTTCGATGAATTTATTCAGCCGTGTTTCCCAATCCTGCATGGTCATGGGCATTTTGCGCAGGGCCATGTCCTCGGCCACATCCAGGTAGGCGTTCACCAGTCGTGTCAGTTGTACCATTTCGTTTTCGGTCAGGTAATTCTTGGCTACGCTGACATCAAACTTCTGGATTTTTCCTTTCGGAGCGTCTTTCCAGGTCGTCAGGCCCATGTTTTGTTTTTGATGGTCCGCCCGATCAACGATCACTTCGGCAGCGGTCTGTCCATGAATAGCCCAATGCAATTTGTTCTGGACGGTGGCAAAAAAACGTTTGGTGGCCTGAGCAGTTACATCATAGTCAATGGACGTCGCGTAAATATCGGTAATCTTCTGGTAAAACTTGCGCTCGGAAAGTCGAATTTCCCGGATGCGCTCCAGCTGTTCTTCAAAATATTGTTCCGTCAGAATCGAGCCGCCGCTTTTGATCCGCTCGTCATCCATCACATAGGCTTTGATGGTATATTCCTTGATTATGGTTGTTGCCCACTTTCGGAACTGAACGGCACGTTCTGAGTTGACCTTGTAACCGACGGCGATGATGGCAGAGAGATTATAGTGCTTGGTGTTGTAGTTTTTTCCGTCAGCGGCAGTTATTCGAAAATTTCGAATAACTGAATTTTCTTCCAACTCACTGTCGGAAAACACCTTTTTTAGATGGTAATTGATGGTATGAGTTTCAACATCGTAGAGAACCCCCATCATTTTCTGGGTCAGCCAGATGTTTTCATCCGCATAAACGGCCTCAACGCCGCCTTGGCCACTTGCCGCAACAAAAGTCAGATATTCGGCCGCCGAAGAGCGGACAATGGATGTCTCTTTTTTCCCTGCTTTTTGAAGCTGCTTGTTTTTATCCTTCTTCATTCAGCGCCTCCCCAGTTTTGATACCTGTCCCGGGACCAGCGGAGGTATTTCATCAATTCCCAGTTGACCGATTCCGAATCAAACCGCTTGCTGTCAAAGTCACCACCGGACCATTCCATATAGCTTTCGTGCTCTTCGTGGGTCGGGTCCTGCAGGGCGTTGCAGAATTCAAAGTAACCGGGGACGCCACCCACATCTTCAGGCGGGCAGGCCCGTTCACCTTCAAGGCAGGCCAGCTCCGTACTCAGCTCCGGATTGAAATAACGGCTTTCCTCAAGAACCAGCTCGTGTTCCCAGCCGTCTCCGAAATCATACAGATAACGGAAGGTGCGGCCTTTCTGTTTGATCAGGTCTCCAAGATGGTATCTGCCGCAGACCAGCCCGTCTTCTTTCGATTCCGGATATTCCGTGTAGCATTTATTGCCGATGGTAAATTCGTGCAGATGGCTGTCGGTCCAGCCCATGACAATCTGAATGACATCGTGCAGACGGTCCAGTGTGATATTGGCAGGCACCACAAAACGCCGCCATATTGCCGGTTCGATATCAAGCAATTGTATTTTCAGCAGATAAAATCGTTCGTTCATTTTTTCACTCCATATTTTGACCAGAAGCTGTGCTTACGGCCATGATTCTGATAAATCCGGTCTTTAAACGCTTCGTGGTGATTAAATTCTTTCCAGTCGGAAACGGTTGCCGACAGTCTGTCCAGTTTCTTCAAATAGCGGATGCCATGGGGATACGCCTTGGTGTAGCCACGCTCCAGAATTGAGACCAGCAGACTGCGGTAAACCAGGCTGGCTGCAAGGCCCCGGTTTTCTGATTCCATCACCTCAGCTAAAGAGAGCAGGCTGCCGTAATGATCGCCATTTAACTGATCGGCAAGCCCCAGCAGGTATTCCTCGGCTTCATCGATCTTTCCGATTGAGATCAGAAACTCAGCATCAGACTCCCTGAGTGAGCTGCTATTGTGAATCTGCGCCACCTCAGTTGTAATGATCTCATCTCGCTTGTCATGACCGATGACATCCAGAAGCGCCTGCAGAGTATCCGTGGAAGGATAGGATCTGAATTTCAGATACAAAAGCTCAGTCAGTTTTTCTGAATCGCCCTGCTTTTGGTAGATTTCCTCCAGCAGCTTATCCCGCTCGTATGCCTGAAAGGTTTCACCTTCCGGGATTTTCTTCAGCCATGAATGAGCTGTTTCAACATCAGCGCTTTCAAGGTAGACCCGGGCAATATCAATCAATGCCGCAGTAGACAGTTTCCCCCATGAAGCAATGCGCGTCTTTTCAAAAAGTTCTGCATCCTTGATCTGCCGGGCCAGCGATTCAATCAGCATCAGATGATGACGCTTGCCGTATTCATCCTTTTCTTTGTCGCTCCACTTCTGAAGGGTTCCAATCATGCTACGGATAATATCTTCTGGCAGACATTCCCCGGCGCAATCAATCAAAGTATCCCGAATGCCGTAGTTGTCCTTTCGATTTACCTTAAGAATGATGTCTGCAATTTTTTGTTTTTCCTCACAGCGCTTGGCATAGTCCACAAACAGTTCTTTGGCATCATAGCGGAACACATCGCCAATATTCCCGCTGGAGTCATCGCACATCTCAAAAATGGTATTGTCAGCCTCATAAAATGCAGCCACCAGCTCCACGCCGGTGCGCGGATCGTCCACGCCCGATTCCAGATCGGCGAGCAGCATCTCCAGTTCGTGGGCGAAGGCAGCAGACTCCTTCCATGAAATGAAATACTGCCGGCGTTTCAACTCGGCCAATTTCTCCTTGTAGCGCTGGATGTTTTCCTTTGGGGTGGCAATCAAGCGTTCCACCAGGTCATCGACCACCTCGACACGCTCGGCCAGTTCCAACAACCCATCGGCCAAGACTTCCGCACCTAATGCAATAAGTTTCTTCCTTCGGTCCGCAACCATGTCAGTTCAGCTCCGACCATCCCGGCACTGCATCGGCGAATTCCTGCTGAAATGCCGGACGCCGAAGATTGTCCTGCTTGACCTTGCATGCAAATTTTTCCCAGCGGGCTTCGTCGCCGATCACGTCGACCAGCATATGCCGCACCTTGGCCATCACCTTGGCTTTGCGGGCGTACTCTTTGCGTTGATCGTTGCGGTTTAAATTCCCAAGCCCGGTCAGATAGTATTTGAGTATTTCTTCTGGGTACCGTTTTTCGAGCTTTTTGGCCACCTTGACTTCATATTCGGTATCCCGGACCGACATCGGATAGCGCCCTTTAGATAATATGGCCACGGCTCGATCATATTCTTTGCGATACATGCGGATCTTCAAACGTTCGGACCCCCAGGCCTGTTTCAATTGTGCGATGATCTTCGGCTCGAACGCAGACCACTCGGCTGCAGTGCACAACTTCTTGAACCCCTTATATTTTTCAAGTGTCAAGCGGTCCACGGTCTGGGCGAACTGCAGGGCCATATACTTTTCCCGGTCGCCGGTTTCTTCCGCTCTCGCGGCAACAAACCCGCGCAGTTCATCCATGCGCCCTTTCGCTTTTTCCAGCCCCTGCTCAGCCACCTGCGGGCTTTTTCCTTTTCGCCGGATTCCCAATAAAATTCAGCCAGGTCATGGTAATTGGCGCCGTATTCCATCCGCCCGGCACGCAGCTCAAGATATTTGTCCCGATCCCCGAGTCGGCGGTAGATATCGCGGGCCCGTGCCGTCCTCCACTCCTTGTTCATCGCCTCAAAAGCCTGGGCCAGCCCTCGCAGATCGCTGTCATTATAACAAGCGGCATAAGCCACATCGTCAAGCATGTCGTCCATGCCGGCATTGCCGCTTTTGATAAGCGGCAGGACAAGGTCCAGAAGCTCGCGCCGGTAATCGGCGTCCACCTCCTTGGATTCCAGCCGCTCTCGAATCTGATCCAACAGCTCGGCCACATGATCCTCGGTGCCATAATCGCCACCGCCGTACATATCCAGTTCATCCAGATCCGGCGCCAGTTCCGACCAAAGGGCCAGGACGGCCTCGCCTTCGGAGCGTTTTACAAGGGCATTGGATACAGAGACCTGGGATTTCAGAAAATCGAAACATTCCCGCCGGACGTCGGGAAACATCACCGTAAGCTCTGTAATCAGCTTAGAGAGAACTTTATGCGGCGCCGCCTCCAGCAACTCGCCCAAAGCATCCTTCTTTTTTGGTTTCTTTGCCATAACTACCTGCCAAAATGGTTATTCACACAAATCAATCCCTGTCGCAAGCTGTGTCGTGAGTCTGTCACAAGTTATGTCGCAAGATTGTAGCAAGTTCAGCTCCCAAAATCAGTGCTTCAGGTGATAGACTAATTTATTGGTTGCCCCTCGGCGCTAATCAGTTGTTTGTCCATCATCGCCTTGAGGTCTCGTTACAGGCTACGGCGATTGACCTCCGGGCAGTGTACTTCGAACTCCTGTATGTTCAGTTCGGCATTCTGCATGAGATACCCAAGGGCCTTGGCCTGTCGTTCGTTTCAAACCGTTTAATCTTCAAAAGCTATATCTGATTTTCCGATAATATTTTCAATATCGCCATTAGAACCGGATCTTCATCATCCATACGTTTTATAAATTGAGGTGGTTGAAAATCCGGAACAATGCTTCTTATATTTTGGAGTGAAATTTCATATGGAAGTTTGCATGTCCCCTCTGTAACTATGGCTGAAATTGATTTTGAGCCATTGACATATTGGTCAAAGGTCTTTCTTGAAATCCCAATTGATGATCCATATTTGCTCCAGATAGTAGTCGGATGACCAAAATCAACGTGCTTGACATATGTTAACACTTGAACGCTACCTTTCGGCAGGGTGGTATAAATCCATAATTTTGAATTTTTATCCAATTGGACCTTCCTGGTACGTATCTCAACGGTCTTTTGACCATTTACAATTTTATCGACAAACTCTGGTTTGATCGATATTAATGCATCAGTCATAATTTTTTTCTCCATCACCAAATCCCATCTCACAAATTTTAACGAAATTTTTTGTTGAAAGAGATTCTGCTGTTACAAGATTCGCACCAGAAATCAGCTTGTGGCTTTTCAGTTGAGAAAAGGTAATCCGATTTTTAAAGCGACTGAAATTATCGAATGTAAAAGCATGTACCATGCCATCTTTATTAGCGATCTTCAGCAATTCATTTCTGGAAAGAACACCCTGTCGATTAAGTAATAAAGTGGCCTTATCTACGGCAATAACTTCTGAGTATGTGATTCTGCCACATCCAATGGCTACTTTGAACCCACCCCCTGAGCCAGAGATGTAAAAGATAACCAAACCCCCTCGCTTGAAAATAGATGCATTCCGATAGCTTCGGAAATAAGCCTTTTCAATATGTAGCAGAGCTTCAGGTGTGAAAAACAGATCGCGCTGCGTATGTGGCAGGACAAAAAAGTTTTGGGCATATTGCAAACGAATTGGAACCAGCAGTGCTGATCTCCCTGGACAGCAGATGATACCGGGCGAAACAAGCGTTTCAAAATCAAACAGGCTCAAACAGCTGCGGTTACCATCTTTGGTCTTTATGATCACGCCGGTGTTTATGAATTCCGAGTGAGTCGGAATCCTTATCGGGAGGTGAAAACCGGTAAATTTTTTGATATTTTCCCTGATACTGGGCCAATTTCCTTTGTTAATGGGCCCATTAAAAACGACTTTGATGAGCTCCTTTTTTTGATTGCCTTCTACATTCCCATGCGTCGGCAGGAATCCGCGCCTTAACGCTGTTGAGCGGGTAATCGATTGCTCAGGCCCAACATAAAGGGTTATCATCAAGGGGAAAAGTAGTGCTGAATCCCGCAAAACAACTTCAATAACATGATCAATAATCATCTCAGCTTCGGCAAAGCTCTCGTCTATATATAAATGCAAAACTCTTTCGTGACTGAGACTATGCGGATTGTCCCAAGACGCAAATCCAATTATTTTATTTCCAAGCCAGGCCACAAATCGTTGCCGCGGAGATTCGCTTTTCCCTGGATGTAAAACATCCAGTATAAAATCCTTGTCAGCCCAGAATGTCATTAAAAATTTTTCAATTGTTTCTCTTTGGTCCTCTTTGAATAGGCTGAGTGCCAAAGATTCTTTATCAAAATTAACACTCAAAGATTGAGATTTTATTGGTTCATCAATCGGTGAAGGAATAAGGTCCGCTGCTGACAATACTTCTATGTGGTAAGATTCTTTCAGCTGATCGGAAACTGATAAAATCGCCTTCTCTCTCGTAATGAAACCCGATGCACCATGGTGCACACAATATGCTAAATGGGTTAGATCTGATCGGTTTCTTGACAATCTCTGATCCGCATTGTTGCGTTCCGGAAATACAATTGCTTTCAATTCTCCGATCAGCTTATTGATAGTGTCATCATTTATTGAGGGTAGGGTGGGTAAATTTTCAGCAAATTCAAGAATCGGATCTTGGTTTCCCTTTTTATGCTTTTTTAATTCAAAACAGAATTCAGGTGTAACATAGATTTTTATTTCATTGTTTAATCCTGCCGAAATCAGCCGATTCGCCTGTGTACGATTAACACGATCCTTGACCACATCAAAAAATATATTCAAGTCAATCACATAGGTAGGACTTGAAAAGATGGGGCGTTGTGATGTTTTGAGAGATTTCAATCCACTTTTTTCTACACAAGCGTTGATCTCCAATCCATGAAATAAGGACGGTGTATTGAGTTCCTTTGTTCTTAAATTGATCATGCGGTCGGTTGTCTTTCCGCCTCTCACTTGCTTTAGCAACTGGTATCCTGCCTTTTCCCAAAAATTGTTTGCAGGAAGATCGGCTGCCACTCTCGCATTGATGGTCAAAAAGTTATTCTTTTCAGCATATGATTCGAATTCAGAGAGCAGTTTTGATCCAATGCCATGTTTGCGGAACCCTTTAGCAACAAACAGCTGGGTTATTCTAAATGTCGGATATCTTCCGCCGAACAACAAATATCCCAGACATCGTTGATCTTCTTGGCCTATGGCTATCCATAGATGCCCCCTGCTCGCTTGCTCTGAATAAGTCGTTTTAGGCAAAAAACCGAAAGCTTTCCGATTTGAATCCGCGAAAGATTGAATTGTATCAATATATTCGTCAACTTGTGACGGATTCGTCAGTATTATTGATTTCATCAATCTCCAAATCCTAAAAACAGATTATCATATATGTATGACAGATCCGGTCACAACTATCGTCACTTTGGTTCCCTGTCCATCAATGTCTACTCGTCGGAATTGAAAATACCCCGGCCTTTTGGCATGCCTCCAAAAACGGTCTTTTCAAGAAATTGACCTCTGCGAATGGCTTTAATTCAGCCTGCCGACTTATGGTGGATAGGCACTCCTGGGGTGTTTTGCCGTTGTTCTGCGATTCGTCCAACACCTGTTCGATCCAGTATTTGCCATCGTTTTCGCAGCAACACTTGCCCGTATAACGCTCTTCAATGCCGTAGACATCCAACCACGTGTCGATTTTTTCCCGTAGTGCTTCAGGACCTGTGGAAAGGGTCACATCATTCGGTGTGATGTGGGTCCAGTCCGGTGAATTGAGCGAAATTTCCAGCTCTATTGCGTATGGAGCAGTATGATAGGGATAAAACGATTTGCGTCGTCCGCCGGTCCTGTCCTGCAAAGGGTCCCTGGGGTTATAGAGCGGGTCCCGGCTTTGTTTGTAGGTGCTGTTGCACTCGTGGCATGCGGGGGCGAGGTTGCGGAAGTTTATGGAATTAAATGGGTATCTGCTTTTGGGCAGGTAGTGATCATAGGCCTCCCGCTTGCTGTGATAAATCCCTTTCATATCGTTGATGCCACAGAACGGGCATTTGCCCTGTCGGTTGATTTGGGTGAAGTTTGAATGGTGATCGTCGATTTCTCCAATGACCGCTTTAAGGGGCGCCAGATTCAGCAGGTCCTTGGCATACAATCCCTTGAAAAAGGCAGCCAGCGCTTCTGACAACGGTTGATCAAAGGCATCCAGATCCGCGTACCTGGCAACAGCCACGGCGGGATCGTTGCGGCACAACCCGGCAATGTCGTTGTTCCCTTTGAACCACGCCTGAAGTTGGGTGATTTGCGCCGGCGAAAGGCCGGCGAACAGGCCGTAAATCTTTTCCATGTGGCCATTGAAAAAATCGGCGCCCCTGGCATCGGAGAAATGAAAAGCTTCCACGACGTCCTTTAACTCAGGCTTGGCGTTGAACAGGTCAAAGCTGAAGGGCTGTCCACTAGGCGCCTGGCACCATACCTGGAAAAAGATATACTCGACAAATTCCTGCATCTTTTCCATGGGGTGCGGTACATAGGTGTAGGCAAACAGCATTAATCCGGACTTCCTTCCATACTGTCAAGAATGGTTTTGATGAGCAGGACCTTCTCCACGGAGTCACCAAGTTGCCGGTCGATTTCGTCGATCAAGGCGCTTTTTTCGGCATCGGATGCTTCGGCTTTGGCGGCTTCAAAGCGTTGCTTCAGTTCTTCAAGCTTCTGCTGGGCAAACCCGCCGATGGTTTCGCGCTTGCCGAATGTCTTCATGGTGATCTTGTTGATGGACGCGCCCAGGGTGTTGTAGTCCGGGCGGGTCACTTTCACGACGCCGTCGGATTTGTCAATCACCAGAACCTGTTCAGGGAGGCTGTCGGAAATCAGAAACGGCGTATGGGTGGTGATCAGCACTTCCCGCCGGACCTTGGGATCGCCGCTTTTGAAACATTCTCGGAGGCGCGTAATAAACTGGGAGCGCCAGTCCGGGTTGAAATGGGTCTCGGGCTCATCCAGCAGAAACAGGCTGTTGGTGTCCCGGTACAGCAGGCAAAGGCCCAGGCTGTGCAGGAACTGATACTCGCCGTCGGACAGCGAGCGGGCGTAAATGGGCTCGTCGACGCCGCTCTTTTTCAGCACCAGATCCTCAAAGCGCATGACGCGGGCGTCCGCCGGCAGCGTGGGGACGGTCTCGTTCACATAGAGGCTGTCGGAAAGGTAAAGATCGCGCTTTAGCGGTTCGCTGACCGCATAAAGGTTCAGGATCAAAAGAATCTGAAGGTGTTGGAACAGGTCCATGGCCGAGCTGAAGTTGTTTTGAAACGCCTTGCGGGTCTCATCGGTGACCAGGTAATCCAGATAGAGGGTGTCGGTTATCGAATCATGGTAGGAACTGGTGGCGCAGCGCTGCAGGCGGTCGATGACGGCGGTGCGGGCCATTTTTTCATCATCCACGGCATCGAATCGCTGCAGCAACAAAAGCCGGTAGGTCTGGATGCCGTCCTCCTCTTCTTCGACCCGCACATACTCCTGGGGGTATGCGTCGGCCTGGTCGGCGGCGATTTCAATGGACTTTTTCAGAATGATACGGAATTGAACCAGCCCCTCGACGCCCACCTCCTGCCTGAACGGTTCCAGGGCATCGAGCTGCTGGAACAGCAGATTGCTCACCAGGATAGCCTGATTGAACGCATTATCCAGAAAGGCCTGGCGCGATTCCGGCTTGCCGGCATAAGAGGTATTTTCTTTAAGGCTGTCCAGGTATTCATCCAACTGGATGAAGCGCTGTTTAAAGAAGGGCAGACTGAGGATCTCATTTTCGCCGGACGAATACCCCAGGACAAATTCCGGTAGCAGATCCCAGGCAACCAGCCGGGAGAGGGGAGTGTCCTCACCATACTCCGGATGGTTCACCCAGAATACCTTGGCGCTGTCACCGGCTTTCTTGCTGATCTTGACGTGGGCGATAGCTGCGGCCGGGTCGGATTGCAGGCGCCTGGGCACCGGAAGGAGATATTCCAGTTCGAAGGCCTGGGGCCGGTGTGCTGCGATACCCTGCCGACCGGCAAACCCATCATCGAAACCCTCGTCAAACTCCGGCGGCATCAAGGCTTCCGGACGGAAAGACAGGTACTGGCACTCCAGTTGAAAGAAAATGGCGGCCAGCACTTCCAGGATATTGGACTTGCCGCAGCCGTTGGGACCGGCCAGGATGTAAGGATCAAACCGGCCGGCCCGCTCCTTCCGGTCCCACTCGTTCAGAAAGTGCAGCTCGAAGCCTGCTTGCAGGCAGCGAAACGGTTCGCCTATCTTGAGCCGCAGCAATTTCATGGCTTTGTTCGGAGCTCCATTTTGTTTTTCTCTTCATTGAAGCGTTGCTCGGCGCGGCCGCTTTTCAGCAGGTCGAACAACCAGGTCTTGAACTTGTCGTAATCCGCCGAGTCGAGCGGCGGACTTTCGTCATCCATGTAATCCGACACACTGAACTCGACGCTATTCCAAAAATCTTTGAAAGAACCAGTTCGCTTCGGGTGTTCGGTGAAATAATCTTTGAAGATCTGTTGCAGCAAATTTTCTCTGGCTACCGGGTCGGCCATAACCTTATGATCCAAAAGCGGTAAAGATATGGGCTGTTGTTCAAGTTCGCTGTCCTTAGTATCCGTTGTCGGTTCAGATGTTTGTTCTACAGTAATCCTGCTCAAATCCAGTTCGCCTTTGAAGGCTTTTTGCGATAGGGCACCATAGAGATTTTCTATCTCGGAAAGGCTTCGCCTGTAAGAATTTTTGACTGACTCCACCTTCTCGGCTATTGATGCAAATTTGTTTTGGAGTCTGATCGAAGGTAATCTTATTGGCAAGCTCTTGAATGCTTTCAATGGAAATCTACTTCGAGTTCCTTTAATCGTTATTTTTTTAACTATCCATTTGCCATATTCAGAGTTTAAAAAATATTGGACATATTTAGGATTGGCCTTGATTTTATTGACTCTAAGCCTAACAACATCCTGCGTAATAATCGCCTCTGTAAATTGTTCATTGATTGCCGCCATACCTGGTGGATCACCGACTTTTGCAATTAAAATGTCATTAATTTTAATCTTACAATTGGGCAAGGAATCGGCTTTTTCTTTTGTCACAAATACATTGCTACTCCAAAAAAACTCGCCTTCTTTGATGTCTCTGATATAGATAACAGGTATTCCTCCAGTCTTATTCAGCTCC
Organism: Desulfobacteraceae bacterium; assembly: GCA_050124755.1. Taxonomy (GTDB): domain Bacteria; phylum Desulfobacterota; class Desulfobacteria; order Desulfobacterales; family Desulfosarcinaceae; genus JARRKU01. Next base: position 21,124 of record JASFER010000066.1, read on the forward strand.
TTTGTTAATAAGTCGCTCCCAAAGGGGCCATTTGAGAATGTGCCACTTCCCTTTTCTTTGATTGCATCAAATGTGGTTATTTTAAGGTTGCCTTTGTTTTTTAAGAACTTATCAAACATTTCAAGAAAAATGCCTTTCAGTAATTCATCCAAAAGTCTCAGACTTTCCTTGCGTTTGGCAATCATTGAATCGACGCAACTTAGTAGTTTGGCGATGCGGATTTGGTCATCGGGTGGTGGAAGATTAATTTTTATCCGATAAACATCATCCCTATTTAAACCTGGAACCGCAACCGATCGATTTAGCTCGTTAAGGTGTAATGTTTTTAATAATCTAAAGAACCACTCAATGCTGATATCTCGAACTTTAAATTCTACATAATAGGTTGTATCAATTGGCCATGAAGGAACGTTTGCAATATGAACTTCACCGATAGAACCCTTTCGACCAACGACAATTGTTTTTTTAATTACTAAAGCTTTGTCATGATAACCTACAATGCCGTTTGAGCCGTAAACGGGGATACTTCCTTCGTTCCTGTTTTCTTTCTTGAGGGCTTTGCCATATTTAAAATCACACAGGTCTCCTATGAGAACACGTTTCATTGAATCATCCCCCTCAAATCCAGCAACTCCTTCACAATTCCACCCTTAACCTTGCGAAGCGCCTTCTCATCGAAATCCTCCCCCACCTCACCCTCCAGCAACTTCTGCAAAATCACTCCCGGTTTTTCATACTTAATCTCTTCAAACACTTCTTCCTTGTAGTGGCTCAGGCTCAGGTCGTACTTTTCATCGACAATTTCCTGCCGGGGCACCATGAACCACCTCTGGGTGCGGTCGGTATCTTTTTTGGGGTTGCGCTTTTTGAACTTCTCGACGATATCTTGCAAGTCACCGAACCCATCCAGCTTGTTGCGTTTGTCGTCCAGGGAGTAGCCGTCGCTTTGCATCTCGTAAAACCAGACATGCTCGGTGCCCGGCTCGGTGACCTTATCCTCCTTGTCGTAGACCTTGGTGAAGATCAGGATGGCCGTGCTGACTCCGGCGTAAGGTTTGAAAACGCCGCTGGGCATGGTGACCACGGCCTTGAGATCGCAGCGGTCCACCAGGATCTTGCGGGCCTCCACAAAGGCCCGGGCCGAGCCGAAGAGCACGCCCTGGGGCACGATGACGCCGGCGGTGCCGCCTTTTTTGAGAAGGCGGTAAATGGTCTCGATGAAGAGCAGTTCGGTCTTGGTGGTTTTCAGGCTCAGGTTTTCGTTGATGTCGCCCTTGTCGATGCTACCGGTAAAGGGCGGGTTGGCCATGACGATGTCGTATTGGTTGAGCTGGTTGAAGGTTTTGCTGAGGGTATCTTTGTAATCCACATGGGGCTCGTCGATGCCGTGCATCATCAGGTTCATCAGGCCCAGTCGCACCATGGTGGTGTCGAAGTCGTAGCCCCAGAGGCTTTCATTGAGGATGCGCCGGGCTTTTTCGGTGAGCACCGCGCTGACCGAGGTGCGTTTGAAGCCGTCCTCGTCGGGTTTGAGATCCTTCACGCCTTTTTTGGGGGCCAGTTGGGTGACAATGTATTGATAGGCGCCCAGCAAAAATCCGCAGGTCCCGCAGGCCGGATCTCCGATCCGGTGGCCCAGTTGGGGCTGCACCAGTTCGGCCATGAGCTTTATGATATGGCGCGGGGTGCGGAACTGGCCGTTCTTGCCGGCCTGGGCGATCTCCGAGAGCAGGTATTCGTAAACATCGCCCTGGATGTCCTGGAACATCTGGCCCTTTTCTTCGGCCTCCTTGTCCATCTCCTCGAAGATCCCGTCGATGGTCTTGACTGCTTCCACCAGCAGGGAGGATTTGGGGATCACGAAGACGGCGTTTTTCATGTGATCGGTGAAAGCGGATTCTCGGCCGTTGATGTCTTTTAAAAAAGGGAATACCTTGCCCTGGACGTGGTTGAACATCTCCTCAGCGGGCATGTGCTTGAAGGCGCTCCAGCGCAGGTCCTGCTTTTTGACCGCAAAGGGTTTTTGATCCTTCTTAGGCTTGTCGCGGTGCTCGGGCGGAACCCATACCCCGGCGAAGCGGGAGGTGAAGGTATCGCCGGCGAACTCGGCGTTGCCCTGCTGCTCCAGGTCCAGCTTGTCCAGCCGCTTCATGAAGAGCAGGTAGGTGATCTGCACGATGGCGGTCAGGGGGTCGGCGATGCCGCCGGCCCAGAATTTGTCCCAGAGCTGGTCGATTTTCGATTTGAGGGTGGGGTTGTTGCGCAGCATTGTATATCCTTTTTTTTTAACCACGGAACACACGGAATACACTGAAAAAAGAATATAAAATTTCCGTGTATTCCGTGTGTTCCGTGGTTTATTTTACTATTCGTTCTATCTCGGCTTTCGGGTAATGTCCAAAGTTAACCAAAAATCCAAGTTTCAGCCCAGTTACTTTCAGGTAGTTATGCAACTGAGCCCGATGTTCATCACAGATCTCCTTGACCGCCTTAAGTTCCACAATTATCGTGTCATAACAGACAAAATCCGGTTTGTAGGTTTGCTCCAGCGGTTTTCCTTTATAGACCAACTTCAACTCCCGCTGTGGGACAAAAGGGATACCTCTTAGTTGCAGCTCTTTTTGCATGCACTCCTGATAAACCGCTTCCAAGAATCCGCAGCCCATCTCACGGTAAACATCATAAACAGCACCACGGACAGCGTAGCTTTCTTTTTCAAAAAGAATATTTCTCATCTTATTTTTTGTGACCACGGAATACACGGAATACACGGAAATTTATTCTTTTTTTTCAGTGTATTCCGTGTGTTCCGTGGTTTCATTTTTTTTCACGGCCCAGCGCCCGCCTTTGGCCGGTCCGATGCGTTTCAACATCCCCTCCTTTTTTAGCCGGACAATCTGCCATTCCACACCCTTGGGCGTGATACCGACGGCCTCGGCCAATTCGGAGGCGGTAATTTCGGGGTTTTCAACGATCAGATATAGAATTTTCACCCTAGTTTTTTCCCTAGTGGACGCCCTAGTTTCTTCCCTATTTCGATCCGGAGCATCTTCGGTTTCCTCATAGGTCGGCCTTGGAAATTCAAGGGTGTAGCCTTCGCCTTCTTCAAGGATCAGGGACAAGTCCCGGTCTGTGATTGGGCGTTGGTTCATGCGGCCAGTTGCTCC
>JASFER010000067.1:0-24269 GCA_050124755.1 Desulfobacteraceae bacterium
TCGATCCCTGGCGTTTTGAGGGTTCCCGGGTAGGGTCGGGCTCTGTCCCGACCGGTGGGGATAACCCCCCCCGCTTAATCTTTTAAGATAACCGCGTAATATTATATCATTGATTACCGATCTCCGATCACCGAACACCGAATACAGACCACCGAATACCGATCACCATCCCTTTGCATATCACCGGTTGACACTTTTACGCGCCGACTCCTATATTTAAGATTATCCGGTTATCTATAAAGCTTTAGTTGGACCTTTATTGGTAGTGGGTCTTGATCCGCTGAACAGTGTTAAGTGTTAGGCAAAGGTATTCTATTGATTTTTAAATAAAATAAGACCCGATCCTCAAATTAACACTTAAAACTTAACACTTAACACTTGTCCAAAAATAGATCGCACTTAAGTATTCCGGATAACCGTATAAGATTAATCAGCAGCGTTTTACCTCATAGGAAAGCGTCACCATGGAGTGCATTCTTTGCTGTATCGATCTCTCGCCATCTTCTAAGATAGTCATTGCGTGGGCAGCCATGTTGTCGCATAAAATGGGTCTTCCTTTGCGCATTTTTCACGCCATTCACCAGCCGTCCGATCAAATCTATCCATCAGCGGAATTCGAACGCGGCGGAGAGCTGAAAGAACAGCATGTTCAATGCAGTGAAGCCGTCGAGCACATGATGTCGTCTGTGACGGTACCATGGCAGAAAGAGATTGTTTTTGGCGAACCGGCCGAGTTGGCGGCGCTCCATTGCAACCAACATTCAGCGGCCGCTGTGGTTACCGGAAGCAAAGGTTTCAAAGGGGTGAAACGACTCTTTATGGGCACGGTGGTGGAACGCATGGCCCGTATGCTGCCGTGTCCATTATTGGTCGTTCGACCCGATATCGATGCCTCGGTCAATGTTCACGCCGTCGGTATCAGCTGCGATGTCGGTGAAAGCGCCAAGACCCTTGTGGCGCATGGGACCGGCTTGGCACAAAGATTCAATGCACGACTGCACTTGCTGCATGCCATGGGGGCCGCCATGGATACCTCCATGGTGGAACCCACGGAAGGACCCTATGATGAAGTGCAGGAACGCCTAAGATCTCGATTGGAAGATCATATAGCCGCCATGGTGCCCGACCCGGCGCGTGATACCATTCCCGTTACGGTTCATATTGCCGCCGGTCCAGCCAAAGAAATGCTGCCGTCGTTGATTGATGCGTTGAAATTGGATTTACTCATGGTCGGGGTACGTCCGCGACGCACGTTGGGCCAGTGGATGGCAGGTTCAACAACCGAGGCGCTGCTTCGAAATTCGCCTTGCCACATGATGGTGGTTCCTGAAGCGTATTTCAAAAAAAGAGGTGGCATACTGCTTGACGATACCTCGTCATCCAACGGCAAAGTGACGGGGGTGGTAAGAGATGATGCTTTTTTAGCCCATCGCAGCGAGGGGGAACATCCGGAAAACCACCGGCGGTTGGTGAGCATTTACACCATGCTTGATAATGACGCTGCGGCCATGCCGCTGATCAATATCGAAGCGCGTAAGGCTTCCAGGCAGGATTTGACTTTGGTGCATTCAGCCACCTATGTGGACCAGATTGCATCCACAGCTGATCAGCCCTTTTGCCAATTGACCGCGGATACCTATGCCTGCGAAGCTTCTTTTGAGGCGGCGAGCCGGTCTGTCGGGGGAGTTCTGGCGGCCATTGACGCGGTGACCGACGGCGACGTTCGCAATGCCTTCGCAATGGTGAGACCGCCCGGCCACCATGCCGAGTTCAGTCGCGCCACGGGATTTTGTCTGTTCAACAATGTTGCCCTCGGTGCCGCGTACGCCCGGACAATCAAAGGGCTTCAGAGGGTGCTTATCGTGGATTGGGACCTCCACCACGGCAACGGCATTCAACACATCTTTGAGGAGGATTCCGCCGTTCTTTATATCTCCACCCATCAATATCCCTGCTTTCCCGGAACGGGACATTATTTGGAGGTGGGACGGGGAAAGGGAGAAGGTTACACCATCAACCTGTCATTGGGTAAAGGATGGAAGGATGGTGATTTTACGGAACTTTTTCAGAAATTGGTGGCTCCCGTGGCCTTGTCGTTCGACCCGGACTTAATCCTGGTTTCGGCTGGATTCGATACGCACAAAAAAGACCCGTTGGGGCGTATGCGGGTGACTGAAGCCGGATATGCCGCCATGACGCGTGTTTTAATGAATGTGGCCGAAAAGTGCTGCCAAGACCGGATGGTAATGGTATTGGAAGGTGGTTATCATGTGAAAGCGTTGTCAGCCTCCGTGCGGGCGGTGTTGGCCGAGTTGTGTGACCGGACCCGAACCGATCTTGAAAAACTGGCGTCTAAAGCCAGTAACCGGCGGGTGGAGCCGGTGCTGCGTCGTACAGCCCACTTATTGGGGCATATATGGCCATGCCTTAAACCGCCGGCCAACCCATTGAAGAGGGAGATGGGACAATGAATAAGATCACCATTATGGAAGCCGCCGTCCGAAAATGGAACCGCATTATCGCCGGAAAGGGCAGTGACGGTGGTGTTTGGGACTGCCCGCCGTGCCGTATTTACTACATGATATTCTGTGTGGGATGCCCCATTGCTTCCTATACCGGTCAAAAATTCTGCAAGGGATCCCCCTACGGTCCCTGGTATCATCACCAAAATGACGCACATGGCTACCTGATAAGAAAGGTGCGATGTCCGGAGTGCATAGAACTGGCCACGCAGATGCGTGATTACATGCAGGAGATTGTGGATCACTTGAAAGCGCAGAAAGCCGCAAAAGAGGCTAAAATCGGCGAAAAATTGGCATCGGACCCGGATGGCGATGATCATTGACAGCGGTGTTGTCGGCAATGTTGTTTTGCTTTTTTTTACCGGCGCCTGTGGGGGGGCATGGCTATCCTATTTTCGGCGCTGCGGCAACACGTTGGCCGAAGCGGTGGCTTACGCGTTGATGGCCACCATCATGGCCCAGGCATGGCTTGCTCAGGTGATCTTGTTGGCGGGGTGGCCCTCTCTCTATCTTCCGGCGCTGATCATCGGCGCCGTCTTTTTCGCAAATCATCTATTCAACCATCGCCGGACCTTCTTTTCCCAAGTCGGCATCCTCATCCAATTTATACGCAACCACAGGATGGCTGCCAGCGGACTTTTGCTTGTTTGGGGTTACGTTGCCGTCGTGTGGTTCTGGCCGCTGGTGCAAGTCAATGGACCGAATTTGGACTATTACCAACCCATATGGAATCATGCCCGGTCGATTTTATCTGTTTATACGTCGTCGCCGGATATGGTTTTGCCGGTTTTAAATCATGCCGTTTTTTCAGCTTCCTGGCAGCCGCCCCAGGCCATTGCCATTGCTAACCTGGGCGCTTATGCAGCTATCGGTTTTTCGACATATGCCTTGGCGCGCCGATATGCATGGCCGCCTATGGCCATCACCGTCACCCTTTTGGTGGTCAGTATGCATCGCGTCGTGCAGCAAAGTATGACAACTCCCAGCGAATTGCTCCCGGCCGCAGCAGCCTTGGTGTCCATTTTAGCCCTTTACCGATTGTGCGAACAGCCCCACGGCCACGATACGGGTATGCACATCAGTGCGCTGGCTTACACCGTAGCGGGTGGGCGATTGTGTTATCTTATGGCGGCGGTGTTATGCGGATTAAGCGTGGTGGCATTGTCGCGCCGTTACGGATTTGGAGCTCTGAGGCCGAATATGAGCGGTCGCCGGCCAGGCATATGGGTGGTATTTGCCTTGGTTGTTGTTTTCTCACAAGGGGCCTATGTCTGTGCCAATCTGATCGTCGGCAGGCCATGGATCGGTGAGCCCATACGTGATAGCGTTGTGTTTAATCCGGATGCCCTTTTGGGCACCGTGGGCAATCTGGTGCGCTATCTGCTGCTTTCGTTCGATTTGCCTGAATTTGTAGAGCAATTTGCGAAATGGGGATTTGGATTCAGTCTGCTTGATGGACTGAAAGGGGCCTATCACTGGTTATCTGCAAAGCCGTTTGCCGGCAAAGGGGCTGCGGTGATCTTTGACTGGTCATGGACCTCCGGTTCAGGTTTTTCCTGGTTCGGGCCGGCCGGATTTTGTTTGGTGATACCTTCAGTCGGTATGGCGTTGTTGCGCGGACCGCGGCGATTGAAGGCAGTCGCCATGGCTATGACGGTCTATTGGGTGCTCATCGCTCTGATCCTGGCCTGGCGGCCTGAGAATGTTCGTTGGATGACGAATTTTTTTGTTTGCACCGGCTTTTTCATGGCTTTTTTGCTGCCCCCGTGGCGAATCGGCCGCAACGGCCGGATGGTGCTCCAAACCGTGTGCATCTTGCTCCTGGGGTATGCATTGTTGTCAACATGATTGAGAGGCGGTCAATTAAGCTTTCGATTTGACCTTATTGTTGGAATATGAAATAAGATCAAAATCTTGCACATTATCATGGAATCCGGATATCCACAAAATTCAAACTATTGAGTAAAGTCTAGTCCGAAGGTTGTTTGGAAAAGTTTATTGAAAGGTTTGAGCAAATGAAAGTAGACGGCCGAGAGATGCGCCCCATCTGGTTTGACGACAAAACCCAGTCGGTCAAGGTCATCGATCAACGGCGACTGCCCCATGAATTGAAAACCATGACACTGGATACGGTGGACAAAGTTATCCATGCCATTCAAGAAATGGTTGTGCGCGGCGCTCCATTAATCGGGGCCACAGGTGCCTATGGCGTATGGGTGGCGTTAAAGACCACCACGGATGAGGGGGGCTTTGTCAAAGAATGCAAGCGCATACGGCAGGCTCGCCCCACTGCCGTAAACCTGGCTTGGGCCGTTGACCGCATTCAAACCAAAGTCCTGGAGATTCAGGAGCGCGAGACGCGCTTAAAGGCCGCCTTCAGGGAGGCCGGTATCCTGACCGAAGAGGAGGCGGACAACTGCCGTAAAATCGGTGAGCATGGCGCTGAACTCATCGCCCAAATCGCTAAAGCCAAGCAGGGGCCGGTAAACATTTTGACCCACTGCAATGCGGGTTGGTTGGCCTGCGTGGAGTGGGGTACGGCTACGGCACCGGTGTATGTCGCCCACGAACAAGGTGTGGATGTTCACGTTTGGGTGGACGAAACCCGGCCGTTGAATCAAGGCGCCCGGCTGACTGCATGGGAACTGGGCAAGGGCGGCATCAAGCATACGGTCATCACTGATAATGCCGGCGGGCACCTGATGCAGCACGGCATGGTGGACATGGTCATTGTGGGCACGGACCGTTCGACATACACAGGCGATGTCGCCAACAAAATCGGTACATACCTTAAAGCGCTGGCTGCCAAAGACAACCATATCCCGTTCTATGTGGCCTTGCCTTCCTCAACATTTGATTGGCAATTGCGTGAGGGACTGAAGGAGATCCCCATCGAAGAGCGTAATCCCGATGAAGTCCGCTTTGTTCAAGGCCTTACCCTGACCGGCATCGACCATGTACTTGTTTCACCCAAAGAGAGTCCGGCAGGCAATTATGCCTTTGACGTTACCCCGGCACGGCTGATCACGGGATTTATTACGGAACGGGGGGTTTGCCAAGCCAGCGAGAAGTCCATATTAACCCTCTTCCCGGAAAGACGCAGCTCAATAACAGCATTATAAATGTGAGATGTCTGGGAAAAAAGAATTGACATTCGATGCAAACATGCATTTCCTTACTGCCGGTACGCCATGAACAATGAACCATAAACCATAAACCATGAACCATAAACCATGAACCATGAAACAGAAACGGCCATGTTGAACACGTTAGAAAAAAAGATTGTCGCATCCATCCAGGGTGATATGCCCATTGTCAGAGAACCTTTTTCCCAGATCGCTTCAGAGATCGGCATCGACGAAGGCACATTGCTCGAAGTGTTGGAGGATCTGATCAGCCGCGGTGTCATCCGGCGTTTCGGAGCGACGCTGCGCCACCAGAAATCGGGTTATCGGTCCAACGCCATGACGGCGTGGCTGGTGGAAGAAGATCGCATGGATGAAGTCGGAAAGATCATGGCATCATTCAAAGAGGTCTCCCATTGCTATCGCCGCGATCCCACGCCGGAATGGAAGTATAATTTGTACACCATGATCCACGGTAAAGATGAAGATCATTGCCGCAGGACGGCAGAGGGCATGGCAAAAAAGGCCAATGTGTTTACTTACGCTTTGCTGTTCAGTCGGCAGGAGTTAAAGAAGACTTCTATGAAATACTTTTCAACCGTTGAGGATTAAGCCTTCCAAGACCGACAAGCCTCGAATCCTTTTTATCAACCCTTGGATTCATGACTTTGCAGCCTATGATGTATGGGCCAAACCATACGGTTTGTTGAGTCTGGCGGCATTGTTGCGGGCCCATGATTTGCCGGTGGATTACATCGACTGCCTGGACCGCTTCCATCCCAGGGCTGCCGCCTCCGACCCTCATGCCCGCCACGGCCGGGGGCCTTTTCTAAAACACGCCATCGCCCATCCCAAAGGGCTTGAGGGGATTGAACGCACCTATAGCCGCTACGGCATCGAACCAAGGTGGTTCCGTGAGGATATCAAAGCCCTGAACCGACCGGACCTGATCCTGGTAACCTCTTTAATGACCTACTGGTATCCGGGTGTGATTGAAACCATCGACGTGATTAAGGCGATTTATCCCGATGTACCGGTTGTGCTGGGAGGCATTTATGCGCGCTTGTGCACCGAGCATGCACGCATCCATAGCGGCGCGGCCGAGGTGGTTGCAGATCGTGGCGAGTCCCTTTTGGATCTGGTCCACCGTCACACCGGCTATTACATAGGATCCCGCCTCGATTTCAATGATATGGACGCCTGGCCCTATCCGGCATTTGACCTGCAGCATCGCATCAACTACGTTCCGCTTTTAACCACCCGCGGCTGCCCTTTCGATTGTGCCTATTGTGCATCCAGATTTCTGGAGCCTCGATTAATGCGGCGGTCACCCGCATCGGTGGTGGATGAAATTGCCCATTGGCACCATCATCATGGTGTGATTAATTTCGCCTTCTACGATGACGCCCTGCTGGTGGATGCCGAAAGACATGCATTGCCCATTTTCGAAGCGATCGTTAAAAAGCGGATGCCCGTTTTGTTTCATACACCCAATGCCGTCCACATTCGGTCCATCACCGCCGATGTGGCTCGCCTGATGAAACGCGCCGGTTTCCATACATTGCGATTGGGTCTGGAAACGGCGGCATTTGAAACACGCGATGAATTGGATGCCAAATTGACGGAGGCCGAATTTGTCCAAGCCGTTCGGCATCTGAAAAACGCCGGATTCGAATCAGGACAGATAGGGGCCTATTTGCTGGTCGGACTTCCCGGACAGTCCCTGAGTGCGGTGGAGGCCTCCATTAAGGCGGTAAAGAATGCCGGTATCACGCCGATCCTGGCCTACTATACGCCCATCCCCCACACGCGTCTGTGGAAAGATGCAGTGGCCGTATCGCGCTACGATCTGTCCGCTGATCCTGTTTTTTCCAACAACGCTATTTTCCCATGCCGGCGGGAAGCATTCTCATGGAAGGCACTGTCGCGGCTCAAAGGGTTGATCAAAGCATAGGTCCGCTTTTAAGTTGGCGGGATAGGGCAAATTGTGGTTAATTGTAATCTAACCCATATCGAGACCGTTTGGAGGTGATGGCTTAAGATGAAACCATCAGAATCTCCGGATCGAAAGCGGGACCTCTCGTCAGAGTGGTTGCGCGTACTTGTGGAATCAGCGCTGGACGGCGTTATTACGATGGACGACAAAGGTCGCATCATCGCATTCAACCCCGCCGCTGAAAAGATATTCGGCTATCGCGGCGACCAGGTGATCGGTCGCCTGGTCGCCGACATGATTATCCCCAAACCACTGCGCAAAGCTCATGAAAACGGCCTTGCCCGTTTTCTCCGCAGCGGTGAAGAGAAGATTATCGGCCGGCATGTGGAGGTCAGCGCCATGCGGGCCGACCGATCTGTTTTTCCTGCGGAGATGGGCGTTATCTCGGTCAATCCCGAGAATTCACCGGTGTTCATTGCCTATATCCGTGACATTTCCGAGCAAAAACAGGCGGAGCAGGAGCATCTCCAATACACCTTGAACATCAAAAAAACCCTGGTACAGACCATCTTGGCCATAACGCGGATCGTCGAGATCCGAGATCCCTACACCGCCGGCCACCAATGCCGGGTGGCCCATTTGGCGGCCAATATGGCCGAAACTTTAAAACTGCCTGAGGGGTGTATCGAAGGCGTTTTCCTTGGGGCGCTGATCCATGATGTCGGTAAAATTGCCGTGCCTTCCCAGATTCTCTCACGCCCGGGGATACTTCTCGATGAAGACATCAAGTATCTTCAGATACACTGCCTAAAGGGTTATGAAATATTGGGGCCCGTGGATTTTCCATGGCCGGTGGCCGAAATCGCCCATCAACATCATGAACATATGGATGGTTCAGGATACCCCCAAGGGCTGAGGGGCGAGGATATCATTCCTGAAGCTCGAATTGTCTGCGTTGCCGATGTGGTAGAATCTTTGACCGCTCACCGACCTTATCGTCCGGCTTATCCGTTGGCGGAAGCGCTGAAACTGATTAGCGAACGTGCCGTGCAATGGTACGACAGGCAATGCGTGGATGCCTGCCTCCAACTTTTCAGAGGAGGTTATCAAATCGATGCTGTCGATATGGACGCGTTGAGCTGGGTTTCATCATTATCTGACTGATTGGGTCTATTATTGAACACCGTGTCCGTTCCCTGATTTTTACGCCCCGCGAAAAACACAGTTTGGGCCAACCAGCAAGATACTGTTGGGCATCCACGACTGGATGGTTTCCATCTTGCTGCCGAACAAGAAGTCCTTGATAAGTCCATGCCCGTATGCGCCGACCACCAATAGGGCATCATGGGGAACCAAATATAATTCCTCCTCAAACCGGCCTTTCTCGATCTTGTGCCAATTGCGTACATGCTGTTTCACCTGGTCGAGGAGACCCGCGGCTTTAAGGTGTTCATCAAAATAATCATCCGTCCGCCCCTCGGTGTGTGTTACCATATCCAGGGGAAACCCCGAAATTCTGGCCAGATGCAAGCCCCAACTCAAGGCTTTGTCGGCATTTTTTGAGCCGCCATAAAAGACCGCCAGGCTCTTCCATTCTTTAAACACCGCACTGGTTAGCAGCACCGGAAAGGTAGAGGACTTTACGATACGTCGCACCTTTGGCCCAATATATCCCAGGCCGATTTTTGAGGAGAGATCGGTGATGCTGCGGGGACAGCACATATAGTTGAAATTTGTAGGTATATCAGGCAATTGAGATGCGGTGAAATTCTTTGGGACAAAAAAATTAGGTTTGATCCCCCACGCTTCGGCCAATTTGCTGGCATGCGCCGTCGCATTGGATGCCGATATCAAATAGGAGCTGTCCAAGTCCACTTGCACGGCGTCGTGATCAAAATACATCAGGAACTGGGTCGCCTGCGGGACATAAACGCGCAGGCTGATGTCCAGTGTTTTGCAAAAATAGAGAGATTGAAGCAGGGTTTCCCGTCCCAAGGGTGTATTTCTGAAAACATGTAATAAACGCTCTTCCATGATAACTCCTTTCCAATAGCATTCAGCAACATTTGATCAAGATCCATTTTTCTGATCCATCAAACCCCTGTCTGAACGATCAACTCTTTTCGATAGTGATCCAACAACACGGATTTGGACAACATACCGACAAAACGGCCATTTTCGACCACGGGCAGGCTGCTTAGCCGGGCGTTTTCCATGATGTTCAGGACGTCGGCCAACTCATCATCCGGGGCCACCTGGGGGATATTGGTTTCCATAACCTGTTCAGCCATCAAAACGGCGTGCATATGTGAATCATACAAATAAGGCCTTATGCGGTCGATGAAAATGACGCCCAGATATCTTGAATCCACATGGTCTTCCACTGGAAAAAGATATTTCTGGGATTGTTTGATCACTTCAATAAAATCTTTAAGCAGCATATTTCCGGCAACAGTGTGATAATCGGTTTCCACCAGTTCTCTCACTGACAGGTCGGACAGTACCTTTGCATCCGTACCAGGACGCATATATTGGCCCTTCTCGATCAGATCCCGGAGGTAAAAAGACCCCGGCTCAAGGTAATAACAAAATGTCGAAGTTAAAGCTGAAACGATGATCAGCGGCAGAATCACCTCATAACTTCCGGTAATCTCTACCACCAAAAATATGGCTGTTAACGGCGCCTGTAAAATGCCGCTTACCAGCCCGGCCATACCGAGCAAAGCGAAACACCCCTCCGACGCGATTGCGCCGGCCGGCACCACCCACGTTAGCAAGCGGTAATAGACCAAGCCCAAGAGGCTGCCAACCATCAAGCTGGGGGCAAAAATACCACCGGAGCCGCCCCATCCCAATGTGAGCGCTGTGGCGGCCATTTTGGCCATGACGGCAACGACCGCTATGGTGATACCCGGAGTGAAGCTGCTTTGAATCATGCTTTGGATCGAACCATAGCCTTCACCCAGAACAAGGGGCAAATAGATACCGATGACGCCCACGGCTATGCCGCCGACAGCCGGATGCAACCATTGCGGAATGTTTGTCCGGGAAGCAGTATGATGCATGGATTTCAACATGCGGCCAAAAACGACGGATACCACGGTTGCGAAAACAACGATACCGAAGCTGGCGGTGATATCCATCAGTCCGATGTTGAATTGCTGGTGTCCGAAGGCAATCTGATTGCCCTGAAGCAAGCGGCTGACTTCAGTGCCCGCAACCGACGCGATGGCAATGGGAACAATGTTAAAGGCACGCCACTCACCGAGGACCACTTCGACGGTAAACACCAATCCGGCAATAGGGGCGTTGAAAATAGCCCCAATGGCGCCAGCCGCGCCACACCCCACCAAAGTAATGCGTTGGCGCTCCTTTAACGAGAAATATTTGGCAATATTGGATCCCAGGGCCGCACCGCTCATCACCACCGGCGCCTCCGGTCCGGCGGATCCGCCACTGCCGATGGTCAAACAGCTTGAAATCAAGCGGGAATAACTCGATCTAAAACGCAGCAACCCGCCGTAGCGGGAAACAGCATAGACTACCTCCGGTACACCGTGGCCTGCCCGTTCCTTTAATAAAGCATTCAGAAAAAGGGCGGATAGCGTAGCCCCCAAAGCCGGTAATACAAATGCCCACCAATGGTGGTGCAGGCTGTGCGCAAACGCCCCCACCCAGTGAAGTGCCCGGTTCAGTGCCACTGCCGCCAGGCCGCTGCATGAACCGACAAATCCGGCCAGCGCAATAACGATCAGGCGATCATCGGATCGAAAGATGGACCACTTAAGTTTAACAATACTAAACCATTGGGTAAAATTCACTCGGTATCCCTGCTCAATCCCGTTTGGATTCCAGAGCTGAAATGTTTTTAATAATTTCAGCCTGGGAGGGTTTGGTTAACAACAGATTTCGAAACGTTTGATCCCTGAGAAAGAAGGACAATTTGGACAGCATGACCAAATGCTGTTTGGTCGAATGGCTCAGCAAAACCATCAGCACCTGAACCGGTTGTCCATCAATGGCCTCAAAAGGAACAGCATCGGATAGAAAGCAGGTCGTGATCTGCGGCATAGCGAGAGAAATATCCGGATGGGTCCTGGGATGGGGTAATGCAATTCCGTGACCAATGCCGGTGGAGGCTAAGCGCTCCCTTTCGATGAGTTTTTCATAGACCCGATCTCTTTCAGCCGATTCGATATTGGGAATATGCCCAACCGCGGCTCGCAGCACCGCTTCACGTTCGCTGCCGGGGACATCATAAAATACGCCTCCGCGCTGCATCGCCAGCAGAATGCTGTCGAATTCAGGCTCCTCCATGCTTTTTTGCTCCCCACCTCTGGATTGGTCCTGAATCTCAAGCTTATGTTCATCAGCCCATCGCTCAAGCATTTCCCTTCGTATGGTATAGGTATCATGGCTTCGCTGCATGGGAATCTTCCCCTGGCGAACCCATCGATGAACCGTTTCGACAGGTAAATTCAGGCGGTCGGCCACTTCATTGACGGTCAAAGCCATTGGGTCCATTGCTCCTTATAAATATTTCAGCAGATAATGGATGATGCATCACATCCTGCTGTCTGAAGAACGTCTAATGGCAATTGCCATGGATGCATCCGGCGGTAAATAATCGATTCACCTAAAATATAAACGTTTTTAATGAATAGATTTGGTTGGAATTGTCAATGATTAATTGCGTGACATCACTTTGGCATGCAGCGCCGCACCGAAACAGCGTGCCTCCTGATCCGGATGGAAAGGTCTTTACGCCCCCGATATTTCATCTTAATTAATATTTATATATTTGATTATATTTCAAATGGTTAAAAAAAAATTGGAAAAAAATAATGGATTTTTTCCTAAAGTCAATATGGACTATGCCGATACTATGCCCGGAGGAACTTAAATGTATATTCATGGCTATCAAATACATAATGTCTTGAATGTGTACCGCAAACAGCTGAGTCATGGGCCGGGCGTAAACGGTTCTAAAGGCTCAACCGCGGCCGGCGCCAAAGACCTGATAACCATTTCCGAAGATGGACAGCGCCAATCCATTATGGACAAAATTTCCTCGGAAATTGTGGCGCGCATCACCCAGGCCGGTCCGGAAAATGAGTTTGAAGCCATTTTGGCGGAACGATCGTCGACAAAGCCGGAAGAACAGCAGGAGATACCCTCCAATGGTCACATTTCTTTTAAATACACGGTGATTGATGAACAAAATCGAAAATCGACCAACACCTTAACCATCCGGGGATTCGATCCGCAAAACAGAGAGACGGAATCGCTGGTTGATCATCATATTGGCAGTAACCCTGTTTCAGAGATGGAATGATTCAAACGGAAAAGATTAGATCAAAAGGCTTAGGGAGAAGTAGTAGCCGCACCGCTGAGTTACAGAACGTAATGAAGGGACGGCAGAAAGGGGGATCACTATGATTAACAACATTAGCGAAGGCGCGCTGCGGGTCGCCTCAAAAATTGATCCCAGTGGCGCCATACACGAGAAGGAGGTTAATCAGCAAAAGGCCAGAGAGATCCGTGAAGCCAGACCTGTTGAAAAGTCTGACCAAGGTAATAAAGCAGAAGCTCGAAATACCAAGGAAGATGAAACCACTGGCAAATTTAGGCAGGATGACAGACACATGGTATTCGAAAAATACGATAAGAACGGGGATTTAATCCTCAGAATACCGCCATCGCTGACACCTGTGGATAAAGTCGTGTAAATCGACCTCAACACCCCCGCTTGACCTATGCTATGAACGAATAATACCGGCCTATGGGCCGGTTTATTCTTTTGAAGGTTCAGTCTTGGTCGGGGTCATCCCTTTTAGCGACCGCCCATAAACGCTCCATCTCATCTTTTGGCAATTCTTCAAGGGAACTGGATAGCTTGTGCGCCATGGCTTCCATCTGATTGAACCGACGCGTGAATTTGCGGGTGGACTTGGCCAGCGCAGTTTCCGGATGAATACCGGCCAAACGCGCCACGTTCACCAATGAAAAAAGAACGTCACCCAACTCCATGGTCGCTTTTGCGTGGTTGGTTTTCAAAACACCTGAATTTTCGATTTCAGCCTGAAATTCTGACCACTCTTCCTCAGCCTGCGCCATCACCTCATTAAGAGAATCCCAATCAAAACCGGTTGCCGCCGCACGTTCTGAAATGCGATAAGCCCTCATCAAGGCCGGCATGCCTGAAGGAATCGAATCCAACATCGAGGGAAGCGAGCCCTTCTCCGTTTGCTTGATGCGGTGCCACTGGGTCTTGACTTGATCTGCATTTTCAACTTTTTTGGATCCAAAGACATGTGGATGGCGACGAATCATCTTTCGAATGATTCTCTCAAGAATCTGTTCCAGTGAAAACCGTCCCTGCTGCTGAAACATATAAGCCACGAACAAGACCTGAAAGAGCACATCTCCAAGCTCCTCCAGGACATCATCCGATTTGTCGGAATGGATCGCTTCCACCAATTCATACATTTCTTCAATCAAATAGACCGTCAAGGTCGATGGGGTTTGTTTTCGATCCCAAGGGCAACCGTTTTCACTCCTGAGAGCCGCAATAAGGTCAATAAGGGTTTGAATGGTTGGGTTATCGGCGTTGATTAGGGGCGTTGCCACGACTTGTTCAATTCCTTCACTTTGATACCGAAGCTCTGCTTCATCTCCTTGGGTGTCACCTTGACCAGGTAGGCACTGAACCGCAGCATATGATGAGCCACCCAAGAATTTTTGATAATAGCCGCATTTTTGGGCAAGAATGTCGTCAGTACCAATAAAACCACAGTGGTAATCAAAAGTCCTTTAACCGTTCCGAAAATCGCACCGCTTATACGGTCGGTCCAGCCCAAAAATGCAATATTCATGAGGTATTTGATCACAACTCCGGCGAATCCCACTGCCAGAAAAACCAGACCAAAGATAATCATAAAACTGATGATGCTCTGATATCCTGGATTGGGCACCCAACGCGCCAAATACTTTGCCACCTGCGGGTAATAGGTATAGGCTGCGTAAAAACCGCCAAACACCCCCACAATAGAAGATAACTCTTTGATTAAACCACGAAAAATTCCACGAGCCAGGCAGTATCCCAATATGACGATCAGTAAAAAATCGAGCAGATTCATGGCCCACCCAAGTCAATGACCGGCCCAAAGCGGACAGCTGAAAATCCGATAATAGGCCGGAAAGATAACGGCACGTCAGTGCTGAAATGTTTCGGTTGCTACCGAGTCCAAAGTATCCTGTCGAAACAACCAATGAAGACGATTACGGCAATATCAATCGTCGGCTGCAAGCATCGGTGTCAAAACAAGACGGCCGAAAGTAACAGAGGCCACCCAACGCCGTCAAGGGCTATTGTTTCAGAGAAGATCACCGAAAATAATCTAAGATGTTGATATTAAAATACAAATATATAAGGTTAGATAGGAAGCCCAAGTTAATTGTAAATTATGGCTAAATTCATATTGGTTTCGTGCTCGTGCTCAGCGCAGTGATACTCGAAGATCGTAATCGAATCGGTCAGTTGTGATTGCTAAAAAGCATCGATTACGATTACGCGCACACGCACGAGCACGACAAAATGACCGCAACTTGAGTTTTATAAAGAACCGTATAAATACCTTATATACAACAGTTTTTTGGAAATGCAGCAATCGATATACCCGGCATCGAGCTTTAGATTCGAATGCATTTGCCGTTTGCAATCCGCTAAAAAGTTAGATAGTTTTTATTGCATCCACCGACAGGTGCCGCAATTGGGGTATTGCTACGTTGAACGACCAAGGTCATTGTATGAAAGAACATCACCACCAAGCGAAAATCACCTTCACAGATCTCGAACTCGCGCGCCAGCTTTTCGGTGAGCATAACTGCCATCTGCAACAAATTGCCCGATCACTGTCTCTGGACATCAAAGCTCGCGGCAACTCCATCCATATACAGGGTGATACCATTGCCGCCAAACTGGCCCAGAACCTCCTGACCCAACTTTACGGTCTACTGAAAAAACGTTTTCCCATCTTTTCAAAAGATATCGATTATGCCATTCGCCTGCTTAGCGCGGACGACCGGGTTCAATTAAAAGATGTTTTTTTGGACACTGTATTTGTCACATCAAAAAAACAAGCCATCACCCCGAAAAGCAAGGCCCAAAAAGAATATATCGATGCCATGCGGCAACACGACATCGTCTTTGGCATCGGCCCGGCCGGCACTGGAAAGACATATCTGGCGATGGCGATGGCGGTTTCCGCCCTGAGCAAAGGTATCGTAGACAGAATTATATTAACACGACCGGCGGTGGAGGCCGGAGAAACCCTGGGCTTTCTGCCCGGGGACTTGACGGATAAGGTCGATCCCTATCTGCGTCCGCTGTACGATGCACTTCACGATATGATGCGTTTTGAGAAAGTATCCAATTTGATGCAACAGGGCGTCATCGAGGTTGCACCCATCGCATTTATGCGCGGCCGAACCCTGAACGACTCCTTTGTCATTTTGGATGAGGCTCAAAATACCACATCAGAACAGATGAAAATGTTCCTGACCCGAATCGGGTTTAACTCCAAAGCCGTAATCACCGGTGATATCACTCAGATCGATCTGCCGCCGCACAAAGTGTCCGGACTCATCGAAGCAAAGGCGATCCTGGCGGATATCAATGGCATTGAATTTGTCTTTTTCAGCAAACGGGACGTGGTCCGACATAAGCTGGTTCAAAATATCATTCAGGCTTATGAAGTTGCCGCGCAAAAAAAACTTAATAATGATAAAGGCTCCCAGCCAAACGCCGAAAAGTTAACTGAGTGAAGCATCGATGAACCCGGATCGTACCATAAAAAAACGCAGACGCGCGCTACCGTTAGGGGCGCATGTTCATTGGCTCATGTTGGCGATGGTGGTGGCCATCTTTATTATCATGCTCTATCCCAGCTTGGTGGTACAGCGATACCAATATGGCTTGGGCGATATTGCCGAAAGAGACATCAAAGCCCCGCAGAATTTTTTCATTGAAGACAAATCAGCAACCCGGTCCAGCGGTGAACAGGCTGTCGAGGCCATACTTACGGTTTATGATTATGATCCACGCATCTTGCGCCAAATCAGAGACAATGTTCGCAAAGCCTTCCGTGACATGCGCAAGGTTATTGAAAACTTCGAGCGCCAACCGCCGGCGGCGGTCCCCGCCGACACGGCCCCTGAGGATCAAGCCAAAGCCGCTCAGCAAAAGATTGAAAATGAGCTGTGGGCCAAAAAGGGGCAATTCGAATCTCAACTGGGCATCGAGATCGACCGTGGTGCATATCGGATTTTGATCAAGGAGGGTTTTGCCGACAGCATCGCTGAACGTATCAACAAGATCTTATATGAACTGCTTTCCAACGGCGTGGTGGCCAACAAAGAGATCCTGCTCAAAGAAGGCGACAAAGGTATCACCATGCGTAATGTGGCCAGCCAGACGGAAAAAACCGTAACGGCGCTGCGGCAACATTATGGCCCGGATCAGGCTAAAACCATGGTGCGCATCTTTGCCGAACCCCTGGTCAAAGAAATCAATTATAACCTGGTGAATCTCATTGTCGACATGAGCCAACGGTTGGTACAACCCAACATCACCCTGAATCGCCATGAAACCGAAACCCGCAAAAAAAAGGCCTTGGCCGACGTCAAGCCCATCATGTATCAATTCAAGGCCGGTGAAATGCTGGTTCGGGAGGGTGAACGCATCAACGCCGAGCAACTGCTCATACTGGGAGCCTTGTCCCATCAGAGAGAGCGTCAACACATAGCGGAGAGAGGAATAGGTGCGGTCCTTGTTGTGGCCACACTTATCCTGATCGTCCACGTGCTCTATTTTCGCAATCCACGTCACGCTGTGCTCAATACCCATAAGAATCTGTTGTTCATGAGTCTGGTTCTGATCATGGTATTCACCATGGCAAAAACATCCGTATTTTTTTCAGCTGTAGCCGCAGCCGAACTGCCCTTTGCCATCTCGCCCGAATCCGTTGTTTATGCCGCTCCGGCCGCTGCGGGAACCATGTTGGTGTGCATCTTTCTGGGTTTTGAGATTGCCTTTCCGTTCAGCTTGGTTGCCTCGGTGTGCGTGGCACTGCTGCTGGGCAACCGCATCGAAATTTTTGTCTACTTTTTGATCAGCAGCGCCATGGGCGCTTATTGGGTGCAACGCTGCCGGGAGCGTAAAGTGTTTATCACCGCCGGTCTTAAATTAGGTCTGTTGAACATGGTACTGGCATCGGCGGCCAGCATCTACTTTGCTGACTATGCCGGGTTCAAAATGCCCATGGACTGGGCCATGGCCTTTTCAGGTGGAATTGCCAGCGCCATCGTCGCTGTAGGCGTGGCGCCTCTGCTGGAAATGGCTTTTCGCTATACCACCGACATCACACTGCTCGAACTGGCGAACTTGGACCGTCCCATCTTACGGCGCTTGATGCTCGAAGCCCCGGGCACCTATCATCACTCGGTAATTGTGGGTTCGCTGGTGGAGGCTGCGGCAGCTGAGATCGGCGCCAATCCCCTGCTGGCAAAGGTATGCGGTTATTATCACGATATCGGCAAAGTTAGAAAACCACTTTATTTTATTGAGAATCAAGCCGGCGGCAAAAATAAGCATGACAAGCTGGCCCCATCAATGTCCAGTTTGATCCTCATTGCCCACATCAAAGATGGTATCGAAATCGCTAAAAAAGATAAACTGGGCCAAGTCATTATCGACACCATACGCCAACATCACGGGACGAGCCTGATCAGCTATTTTTTCAACAAAGCTCAGCAACTCAAAGGTCCCGAAGCGGTAAAAGAAGATGATTACCGCTACCCCGGCC
This sequence comes from Desulfobacteraceae bacterium, assembly GCA_050124755.1. GTDB lineage: Bacteria > Desulfobacterota > Desulfobacteria > Desulfobacterales > Desulfosarcinaceae > JARRKU01. The sequence goes on from JASFER010000067.1 coordinate 18,449, forward strand.
CCAGACCTCAAACCAAAGAAGCCGGCCTGGTCATGCTGGCCGATGTGGTGGAGGCCGCATCGAGAACGCTTGAAAACCCGACACCGGCGCGAATTCAAGGACTGGTTCAATTTCTGGTCAACAAAATTTTTTCCGACGGACAATTGGACCACTGTGAATTGACCCTCAAAGACCTGCATAAGATCGCTAATAGCTTTAATAAAATTCTAAACGGTATCCACCACCATCGTATTGAGTACAGCGATACGCCAACCAAAGAAAACGGTAAAGGAAAACATGGCCATCCTGATCGACAACCAGCAGAAAAATCATCCCTTAAAGATGCAAAAGATAAAGGAGAAAGCCCAGGCCATCTTAAACGCCTTGGATTGCCATGATGGTGAACTATCCATATTGATCGTCGATGATAAGCGCATTGCGCAAATGAACCAAGCGTATCTAAACCACGCCGGCCCGACCAATGTCATCTCATTTGCCATGCAAGAAGGTGAATATGGTGACATCAATCCGCATTTACTGGGAGATGTGGTGATTTCCGCCGACACGTGCGCAGCAGAGGCCGCAGAAGCCGGTATATCAATGACGCATCGTTTCGACCAATTGATGATACACGGCATTTTGCATATTTTCGGATACGACCATATTCACTCGGAAGCGGAAGCTAAAGTCATGGAAGCTAAAAGCGACGCGCTGCTTGCGCTGATTGAAAAGATGGATTAAATAAATAAGGAGACAACCATGCCCAGCTTAACCGTGGTCTTGGATCATGTGGCCGGATTACGCCATATCATGGAATCTCAGGTCCCGGATCCAGTGGCCGCTGCCATTCTATCCCAGCTGGCCGGTGCCGACGGCATAGCCATTCACATGAGAGAAGATCGCCTGTATGTTCAGGAACGTGACTTGCGTTTGCTGCGCCAAACCGTCCGTAGCAAACTGATCATGCATTGCGCCCCAATATCGGAAATGATGGGATTTGCCCTGGACATCAAACCTGAAAGGGTTGTGTTGGTGCCTCAACTGCAAGAGGAGACACCAGCTTATAATGGCCTGGATCTGGTCGTTCATGGCAAGGACATATTTGAAACCATCGATACCATGCAATCCAACGGCATCAGCGCAAGCATCTCTATCCCTGCAGAGCCGGAACAGGCTAAACTGGCCCACCAGATCGGTGCCGACTGGATCCAAATCCACGCGGGAAAACTGCGCGCCGCAACCTCCCCTGGATCCCAGAACCAAGAATTGGCAAGGATTATCGATACGGTTAAGATGGCGCAAAAATTAAGGCTGCGTATCAGCATTGGACACGGCCTTGATGACCGATTGATCAAGCTCTTCAAGGGGGTACGGGAAATTGACGAATTCAGCATGGGGCGAAGTTTGATTGCGCAGGCCCTGCTAAAAGGGATGGAGCGTGCGGTAGCGGACACCGTCTCTTTAATTCGTGCGCTTTAGAGCTTAGAATTTCCGGACAAGATCGTAAGTACACAGACCCTTAGACACCCAATGACAAACTGGTCCGAAACTTCTATTTCTGCTTCCCGAACCATGAACCGTGAACCGTGAACCGTGAACCGTGAACCATGAACCATGAACCGTGAACCATGAACCATGAACCATGAACCATGAACCGTGAACCGGGGGTAATGCCATGATCGTCGTCACCGCCAAACAAATGCAGGCTTTGGACCGTCAAACCATTGATGAGTTGGGTATTCCAGGTCGCGTCCTAATGGAAAACGCCGGTCGCGGAGCCACCCACGCATTCTTACAAAACGTCTATCAAAAGGATCGTGGACGTGTTGGCATTCTGGCCGGCCGTGGCAACAACGGCGGTGATGGATTTGTCATGGCCCGCTATCTGTCGCAAAAAAATATCCCCGTTACCGTCTATCTGCTGTCAACAGCAGATAAAGTCGAGGGGGATGCCGCTGCCAATTTAAAATTGCTTTCCGCTTCCGGCGTCGAGTTGGTGGAGATTCCAGATGAACCGAGCTTTGTGGAAAAGCAGTCCGAAATGAAACACGCAGCCTATTGGATCGATGCCATTTTGGGTACCGGCCTAAAATCGGATGTCAAAGGCTATTTCCGCCGGGTCATCACGTTTATCAATGATCTGAAGCGACCGGTCTTTGCCGTCGACATACCATCAGGGTTGAATTCCGATACAGGGCAGCCCTGCGGGGCATGCATCCGGGCGCTGGCCACAGCCACCTTTGGATTTGCTAAAATTGGCCATGTGGTCCATCCTGGTGCAACGTTTTGCGGACATGTTGATGTTATCGATATCGGTATTCCGCCGGCTTTAGCCTCTGCTGCAGGCGTCCGGCAGCATCTGATTACCGGATCTCATATAGACGCTTTATTGGCGCATCGCGATCCGGACACTCATAAAGGCCGGACCGGTCACGCGCTTATTGTTGCGGGTGCCACAGGCAAAACCGGGGCCGCGATGATGACGGCCGCATCGGCGTTAAGAGCCGGCGCCGGATTGGTTACCCTCGGCATCCCCCACTCCCTCAATCCCATTTTGGAATCCCGGTTGACCGAAGCCATGACCATTCCCTTGCCCGACCAGGGGACCGGTTTGCTCTTGGAAGAAGCATTCCCGGATATCGTTCAAGCGGCCCAAGCCAAACAGGCCATGGCTTTGGGACCAGGTCTGGGCATGGCTTCCCATACCCGCAATCTGGTTTATCGTATGATCAAGGAAATTGACCTCCCTCTGGTCATCGACGCCGACGGCCTGAATAATTTAGCCGGTCGAATAGGCTGTTTGGAAGGCCGTCAAAGCGCCACCATTTTAACACCCCATCCAGGTGAAATGGGGCGCCTGATGGGGGTGAGTTCATCCCAAGTCCAAAGCGATCGTGTTACAGCAGCCCGAAATCTGGCCGGACAGACAAAAACCTTTGTGGTTTTGAAAGGTGCAAGAACACTTATCGCCCAGCCTGATGGAGCCGTTTGGATCAATCCCACGGGAAATCCAGGTATGGCCAGCGGGGGAATGGGAGACGTCCTTACGGGGCTGATCACCGGATTTATTGCCCAAGGCCACACCGCGCTCAATGCATGCCTCATGGGCGTTTACCTTCATGGACTTGCAGCGGATATGCTGCGTACGAAAGCACCCTGGGGCTACCTGGCCACCGAAGTCATGGATACCATCCCCCTGGCCATCCAGAAGGCAATGACCGAGCCCCTCGAGGAGCCGCTGGGTAGTATTTTCATATAATCGTCTGTGATGAACCGGTGATCGGTATTCGGTGATCGGTGATCGGTGATCAGGAACCATATCATTTGAGCCAGGCCAAAAGACCTAACCAGAAACCGGGCCGCAGACCCACAATGAAACAAGAACCATGAACCATGAACCTTGAACTTTGAACCATGAACCATGAACTTTGAACCATGAACCATGAACTTTGAACCATGAACCTTGAACTATGAACGATGAACTATGAACGACGAACCTAAATCCGAATTAATCATCGTCACATCCAGTGCCGACGAAACCCGTAAACTGGGCCATGATATCGGCAAACGACTTGATATCGATACGATTATCCTGCTGGTCGGTGAACTGGGAAGCGGCAAAACATGTTTTGTTCAGGGGCTGGCAAAAGGATTGGAGGTACCGGAAGGATATGAGATTACCAGTCCAACCTATACATTGGTGCATGAATATCCCGGCCGGTTGCCCCTGGTGCATATTGACCTCTACCGCATCCACGATGAATATGATGCCGAGGCCATCGGCTTGTGGGAAATCCTTGGTCAAGAGAGCATTGTGGTTGTGGAGTGGGCCGATCGCTTGAGGGACGAATTCTGGCCTGAAGCGCCAACCTTGGCCATTGAATTCCGAATCCAAAACCATGAGACACGTCTGCTAAAGCTTTTTGGTTATGGACTTCAAATTTCCGATTTGATAAAGGAGATCGGCACATTGTGGGACACTCGAATATGCGAACCGAAATCCTTGTGATGTTTGACGCGCCCTGAAAGTGAGAAACCAAATGGCTTTAGTCGTACAAAAGTATGGAGGCACTTCGGTAGCCGATATCGATAGAATTAAGAATGTGGCCAATCGTGTAGCCAGGACATTTGATCAAGGCAATCAGGTTGTGGTCATCCTCTCGGCCATGGCCGGCGAAACCGATCGCCTTATTCAATTGGCCGAAAAAGCATCTTCCGTTCCTGACAAAAGAGAGATGGATGTTCTTTTGGCCACGGGTGAGCAGACCACCGCAGCGCTTCTGGCCATGATGCTCAAGGCGATGGGGTACAATGCCCAGTCCTTGCTTGGGCATCAAGCCGAAGTGGTGACCGATTGCGACTATGGAAACGCCCGTATCATCGAAATCGGCGCCAGTCGATTGCACAAACTCATTAATCGTGACACCATCGTGGTGGTGGCCGGATTCCAAGGATATGATATCAAAGGCAATATCACAACGCTGGGGCGCGGTGGATCGGACACCTCAGCCGTGGCCATTGCCGCCACCTTAAAGGCGGATCTCTGTGAAATTTATACCGATGTGGACGGGATCTATACAGCCGATCCAAATGTCGTCGAAAAAGCAAGAAAACTTAAAACCATCACCTACGATGAAATGCTCAACATGGCCAGTCTGGGGGCAAAGGTTTTACAGATCCGATCTGTGGGGTTTGCCAAAAAATACAATATACCGGTTCATGTCCGTTCATCATTTAGTGAGGAGGAAGGCACCATGGTCGTTAGTGAAGCGTCGGGGATGGAGCAACTGCTGGTCTCCGGTGTCACCCTGGATAAGAATCAAGCCCGCATCACCTTAACGAAAGTCCCGGACCAACCCGGAATCGCCGCCAAAATATTTGATCCTATCTCGGAAGCAGGGATTCTAGTGGATATGATCATTCAAAACACCCGCAAAGGCGGTAAAACCGATATGACCTTTACGGTATCCAACGCCGATTTTAAAAAGACCCTTGAGATCGCCCGCAAAATCGCCGATGAGATCGGAGCCGAAGAGGTGTTGGGAGACGACAACATCGCCAAGGTCTCCGTAATCGGAGTGGGTATGAAAAACCACTCGGGTGTTGCTTCCGTGATGTTTAACACTTTAGCCCGGGAAAACATCAACATCATCATGATCAGCACCTCGGAAATTCGTATCTCCTGCACTGTGGAAGAGAAATATGCCGAATTGGCCGTGAGGGTGTTGCACACAGCCTTCGGCCTGGACGACTAGGTGTAAAAGCCGGAGGACCCCATATCCTGCGTTGCCGGAGGTTCGCAGTAGGTGGACTACGGCTTCTCCTCCGGTCGCCTTGGCTCTGGGGCCCTCCGGCTTTTACACATTTTTTGGAGGACCCCATATCCTGCGTTGCCGGAGGTTCTGCTATGAAGCTTCCCAAATTCAATCCGGATCAGCTGATCCTCATCCTTGTGATCAGCCTAATTGTGGTTGGCCTGTCTCTCTGGCGTTATTTCAATTCGCTGTAAAAAAGTTCGTGTTTCATATGATGCAATCATAAGACCCGGTGCGGACAGCCAAATGAACAATAGGGGCTTATCCTCAAGTCGATGCTTATAACCGGCCGGCACGGAGGCCGGCCCTACGTTTTTACCGCCATTTCAGCAATGCGGATGGTTTTCGTAGGGCGGGGCTCTGTACCCGCCCCTAGCCGGCAATCCACCGCTGCCAGCTTTATGTTCCAGAGCAGGGCCGACCTCCGTTCCGGCCTGACATCCATACTAACTTACAAAATCGCATCAATCTCTTCGGCTATGCGGGTTGCCGCTCCCACCGGGTCATCGGCATCGCTGATGGGTCGT
>JASFER010000068.1:0-24108 GCA_050124755.1 Desulfobacteraceae bacterium
TCCAAGGGGCACCATGCCACCCTGGTCGTTGCGAACCTCCAGCCGCAGTATGTCGTCGATACTCGACCGATAGGGGGCGTCGGCCTGAACGCGAACCTGGTAGGTGCGGCCGAACTTGTTGAAGTCGTTCACGTAGACCGAGCCCAGGTTGGCCTGCAAGGTGTCGAAAACATTGCTCAGGGGAATGCCCAGGCTTTTCGTCTGGGAGCGGTCCACATGGGCCTGGAGTTGGGGTACATTGGCCCGGAAGGTGGTGTAGGCCATCTGGAGCTGCGGATGGGCAAAGGCCCCGCCGGAGATTTCGTTGGCCTTCTGCTGCAGAGTGCTCAACCCCAGGTTGTTGCGGTCCTGGACCTGTAATTCAAAACCGCCGGCCGTGCCAAGCCCCATGATGGGCGGTGGTGTAAAGGCGAAGATCATCGCTTCCTGAATATCGGCCACCGCGCCCCACATCCGGCCCAAGATCGCCTCCTGGGTCAACCCTGCGGGCAGGCGCTCCTCGTAGGGATCGAAGACCGTCCAGATCGCTGCAGCATTGGGCACCAGGGCATCGTCCATCAAAGAGTATCCAGGTACGGCCACCCAGGTATCGATACCCGGCATTTCAGCCAGGCGCCGGTTGACCTTTTCCACCACAGCGGTGGTGCGCTGCAGGGAGGCTGCGTCCGGGAGTTGGATACTGTAAATGGCCCAGCCCTGGTCCTCGCTGGGAACAAATCCCCTGGGACGGTTGTCAAAACCGAAAAAGGCTGCGCCGGTCAGTCCGGCAAACACGATAGCCATCACAATGCCGCGCCGCAGCAGACTGCCGAGGGTGCGCTGGTAGCCGTATTGGAATTTGTCGAACATCCAGTTAAATCCCCGGGCCAGGACATGGGTGCGCCCGGTGGAAGGCCGCAGCAGGATGGCGGACAGTGCCGGGCTGAGGGTCAGGGCGTTGATGGAGGAGAACACCGTAGCCGTGGCAATGGTCAGGGCGAACTGGCGGTAGAGCTGACCGGTGATGCCGCCCAGAAAAGCTGTGGGCACGAAGACCGCCAGCAGCACCAGGGTGGTGGCGATGATGGGGCCTGACACTTCCTGCATGGCTTTGACTGTGGCCTCCTTGGGACTGAGACCGGACGCGTCGATATTGCGCGAGGCGTTCTCCACCACAACAATGGCGTCGTCCACCACCACGCCGATGGCCAGCACCAGGCCAAAGAGGGACAGCATGTTGATGCTCACGTCCAGAGCCGCCATGGCGGCGAATGTACCAATAAGAGAAACCGGTATGGTGGCCGCCGGGATCAGGGTGGCGCGCCAGTTCTGCAAAAAGGCCAGCACGGTGAAAAAGACCAGGATGACAGCGATGAACAGGGTTTGCACAACCTCGTCGATAGATGCTTTTACGAATATGGTGGTATCGAAAGGAATTTCATAGGCCAGGCCGGGCGGAAAGGCCTTTTCCAGCTCGGCCAGGCGGTCCTTGATGCGCTGGGCCGTATCCAAAGCATTAGCCCCGGGCTGGAGGAAGATCCCGATGGCTGCACAATCTTTGCCGGCGGTCTGGCTGGACGAGTCATAGGTCTGGGCACCCAGTTCCACCCGGGCCACATCCTTGACGCGGATCATGGGACCGCCAGGCAAGGACTTGACCACGATCTGCTCAAATTCAGTGACCTCTTCCAGACGGCCGCGAACGTTGATGGCGTATTGGAATTTTTGCTGGTCGTTGGTTGGCGATTGACCGATCTGTCCGGCGGCTACCTGCACGTTCTGCTCGCGGATGGCGTCGATCACATCGCTGGTGGTTAGCCCGCGGGCTTTGAGCTGGTTGGGATCGAGCCAGATTCGCATGCTGTAGTCACCGGACCCGAAGACCATGACCGAACCCACGCCCTTTATGCGCGATAATTCGTCCTTGATGCGCAGGGTGGCGTAATTGCTCAAGTAGAGGTCGTCATAGCGGTCGTCCGGCGAGATGAGAGCAGCAAAGAGCAGAATATTGGTGGATTGTTTTTCTACGGTGAGGCCTATGCGCTGCACCGTTTCAGGCAACAGGGCCTCGGCCTGGGAGACCCGGTTCTGGACCAGGACCTGGGCCATGTCCAGGTCGGTGCCCACCTCAAAGGTGACGGTCAGGATATATTCACCATTGTTGGTGCTGGTACTGGACATGTAGAGCATGCCCTCGGCTCCGTTGACCTGCTCCTCGATGGGTTGGGCCACAGTGCCGGCCAAAACCGCTGCGCTGGCCCCGGGATAAGCCGCCGTGACCCTGACAGTGGGCGGTGCGATCTCAGGGTATTGGGCGATGGGCAGCGACCGCAATGTCACCAGTCCTGCAATGATGATGACGATAGAGAGTACGGCCGCAAAGATGGGCCGGTGGATGAAGAATTTACTTAACATGGCATGTCTCCTCAAACCGACGGTGTAACAACATCAACTGCGCGCTTATCTCTTGCTGTGTGGGATTGGGCCTCCTGCGAGGTCACCGGATCTCCAGGGCGGGTCTTTTGAAAACCATTGATGATGACGCGTTCATACGCTTTCAGACCGCTTTGGATAACGCGCATGTCGCCCACCAGGTTGCCGGCCTTTACCGGGCGGTATTCGGTGATATTATCCTTATTGGCCAACAGAACAAATCGGCCCTGCTGGTCAAATCCCAGCGCACTGTCCGGCACCAGCAGGGCATTGCTGGTTGAGCCAACGGAAATACGAATTCTGGCGAAAAGACCGGGGACGATGCGATGGTCATGATTGTCAAAAAGGGCCCGCACCTCGATGGTACCGGTAGCTGCATCCATTCGGTTGTCGACAAAATCAAGACGACCCGCATAGGGAAAGTCCGTGCCGCCGGCCAACCCCATGTGAACCGGCATCTCAGTCTTTTCCACAGTGGCGTTGCCGCCGCGGTCAACCTGGTAGCGCACCCAGTCCCGCTCGTTGATGGTGAAATAGGCGTAGACCGGATCGTCCTGGACGATGGTGGTCAATTCGGTACGTTCGCCGGCCCCCACCAAGTTGCCTGCATCCACCTTGCTGCGGCCGATGCGGCCGGAGATCGGCGCCGTTACCCGGGTGTAGGAGAGATTGAGCTGTGCCGTGCGCACGGCAGCTTTGGCTGCCATGATGCCGGCTTCGGCCTTGCCCAGTTGGGCGCGAGCGTCAATGACTTCCACTTCGCTCACCGCACTGTCGAGGAGAGCATTTTCTTTGCGTATTTTTGTGGCTCCGGCCAAACGCAGTTCCGCCTCGGCAATCGCCAGTGCCGCCCTGGCCTCGTCCAGCTTGGCCAGATAAGGTTGCTGATCGATGGAAAAGAGCAGATCCCCCTTTTGAACCACGGCGCCCTGGCTGAAGTGGATTTTCTCCAGATAGCCTTCCACACGGGCGCGGATGGTGACCGATTCCGCTGCCTCGGTTGTGCCGGTGAATTCGGTATAATGCACCACATCCCGGGTCACCGGCCGACAGACCGTAACCTGGGGCGGTGGCGGGGCCGCATTGGTGCTGGCGTCGGCCGGTTTATTCCGGCAGCCGGAGATCATCTGGGAAAGGCTGATGAATAACAGCAATGCAATCAACATTTTTGAATCGGTGTATGGTTTCATGATGTTCAACCCTTAATTGTATTTTGAAGTATTCCTGGTGTTTTTTTCTTTGGCCGTTGGACTGATGTGTTCCGCATCCCGGGACGCTTCAGTGGAATGCTGCGGGTCCCATCCTCCGCCGAGTGCAGCATAGAGCCGCACAAAGTTGGCAGCGCTGTTGCCTCGGGCTGTGGCATATTGGTTTTCAAAGCGGAACTGGTCCCGCTGGGCGTCCAGAACCTGTTGAAAATCCACCAGGCCCTGTTTGTACAGATCGGTTGCCAATTTCACAGAGCGCCGCGACGCGTCCACCGATCGCTCCAAAGCAGCCAGACGACTGCGGTCTTGTATGTAGGCGATCAGGGCGTCTTCCACCTCCTTGAGAGCGTTGAGCACCGATTGCTCATAGCAAAAGAGCGCCTGCCGGGCACGGGCGTGCTGAGCTTCGATCCGGCGGCGGATGCGGCCGCCGTTGAAGATGTTCCATCTCAACGACGGCCCGAAGGAAAAGAAGCGGCTACCGGCATCGAAGAGATCGTCGGCGTCGATGGCTTCATATCCGAAAGTGCCGATTAAAGAAAAGCTGGGGTAAAGATCCGCCTTGAGTACGCCGATGCGTGCGGTCTGGGCTGCCAGTTGCCGCTCGGCCCGACGAACATCGGGGCGCTGGCGCAACAGGTTGGCCGGAACCCCGACGGTCACTTTGGCCGGCGGCAAGGGAATGGGGTTATTTAAGAGCCATTCGGCCGCCAGGTCTCCAGGCGCCCTGCCCAGCAGCACGGCCAGAGCGCTGACGGCTTGGGAGAGGCCGATCTTCAGAGGCGGCACCTCTGCTTCGGTACTGGCCAGTACCCGCTGCGCCTGGGCCACATCGAGATTTGTGGCCAACCCATGGCGGAAACGCGACTGGGTCAGTACAAGCACCGATTGCTGGGATTCGATGTTGGCCTGTGCAGAGATCAGGCGCGCTTGAAAGGTCCGAATATCAAGGTATGCCAAGGCGACCTTTGCATAGAGGCTGATCATCATATCGTTGCGATCTTCGGCGCTGGCCTGATACGCTGCCGTTGCCGCCTCCACCGAACGCCGGATACGGCCGAAGAGATCGATCTCCCACCCGGCTCCGATATCGGCAGCAGATAGGGTCTCATCCGCTCCGGGACTGAGTCCGTTATCGCCGGTCTCCTGCCTGATCACCGAGCCCGCGGCGTCGAGTTGGGGCAGGTGGGCGCCTTTGGAAAAACCGAGCAGCGCTTTGGCTTCTTCCACCCGGGCAATGGCGGCCATAAGGTCACGGTTGTTTTCTTTGGCGGATTGGATCAATTTGTCGAGCAGCGGATCATTGAAAAGCGTCCACCATTGCTGGATCAGCTCACCCTGGGGAAGCAGGGCGGGATCATCCGCCGTGGTCCAATTCTCGGGCATGGGCCTATGGGGAGTCTGATAGACCGGGCCGACGGCACACCCGGTTAGCAGAAGCACACAGATCAGCGCCGCCATAGGGTGACAAAACTGCGCTATTTTCCTTGGGGTTTTGGGGTTTCTATATCGGTGCGTCATTAGGAAATCCTTTTTTTAAAAATCGACTCTATTTTGAAAAAACACTACGCCATGTCAGTGAGATTGCAATCATCCAAAAGGATGATTTCGGAGGATGATTTTCATGATTCATGGGCTGGTCTTTTAGCTCCCGAATTCATGCCAAATCGTGTGGCGGACCAGTCCGACTTCCTTCAAGGCGTCCGCGAGGCGCAGGCCAAAGGAGCTTCCCCCGGTCTTTGTCTTTCGCCCGCCATGAAACAAAACAATGCAAATATCGGAGTCTATTTTTTCACGACGGAATACCCGGATGGTCTCATCCCCTTTATTTCTCATCACATCGTTTATAAGGTGATGCAGGGTCGCTGCCGGCATCTTGGCGCTGCCGCCAGTCGAACGCACCATTATTACCTCTGCCCATTTCGCTTGCATTTGCTTTCATCCGACGCCAGCGGTCCCTACTCCATGGGTCCAGTCCACTGACGATAAAAGTAACGAAATATACCGATAACTTCCTGTTGCTTGCCTTCTTCTTTTCCTTCTTTGATTCCTTGCCACTTGATTTGACCAGTGAGCAAAGACTGGGCCAATTAAAAATTAAATAAAATAACAATAAGTTAAGAGATAAGCTCATTAATATTGTTATATACAACAAAAAAAGTTGTGGTATTCAACATAATATGGCGGGTTTTGTTAAAAGTAACAAACCAATCGCTCATTACACGCAACGGAGGACCGCAAATGGTGGACGAGAGCGAATTCTTTCGGAATATAAGCCTGAAAATCTGCGGCAATTCTGAGATCGAGGAAGGCCTTCGCTCCTGTATCGCGTCTCTTTCTCAGCATATGCTTCCAGACGATCCGATTTTCAAGCCTTAGCCCTGCGCACAAGTTTGCCGGCCAGGATGTAGCTGCTGACCGTAGCGACCATGAGGACGGCCAATTTAGCCAGGGCCCAGTAGAGGAAGCGGTTACCGTTAGCGATGCCGTTTCCCGTGGTGATGAGCAATCCGAAAATCACTGGAAAGGCGGTCAGCAGGAGAACGCCCCGACGCTCGACGGGTTTTTGGAGCGCCCATATCAAAAGAAACGTCCAACCGGTCATCAATGAACCACCGAGCAACATGAGCTGCCGGGTCTGGAAATCCGGCGTAAAGCCGGGGGTGCCGACCAGAAGGGCATATACCTGGGGGATCAGCAGTCCCAGTGCCCACAGGGCATCGGCCCCGATACCCAGCCAGTAGGTCAGCTTGATCGCCGCCATGCGTTTACCTTCACCGGTTGTGGTGTCGGGCGGTGTGATGTTATCATTTGATTTTATGGTTTCTGTTATTGTTGCCGACATGATATCACCTCTCTTCTTGCTTCTGATGTTCATGACGCTTTAAAAACGGTCTGTTGCAGTCTGTGAACGTGAGCTGCCAAAATTATTTTGCTCCCGTCTCATGAATTGGTTTTTGCTGGACCCATCGGCTGATGTCTGAGTTCAGCCAAGTCCGGCCAGAAATCGACGGTGGCGGTGTTGACCATCAGGGTCTTGCCGGTATGCATGTCCAGCAGCACACTGGTCACCTGGGCATCGGCAATGAGTGCGTCACTGCCGCGCAAGTATATTTTTTGTTCCATGGTGAAGCTTTTGCGGCCTTTGCCGGCAACGCCGGTTTCGATGCTCAGAACCTGCCCGACAACGGCGCTGCGGCGATAATTGATATTGACATTGACGGTCACGTGAGTGATGCCCCGCGCATGCAACGTGTCGATCAGGCCGTTTTCTTCCAAGTAGTGCCAGCGCCCCTCCTCTAAAAATTCAAGGTAGCGCGCATTGTTCACATGATCGAAATGGTCCAGATGATAGCCCCTGACTTTTATTTCTGAAACGGTCTTCAAGGGTGCGTCCTTTCTGGTTTCGGGTTCGACTGTATGGCCAATGATAATGCCAGGGTCGTGCCAATATAATTAATAATAATTTATACAGATACTTATCTATTTATAAGCTTTGATTTCGTGAAATAAAACGAATTTGGTTTGCATTAATTGTGAAAAATAGTAAAATCGTTAAATAACGCAGAATAGGATTGGAGGCTGAGAAGAGACTACGGTTTGCCAGGGAGATCGCTTAATGGCGGTGAATGAAAATGAATTTTTCCGACAGGCAACTTTAAGGATTTGCCGGCACCTGGACATCGAAAAAGGGCTGTCCGCCTGCCTGCACTACCTGTCAACAATCATGCCGGCAGACATGATTTGCCTGGAGATTTATGAACCGGACATCCGCGCCTTGCGGATTTTCGCCAAGGCCTCATTGGCTGAGTACCGGAAAACGGACTTGCTGATTCCAATGGATCAAAAGGCCCGGGGCATGATGGAAAAAATCTATCGCCGGTTTAAAAACTCCAGGTGGCCGGATGCCGTGGTGATAAACGATCCGGATGCCGATCCGGTGGCGCCGCTGGTTCTGGAAATGCTGCAGGCCCCCGGGTCGGCCCTGATGCATATGGTTCTGGAAACCGAAGGCCGTCCACTGTGCAGCCTGATGATCGTCGCCCAGGACAAGCAACGATTTACTGATGAGGATGCCCGCCTGCTATCCTTGCTGAAAGAGCCTTTTTCCGTGGCAATGGCGAACGCGTTGAAACACCGCGAGGTGCTGCACTTCAGGGAGCTGCTGGCGGACGACAACCGGTTCCTTCAGCGCCAGCTGCTGGGTTTGTCCGGCGACCAAATTATCGGTGCGGATTTTGGATTGAAAAGCGTCATGGAAAAGGTGCGCCAGGTTGCGGCCCATGACAGCCCGGTCCTGCTCCTGGGAGAAACCGGGACAGGGAAGGATGTTCTTGCCAACGCCATCCACTATTCATCCGCGCGGCGGGAGGCCGCGTTTATTGCGGTCAATTGCGGGGCCATTCCGGAAAACCTGATGGACAGCGAACTGTTCGGTCACGAGAAAGGCGCCTTTACCGGTGCCCTGGCCAAAAAGCGGGGCCGTTTCGAGCGAGCTAACAACGGCACTGTTTTCCTCGATGAAATAGGGGATCTGCCGCCACAAGCACAGGTCAGGATGCTCCGGGTGCTCCAGAACCACGAAATCGAACGCTTGGGCGGCACCCGCCGGATTCCCCTTGACATCAGAGTGATTGCGGCGACCAACAAAAATCTGGAAGAGATGATTGCTGCTCGCCAGTTTCGCGAGGATTTATGGTTCCGGCTGAATGTCTTCCCCATCCAGATTCCGCCTTTAAGGGAAAGAAAAGAAGATGTGCCGGCCCTGGTGCGTCATTTCATTGCCAAAAAAGCCGCTGAATTGAAACTGCCCGCCATTCCCAAGATCGCCCCCGGGGCCATCGACAGATTGTTGGCCTACGCCTGGCCGGGCAACGTCCGCGAGCTTGAAAACATTGTTGAACGTGCTCTGATTGTCAATCCCTCAGAATCGCTGACTTTTGACGAGATCGGTTTGCCTGCAAAAACGAAAGAAAGCATACGCCATCGTACTGTCGAGGGCAGCCTTCCGCCCTTTGATGAAATGGTGTCCGCATATATCAAACAGGTATTGGACGCGACAAACGGGAAAATTCATGGGCCTGGAGGAGCGGCCGAAGTGATGGCTATCAACCCAAGTACTTTAAGAAGTAAAATAAGTAAACTCGGCATTCATTACACTCGCAAAGTTCGTTAGTGCTTAAACGGCGCTTTAAGGTTCCTACTGTGTTACAATTTGTGTTCTCTGGTTTTAAGTATCCCCTTGCGCCGGGGTCATTTAGTCACATATCTGTTTTGGGTATCGACTTGGTCTTGTGGCGACAGCATACAATTCGACACCATGTTTTGCACTTTTGCCCAACAATTCCGGTGCGTTTATCCAGCCGGATATTTCCAAGAAGAGACTCAGCTCTTCGGGACGTATACTCCACAGCCATGGCTCTCCGCTGTTTTTAAGGAGCCACAAGACCAATTTTGTCCATGGACCGGCATCAGGTTGATTGCCTTGACCGGTGGGGATATAGGTGAAGGCCATCCTGCTTTCAGTTGAGGCGGCAGCACACTGTGCAAACAAGTCCTGAACCGCTTGAGGCGGCAAGTATTGCAAAAGGCCCTCAGCGATGATGATGGTCGGTGCAGCTGGATCCCAGCTTTCATCTTCGATTAAAACGTCAACCAGCTTGCGTTCTCCTAAATCTACTGCGATGAGGTGCAGATTGGGCCGCGGCCCAATCTTGTCTATTCCCTTTGCTTTAGGGGAAGATGTGGCTGGATGATCGATTTTAAAGAAGTTCACATGTGGAAATTGCGGGGCCAGTCGCCACCCCAAGGTGTCGTAACCAGCACCCAGAACAAGGACTTGTGTAGCTCTGGCAGCTATGGCCTCCTGAACCTGGCGTTCGCAAAAAGCCTTTCTATGGGCAAACGCCTCAAACTGGCCCGGCAATATCCAATCGAAGGCCTCGTACAACCGTACCATCCACGCGGAACGGGACCAGTGTATGGTCCTCGCACCGACGGCATCCGAAGCGATGAGCAGTTTCTCTGTGGCATCAACAATACCGGAGGGAAGAATGCCGGCCATTTTCGGTTTTTCTCCTAGTGTCAAAATGTTTAGCGCAACTTTATAGGCGGTCTTGCTTGGTTTTAAATCTTTCATGAAAATTTCCTTCAGAACTCCCTGTAGAACCGAACTTTCGAATGTTTAAACTTCGAACAGTTGTAAGGGTTCACCTGGTAATTCAAATTTTTCAGAGTACATGGATTCGATATAGTTCGATTGTCGCAAGCTTTGGTTTGCATCGCTGGACTCCATAATTTGGCCTGCCGTTTTACGATAGTCACAGCGTAGTCTCCAAGCCTGGACATGTTGCGCGTGCAATCAAATGTCGTTGCCAGTGCTTGTGTCGTTCATTTCCTGTTGCTTCCCTTCTTCTGTCCCTTATTCGATTCCTTCCCAATTGGATTCAGTCATCGGCAAAGACCGGGCCATTTTGAAAAACAAATTAATAACAATATGTTAAGAGAAGATCTAAATAATTTTGTTATATATAACAGAAATATGTTGTGATATTTAACAAAACCAGGTAGTATTTGTTAAATATAACAAACCAGTGGCCCATTGCACTTCACGGAGGAGCGAAAATGGTGGACGAGAACGAATTTTTTCGGAATATGACCTTAAAAATTTGCGGCAACCTCGAGATCGAAGAGGGGCTTCACGCTTGTATCACCTATCTTTCTCAGCATATGCCGGCCGACTATCTTTACCTTGAGAAGTACGATGAAAATCTTAGCGCCATGCAATTCGTTGCCCGGGCAAACGTTGAAAAAGGCGAAAAGATGGAGGCATTGGTTCCGCTTTCAGCTAAGGCCAACGCACAATTAGCTGCCGATTTACAGGATATTATGGAGAATCCTAAGCCTGTTTTTGTTATCAATAGACCCGAAGAAGACCTCACTACTACTGATCTGCTCTCCGCATTGGGTCATGCCGCCTCTTCAATTCTCGGTATTCCACTTGTTATGGATGGACATTTCATCGGCGCCGCTATTTTGGCCGCTGAGGGCGTTGACCGTTTCAATGAGGATCACGCTCGCCTGTTTGCCACACTTAAAGAACCCTTTTTTGTGGCCATGTCCAACACCCTTAAACATCGTGAAGTTCTGAAACTCAAAGATTTGCTGGCCGACGACAACCGATATTTACAGGGTGAGTTGCGCCGTATGTCGGGAGATGAAATCATCGGGGCCAATTTCGGACTCAAACAGGTCATGTACAAGGTGCAACAAGTAGCAGCACTAGACAGCCCGGTCTTGCTTTTGGGGGAAACAGGTACTGGAAAGGATGTCATTGCAAACACGATTCACTATTCATCCGCACGGAGCGCCGGGCCCTTTGTAAGCGTCAATTGTGGCGCAATTCCAGATTCCCTGATCGATTCCGAACTCTTCGGTCATGAAAAAGGTGCTTTTACCGGGGCACTTTCTCAAAAACGGGGACGATTTGAACGCGCCCACAAGGGAACCATTTTTTTGGATGAGATCGGTGAACTGCCTCTTGCAGCTCAGGTGAGATTATTGCGGGTTTTGCAGAGCAGGGAGATCGAGCGTGTGGGCGGGGTAAAGATGATTCCGCTGGATATCCGTATCATTGCCGCCACCAATCGAAACTTGGAAGAGATGGTAAGGCAAAAACTCTTTCGCGAGGATTTATGGTTTCGGCTGAATGTGTTCCCGATATCAATACCTCCGCTACGTAATCGAGCTAGCGATATACCGGCATTGGTTCAATATTTCATCGAGCGCAAGGCAAAAGAGCTAAAATTAGGTGAAATTCCTGAGGTGGCTGCCGGCGGGATCGACACGCTGATGTCATACGATTGGCCTGGAAATGTGCGGGAACTGGAAAACCTGATTGAACGTGCATTGATCCTGCATCGAGGAGAGCCGCTTCAATTTGAAGGTTTAGTTTCCTTACCTGTAAATAAAGTCGATGCTAAAATGAATATATTTGAAGATGAGACAGTGGAACTCGATACGCTTGTCAAGAACCATATTCAGAACGTTCTCGAAAAAACGGGTGGAAAGATCCATGGCCCAGGAGGAGCCGGTGAGCTATTAGGTGTGAATCCAAATACCCTTCGTTGCAAGATGAGAAAGCTCGGGATTCCTTTCCGGAAGCACAAAAAAACCAATCAAGCGAATCATTAAATTTCTGAGCGAACACATAGCGCAGGCTGAAGATCCTAGCACTTTCGGCAAAGCGCTAAAGGGTGTGTTAAGGGAGTTTTGGCGCTATCGCGTTGGAAGCTATCGTGTCATTTACAAGATAGAAGATGCCCGGCTGCTGGTTTTGGTGGTTCGCGCAGCTCACCGCAGCGATGTCTATCGTTAACAGGGCCTGCAAGTTGACACAATATTACATTTTTTAGCAATTCTTGTACGGTTTAGATCGCCCAATTTTGAGCCTCTCAGTGAGTCTATTTTTTCTGTCAGGCCCATCTGTGACCACCGGATAAATCTTAGGGTATCTTTGGGTTTAGTCAAACCATCTCATCGGGATGGGTAAATCTACGAAGATAAGTCATCGTATTGTCTTCATCCCACATATCACCACCGAGTGAATCGTGTCGTGTGACTTGCAGGGGCAAGAGTGCATTTGCCAGAGCCGTGTAGCCATCGAGGACCTCCTGACCGTGTCGGTCACAGAACTTTGGTAAAGCCTGAGCCTTGAACAGGGTTGCATACGGCGTCTCATGGTAGGAATGCGCAACTTGTTTGGCAGCTTCTATCGCTCTCGGTGATTTTTTGCGTAATTGGTCGCCGATTATTGTCAGCCAATTCACACACTTGTAGCCTTCCAGCATATGGTTCACGGTTACTTCCAGATTATGCGCTTCTACCCCCCAGTAGCGTCTCGCCAATGCAAACATTCGATTATACGAGGACTTTTCAAAGGCGAGCCGACCCTGCAGATAGTAGCCGCCAAATCCGGAGAGACAGGGAACCAGTTCAATTATACCTTGGGCGAAGTCCTGCAAAAATGTCAAGTCGACCTGCCAGTCGAAGTCAAAACGATAGAAACTGGCTTTGCCGGCTTCGCTGTAAGGGCGATAGCCGTGGAACATGAAAAGCCAAGAGGCTCTGGGCTCATGGTCGGAGAAGACATAGCCCCAGTGATCCCGCTGGCGAATATTGGGTAGCTCCTGATTCTCAAATCTCTGCTGCGCCTCCTGATTCCAACTTTTTAACTGTGAGCCGGGAACGGTTGAACGGTATACTCGAATCCTTTTGCCACAGTGCATGAGATAATAATCATAAACCAAACGGGCTTTTGCAGGGTTGGGAGGATGAGACACATAAAGAACAATTCCTTGCTTGAGTTCGATCAGAGGGGAACCATCTTGTGCTGTTTCATAAAAAGGATTTGCGCTCATCAATCTAATCCTCCAACATCTCACGGTCGGCGATTTCCTTCTTCAGCAAATCACTTGATCGTTTCAAACGGTCCTGAAGCATCTCAAGAAAACTTGTCCATCGGTACTCTTGGAGGTTGAGCGTCAAGTGGACAATTTCCATCTCCCCATCGCCTGAAATCTTGTCACAATCAAAAACGTAGTAACCCGCATTGGTTTCATCACTGCCGGCGATGTAAAATCTCGCCAGTTCGGGGCTTTCCTCTTCGATTTCTTCGACCCAACCTTGTTCTCCAGCGATGATTTCATGGGTCGATAACAGCGGCATATCGCCTTCAAAATTTTGCATGCCATTAAAAAGGCCGAGAAACTCACGGTAAGATGGTGCCAATGTCAAGCCAAGGTGATGTTTCAGTGCATTGATTTCGCTCGCCGTCGCCGGGGGATTCGTTATCGGAGCCGGCTCCTGGAACTCGGTAAACTTGTTGATTTCGGCCTCAACCTCGACAATCTGATTCCACAGCTGGCTCAGCTGAGCTTTTAAATCGGACATGATCTCCTACCTCCTGAAACCCTGAAACGGGTTTCAACATTTGTCGGTATCGATTGCGGCATCTTTTGCTGAGATATTTTCACAATCACAGTTGGGTAATTCAATCTTCGCACCAGGTTGATATTCGCCAGATTTAGCTGCGATGCCCATGCTCTTGCCTAAGCTTTTATTTACACGACTGTTAACCCACTTACAATTATCAAGATCATCAAGGCTGCCACCCAATCCGGCATCGTGAACATGATCCGGATTCATGGACAATCCGCCGCCTTTTCTGCTGGACCTTGGCGGCCTTGGATTTCTTGCGGGGACGGACGGACTTCCTTCCGGATTTCCATTTTTCCACTGGCAATAGCGGCAGTTCGTGTAGAATTTTTTTTTGATTTCCGCTTCATCGGGTGGACTCTGTCCAACCAGTTCAGCAAAATTGTTCTCAAACCTATCCAGGCTGGCTCTGTATTCTCTGCTCGGTCCCTCGGCCGGTGATGGCGAAACGCGTTTGATTTTTTCTTTCGGAATCTCGTTAAAAGCTGCGACCATTGCACATGCATCTGCTTGCTGACATTCGTCCCATCGCTGTTTGCCGTTTTTCTTTTCGTTGCAGTCGAAGCTCAATTGCACCGGCGGTGGCCCTGGATCTGTGTTGCCACCTAAGTTGACGGTGTTCTTGTGGTTATGAAATTTCTTGTCCGTGTGCCGGCAAGCATTTTTACCTTCCATTTTAACGTCAAAGGAATAGGTGATCCAACTGGTCTCCTTTTTGAACGTACTCGACTTGACACCGCCAACGGTTCCCGCTTCATCGCCAAAACTCATTCCATATTCCGAACCCTTCACGGCGATCATATTGTTTTTGGCTTTAACCGTCTTGGTCCCCTTGCGCAAAGAGCTCTGATTGGCGAAGTTGGGATATGGAACTGGAACTGGGCCGCCCGGGGTGGGCGTCTTGCATACGTCCGGAAGCGTTGCCTTAGAGATACCGATGGTACTCTTGTAAGTGAGGCCAAGTTTATTGACGAGAATATGGGTCGGCATTGTGGGTTTCGTTATTCCTGTTAAGGGTTGTTGCGCGAACCAAGGCGCTGGCGCGAAGTCCCCCGAAAGAACTTGACCATAGAAAGGTCAAAGGGCCGGGAGCATAGTTTTTCTGGACTGCAAATGACGATAGGATGACAAATAGCGGACCGGACGCGGCTCCCATGTCACCCCAACAATCTGCGGGTGTGTCGAAGTCCGCCTCTTCCGAAAACCATTGACGCGATCGCAACATGGCAAATCCGTATTCATCGCCGCGGTATGGTTCCCCGGTCATGTCGCAAATGGAGTGATTGACCAAGCCATCATTTGGCATCATGGATAGTGTTCGCTTGAAAGCCCTGCTTAGACCTTCTCCAAGGCAAACGGTATCTGTCATGATCCGATTGTTTTCCATTGCACTGCCGGCGGACAGCAGGTCGATGGATGCGGACAGCCGAAAGGCATTTGCGGCATATGGAGAGACAAGTAAGCAAAAGCCAGCGCCTTCACTGGGACAGAATCCCCAAATGGTGGCCTCTGAATGCAGTTGATCTGTGCTGTCCAGCCATTCCAATGTTGTTGGTGTGATGTAGGAGTCCACACCGCCCACCAAACAGATTCTGTTTCGGTTGCTTTTGATGGATGACAGGGTTTTTTCCAAAAGGGCAAGACCGCCGGCATGCCCTGTGGATTGGCAGATGATTTCATCAATAGCGATTTCTGAACCCAGTGTTGACGCAAACCGGTCAGCAAAATCGTGGTCTATGCTGTCAGGTAGTCCGGGCCGTGCTTCGGGAAGAGAAATGAAAACGCTCACGGACTTTGGCGGTCCGGGGATGGTTAACAGCGGCTGCAGCGCTTCTAAGGCCGCAGGTTGTGCGAGTGCGAGATATCTATCCACGCCGTCTATATTCAACGACAGCTTATAGTCTTTACAAACCACCATTGGGATGCCCGTTTTGTCGACCATGAAGGGGTGCGCTGCCATCACGGAGATGCCGGCACGAACAGCAGCAGCGGTTGCCGGGGCATTCAGACCTAACGGCGTCCGCGCACCGACACCAACTACTTTCGCAAACTGATCCATGACCATTAATCAACCCCCAATCCAAACCCCTGATTCCAGCTCTTCTTTAGGCACTTGGAGCCAGGTTTTAAAGCCTATTTTGGTTTGTTGGAGCTTATTTACCTTCTGATGGCATGGAAGGTGAGAATGCCAAACCATCTGGAAGCGTCTTTGGTGGGGTTGAAGGATCAAGGTATGCAAGAGGGCCTGATGGTTGGCGATCGTGCCATCGTAAAAGTAAGTTCTTAAGCGCAATCTGACGCGAGGTAGCTGAAATGTCAGGAAACTGTCGGCTGTCATGTTGTACAGTTCGACGCGTTCGCCACCTTTAAGGAATCCATTGATTTGTTGATCCCTGGGCGCACATTGATAAAAACGCTCGTCAAAATCTGATGGTAATAGCGGATTGCGTGTCTCCTCACACTCCTTATCGTAAGTTCCCGCCAGCTTCACACGTGGCATCCAATGGCGCGCAATCGGCCCGAAACCAACGGGTTTTCCTCGTTTGAAGTGGTTATACGGTGAATTCGGAGCTTCTATGTTCGGTGCCAGAGTCTCAAGGATACGCTTCTTCTCATTCGCGAAACCAACGCCAACAGGGTTCTCCGGAACCCACGCATGGCGCTTGGGATCTTGGTCTTGCAAGTCGGTTCCGCCGAAGGAGCGTTCGTAGATGATCGGCATCTTTTGGAAGGGTTTGGCTTTACCGGGCGTCACACCCATTAAGCTGCCTTTAATCACCCGGTCGCCATAGATCCGGAGCGTTTTGTCGATATTGGCCAACTTGAGACGCACATCTACACAGGTGGCCGGTCGTCCACCCGGGGCGAACGCGTATCCATCGACGAGGACGTCGGTGCTGTGTTTCTTGTGTTCTAGGTCGCACTCGCAAATGAGGCTTGAACTATCAGGATTTCCACGAAATTCTGGAAAATAGGTGACTTCGGTCTGATGTTCGTCGGGAACCTGTTTGCCATTGGCTTCAATACGGAATGACCCCCTGACGGCCACTATCCAGACTTCAGCCCCTTTCTCATCGCGGACCCATGAGCTCGCAGCCGCAAAGGGCGTCATGTTCGACAGAATCCACATGGGTGTTCTTAGCTTTCCACTTACCGGGATTGATCATGTTGACGCAGCTGCGTTTTATATGACCCAAGATCCAAACGCATAATCTTCCTCAAGGTTCTACACGCAACACATGCGATCCTAGTGACCTTCCAGGATTATGGTTGGCAGGACCGCGGTGAATTGCTTTTTTTTAATGCGAGTATTGGTGAATAGATCTAGGATAGATTCTCGCTTTGGTTGTATTGGCTTCGTACTTCCAGCAACCCGTTTTACCGTTTTCTTGCGCCGGTGTTTTCAAGTGGCTCAATGAGAGTTCGAAGCAATCTTTTGCGTCACAACAATACCCAATTGTTGCCTATTCTGTCAATATGGTTTTGTAACTGGCTATTTTTGCCCAAACCCCCGAAAAGTCCGGTAGGAATATTGTGTTCTGTTTTGACAAGGAGAAGAATCCAATCGATATTGCAGGAATCGGTTCTGCACCTCTTCTTGGCAATGCTGGGGGCATAAGTTTACATAATCACATCTTGATATACCGGTACAACGCCGCCTTGGATATTTTAAGTGTCTCACAAATTTTAGAAATGCTTATGCTCAAATCAGCGTGCATCCTTTTAGCCGCTATCACTTTGGGATCATCCTTGGATACCGGTTTGCGGCCGCCGTTCTTGCCTCTTGCACTGGCAGCTTTGAGGGCTGCCCGGGTCCGTTCCCGGATCAACTCCCTGTCAAATTGCGCCAGGGCAGCAAAGATATTGAAAATCAGCCCATCCGCTTCGCTGCGGTTGTATTTGCTGTCTTTTAGATCGATGTCGTGGATGACTTCGGCAAGGGCGGCAATCCCCGAGTCCTTCAGATTTAGGCGTTTGGTCATTACTTCAAAAGTACATCGATCACCTTCATGGGTGTATTCCCCCTCGAACATGTCAAAACGAATTTCACCCGGACCGGGAGCATAGGTATCGGAATCAACGTATTTAAGAATGGCGGCCTCATCCACAAAGCGCCGGATCAACCAGCCGCACGAAATCCGATCAACATAAATATTCTTCCGTGTTACCCAAATTTTACCTTTCAACACATCAAGCCCTTCTGTTGGAGCATCGGTATTTATCACATCACCTGACAACCGGGCGGCAAGTTTCCTTATCAACAGGTTTGCAGTGCTCCTCTCGGCTGTCTCAAAAAAATCGATAGCGGCAATGCTATTAAACTGTCGCTTAAGTTTTTCTACCTGTACATTGGCCCTTACCGCAGGATCTTTGAGATCGATGTTTCCAGAAGACCATTCAGCGAGCAGATGGTTGGCGTCTTGAATAATTTTTTCGTAGTATGATTTGCGGGCATTCTGAAACAGTAAAATGACTTGTTCGTCGGTCAGTCCTTCCACAAATCGCACTTCAGAAATTGAGCCGTCACCGCCGCCATCAACGATCTGTTTGAGTGTCCAGCTTAAATCCTCACGTGATTGCTCTGAAAAGGGCATCACGTAGACCGACTGCTTGATGGCTACAGCCCCTATCTGCTGCAGTCTCCGCCATATTTTTACCCTGATCGCATCTGGTTTGGGGGGAATTTGATGAATCAGAACCAACCATTTTTTAAGTTTTGCAGATGCCATCTCATACCCATAATCATTTGTTACATATTGTTTGTAACAGTTGTTACATTTAGTCAGGTATAAAGCTTTTTAAAAAAACGCTTGACATCCATATGACAGTATGAAAATTAGGTATTTCTCTCAAAGTTAGAGGGGCCAAATTTAGTAAGGTTCACCTTACGGCCTTCGGCCCGTCAGTGGCGCGGAGGAAGTGAAGGCGTGACAAGAGGCTTGTTTGACAGGCCCGGTTGCGCCTTTTTTTGTGGCTGAGTGAAATGCCCTATTTTAAATGGAATTGCAATTTTTATGAGGAAGAAATGGAAGACACCATCCCTTTAACAGTTAAATGCAGCAGCCTTAAGAAGGGGCGCTTTAGTCGTTCAGTTTTAACGACAAACAAACCTAAAACCAGGGCCGGCATCTTTGCTCTGCGCCTGGCCCGGGAAAGCGATCAGGTCCGAATCGTTTCCATGAAAGAGGGCAAGAGATTCCGTGACCGGCTTGCCGGTCTGGGACTGCGCGTGGGTGCCCACGTGCAGGTTATACAAAATAACATGAATGGAAAACTGTTAATCGACCATGAGGGCGTGCGCCTTTTCCTTGGTGGAGGTATGGCCAATAAAATTCAGGTGGTCGTGATTAATGAAGGAGGTAACTGATGACAACTATTCTCAAAGACATGATGGCAGGCGAAACAGGCACTGTTTCCGGTTACGTCAAAGGTGCGCCTGCCTACCGGGAAAAACTGTTGGCCATGGGGCTGACCAAGGGAACGGAGATCACTGTCGAGCGCATCGCCCCCATGGGGGACCCGGTGGAAATTAAGGTACGCGGGTTTGCGCTGTCGCTTAGAAAAGACGAAGCATCTGCACTGCTGGTAAAAAGGGGGAACGCATAATGAGTGACCATGTGATCGGAGTTGTAGGAAACCCCAATTGCGGTAAGACAACCGTGTTTAATGCTTTGACCGGAACCAAACAACGTGTAGGCAACTGGCCGGGTGTCACCGTAGAGCGAAAATCAGGTGAATACACTCATGGGGGTAAAAAAATCGAAATAGTTGATCTGCCGGGCATCTATTCGCTTTCAGCAGCCTCTTTGGATGAAGAGGTGGCCCGTGATTATATCCTCTCAGGTGAAGCAGATCTGATCGTCAATATCGTGGATGCCTCCAACCTTGAGCGCAATCTTTATCTTACCATCCAGCTTATGGAGATGAAGGTGCCGATGGTGGTCGCCCTGAACATGATGGATATGGCCAAAGAGCGTCGCATCGAAATCGACATTCCACGTCTTAGCAAACAATTGGGATGTCCGGTAGTGCCCCTCGTGGCCAAGCAGGGAAAGGGCGTAAATGAACTAAGGGATGAAATCAACCTCAGTGCGCAGGCGAAATCTATTTCAGAGCTTCAAGTCATGTATCCCGCGGAAATACAGGAGGCAGTGGATGCACTGGTCCCCTTGGTGCGGAATGCGGCCTTGTATAAAAAAATGAACTATCGCTATGCGGCGATCAAATTATTAGAGGGCGATGAATGCATCGTTACCATGGCAAGCAGGGAGGCACTGAAAACATGCGATGAGCACCAGAAAAAAATCGAGGCCATGCTTGAAGAAGAGACAGACATCCTGTTGGCCGACAGCCGATACGGGTTGATCAGCTGGTTAATCCGTGAGACGGTCAAAAGGGGTAACCGCATCGGTAAAACCATCTCCGACAAGATCGATGGCATCGTGCTCAACCGGGCGCTGGGAATTCCCATCTTTCTCCTGGCCATGTATATGATGTTTATGGTGACCATCAACGTCGGCGGCGCATTCATTGATTTCTTCGATATATTCGCCGGCACCATCTTTGTGGACGGCTTCGGCGAACTATTGGCAGCCATGGGCTCGCCGGAGTGGCTCGATGCCGTTTTGGCCGGTGGTATCGGTGGCGGCATTCAGACCATCGCCACCTTTATTCCACCCATCGGTTTTATGTTTCTGTGCCTCTGCTTTCTGGAAGACTCCGGTTACATGGCCCGGGCCGCCTTTGTCATGGACCGCTTTATGCGTGTGATAGGCCTGCCGGGCAAGTCCTTTGTTCCCATGCTGGTAGGTTTCGGATGCAATGTGCCGGCGGTGATGGCCACGCGCACCCTGGAAAACCAACGCGACCGCACGTTGACCATCATGATGAATCCTTTCATGTCCTGCGGGGCGCGCCTGCCGGTCTATGCTCTGTTTGCCGCCGCGTTCTTTCCCACAGGCGGTCAGAACCTGGTATTCGGCCTTTACCTGCTGGGCATCGGTTTTGCCGTGGTGACTGGCCTGGTATTGAAAAACACACTGCTCAAAGGCGACATCACACCTTTTGTAATGGAACTGCCGCCTTACCATATGCCGACGGTTAAGGGGGTGCTTCTGCGCGCCTGGGATCGGCTGAAAACCTTTATCTTTAGAGCCGGAAGGGTCATCATCCCGGTGGTGGTGGTCTTGAGTTTTCTCAACTCCCTGGGAATTGACGGCTCCTTTGGCAACGAAGACAGCGACAAGTCGGTGTTGAGTGCCATCGGCCGATCCATCACACCCGTTTTTGCCCCCATGGGTCTCAAGCAGGACAACTGGCCGGCCACGGTGGGCATTTTCACCGGTATCTTCGCCAAAGAAGCAGTAGTGGGAACCCTGGATGCCATGTACACCCAAATAGGAGACCAGGAAGCGGCAGAAGAGGGTGCCGAAGAAGCTTTTGACTTCTGGGGCGGCATTAAAGAGTCTTTTGCCACCATACCGGAAAATTTGGTGGCAGTGGCGGATACCCTGCTGGATCCCCTGGGGCTTTCCGTAGGGGATGTGACCACCGTGGAGGGTGCCGCAGAGCAGCATGAGGTTGCCGTGGGAACTTTTGGGGCCATGGTGCGCCTCTTTGACGGTAAAATCGGCGCCTTTGCCTACCTGCTTTTTATACTGCTCTATTTTCCCTGCGTAGCTGCTATCGCAGCCGTTTACCGCGAAACCGATCTAATGTGGACTGCCTTTGTGGGAGCGTGGACCACAGGCTTGGCCTACATGGCCTCGGTACTATTTTATCAACTGGCCACCATGGGCCGCCATCCGGTTTCTTCATTGATATGGGTGGCCCTCTTAAGCGGTCTTTTTATTTGTGTCGTCTGGATCATGCGGCAGATAGGCAGCAAAGAAAAACAATTGGTGCCCGGTATGGCCAGTGGCGCCCGGGCCTGAGACCAAGTTAGCCCATGGGAAGTGCTCGGGGATACCTTTGCAGGTGCCCCAGTGCTTCTCTTGGCCGTGAATCGCTATAGGACAAAGGATTATGCTCTCTGAAATCAAACGCTATATGGTGAAGCATAAGCGTGTCACATTGGGGGATCTTGCCTTGCATTTCGATACCGATCCGGATGCCATGCGAGGCATGCTCGCGCAGTGGATTCGAAAAGGCAGGGTATCGAAATCTGATCTGCAGTCATGCTGCAATAAATCGTGCTCTAAAGGTTGCGGCGATAATGTTATGGAAATTTATGAGTGGACAAAATGAGTTATAGTTAACAACAGGAGTTTAATAATGGTAGACAATCCATCGATCTTTGTTTTGGGCGCAGATTAATAGATCAGAGCTTCTAACTTATTTTGAAATGCCTTACGGCTTGTGACCGCATCGCGGTGTATGAAGAAGTGAAGGCGCAACGGGTTTGCTTGAGTGCGATACCGGTTGCGCCTTTTTTATTAGAGATCGCCATCACCGCAGGAAAGGAGATCAACTATGGCCAACCAAAGATATGAAGAAAGGGATTATCAATGGACCTGTTGATGCCGCCTTTATCCCCTACCGCTTACAGAACCGGGATCGTCACGTATGAATTGTCTGAAAGTCTTGATCAGTATTTAACGGCCATTTTGCGGATGGAAAACAGGCATTCCATGGCGCGGGTCAAGGATATCGCAGGTGAATTGGGTTTTAAAGAAAGCTCCGTAGTGGGAGCACTAAAAAAACTGGAAGCCCTTGGCCTGATCGTTTATCCATCCTATCGGCCGATCCATCTGACAGATGAAGGTCGCTGTTTGGCTGAATACATCGGATGGCGCAAAGGCATATTGGTACGTTTTTTCATGACAGTTTTACACTTGGAACCCGATGAAGCAAAAGCATCGGCGAGCCGTATCGGGCATGCATTGAAAGATGAGGTGATTGAGCGCATGCGTCGTTTTATGGCCGAAACTTATGCCAATCTGGCCGAACCTTTCGATGTTTGGTGATACTGCGATGACTATGGCCTCCGAATATGAGGCCTCGATTTAGACTATGAATCATTTTTAAGAAAGGAGGTACCCAACATCAATACTATTACTTTGTGTTCCTGCCTGTTTGGCGGCACTCAAGATTAAACCCCAATAAAACAATAAATTATGTTAGTTAAAGGAGTAAGGAATAAATGAAGAAATTGATGTTATCGGTCTTAGCTTGGCTTGTTTGCTGTTTTTTTGTTGCAGGACCTGTTGCTGCTGAGGAGATGTCGAACGCCCAATTAAATGAGCGCATTACAAAACTGGAGGGAAAGTTCGGCATCAACTCGGATGAGCCGGGTTGGACGGACCATATCACCATCAGTGGCGCGGTTGAGGCTGAGGCCGGTTTTACCAGTAAAGATTACGACGATCCAGCCACAGACGATGTGGATGAGAGCGATATTGTGCTGGCCACAGTGGAACTGGGCATTGACGCCGAGATTCACAAGCATGTCAGCGGTCGTGTTCTCCTTTTATGGGAAGAAGATGACATCGATTCTATTGATATGGACGAAGGCTTTATTACCATCGATGGTAAGGATGTCGTGCCCCTGTATCTGAATGCAGGCAAATTCTACCTGCCCTTCGGAAATTTTGAAAGCCATATGGTAACCGATCCCGTGACCCTTGAACTTGGCGAAACCAATCAGTCTGCTGTTCAAGTGGGCTTTGCCAATGACTGGATCGACGCCAGCATCGCTGTTTTTAACGGAGATGTGGACGAAGTCGGTGATGACGATACTATCTGCAGTTATGTGGGCAGTATTCAGATTAGCCTTCCCGAAGGAACAGTGGCCAATTTGGGGATGAGCGCCGGCATCTCATATATATCCAATATCGCTGACAGCGATGCCCTGGCCGGCGAATTGGCCTTGGCAAACACCGTTCAGGACAGCGTGGCCGGATTGGGCGCCTTTCTCAATGTCACCTTTAAGGAGATGCTTTTTCTCAAAGCGGAATACATTGGCGCTTTGGATAATTTTCAGGCGGGCGAGTTTACCAATATCGATGGGGGCAGTGCGATCGAGCCCAGCGCCTGGAACCTGGAGTTGGCCTATGCGGCCATGGATAACTTGGAAGTGGCGCTGCGCTACGCCAAAACCGATGATATCAAGGGCGGTATCGATGATGCCGGGGCCTTCCCCGAGTCACAGTATGGTGCCACCGTTGCGTACGGCCTGTTCGACAGCACCACAGTGGCTCTTGAGTACCTCAAAGGTGAATACGAAAATAACGATGAGCAAACTGTCGTGACCGCACAACTCGCCATTGAATTCTAATCCGGTCATTGCACTGTAACACTTCCGTTTGCAGTGTGATCGGCTCCACCAAAATCGCCCCCCTCATAAAGGGGGGGGGGCGAGCTCCCAATAAAAAAATGAACGGGGTTTGTGTTTGTAATGGTAACCTGAAATAAATTAAATGCATGCAGCTTCCATGTGTCTTGCCACACCTGCTTTTCGGCTGCACGTGGGGTTATAAGTGGCTACCGCATA
>JASFER010000069.1:0-23933 GCA_050124755.1 Desulfobacteraceae bacterium
AACAATTTTTCTATGGATTAACCCTTTTATTGATTGGTCTTTTTGAAAAGGTAGTCATTGCAGACGGATTGTTGGCGCCAGTTGCTGATAAAGTATTTGATGCATATGGAAGGCAAGGTTTTATAGAATCTTGGACTGGAGCTATTGCTTTTACAGGACAGATATTTTGCGATTTTGCTGGATATTCATCATGCGCAATTGGAACCGCGTTATTGTTCGGAATAAAATTGCCAAAAAACTTTCAATTTCCATACGCGGCAATCGGTTTTTCTGATTTTTGGAAAAGATGGCACATATCACTATCTGAATGGTTAAGAGACTACCTGTATATTTCATTGGGTGGTAATCGAAAGGGAAATATTAGAACATACATTAATTTGATGATTACTATGATACTTGGCGGTTTATGGCATGGAGCCTCATGGACATTCATTATATGGGGGGCGTTACATGGCTGCTATCTTATATTAGAAAGAATTATCAAAAAAATAGAATTCATTAAAATAAAAGATAATAATTTGACATTCAAAATAATGTTAACTCTTTTTACTTATATTATAGTTGCAATTACATGGGTTTTTTTTAGGTCTTCTTCAATTGAAAAAGCAAATGAAATTATTAAAACAATGCTGTGGATTGATAATGGAACATTGTCTTTGAATATTGACAACCCAACTGTGATGATGGTTTTCGGTATAAATGCAATAATTCTATTTATTCATTATTATATGAGAAATAAATCGTTGGAAATTGTAGCTAATAACACACATTGGGCTTTAAAGGCAGCTGTATTAACATTTATGATGGTTTCAATTATAACAGCCTCAGGTGAAGATCGTGCGTTTATATATTTTCAATTTTAACGATGATAAAAATTACTGGAAAAAGGCTTGGTCGTTTGCATTAATATTTACATTAATAATTATCACAATAATAGAAATATTTTGGAGAACATCAGGCCACCAAACAAACATTACGGATGATAAAGTGCTTTGGTCAATGCAGAGAGAAATGATTGGCCATACAGATAAGGAGATAATTCTTGTTGGTGCATCTAGAATACAAACGGGTATTTGTAAAAAATGTGTTGAAAAAATGCTACCTGAATACAGGGTTTTTAACCTTTCTATTGATAGCTCATGTCCGAAAGGCGTGCTAGTAGATATTGCGAATGATGAAAAAATAAAGGGAATTATTATTTGTAGTATCGTTTCTGAATGGATTTTATTCTGTAATAATCAAAAAGCCTTCAAAGATTATATAGATTTTTATCATAAAGAATATAACTTCAATCTAAAACTAAACAAAATGATCGGTAATTTAATTCAAAATAACATCGTATCGGTCGATCCTTACCTGAATTTGACAAGAGTTGGTAGAATTATGCTTCTTGATAAAGAGCTACCGGTCCCTAATTATGTTCGAACAAGCAAAGACAGAATAAGAAAGCTTGATTATAGTAAAACAGATCTGCAAAAACATAAAATGAACAGATTAAAAATGACTTATCATTTATATAAAACAGAGGAAGACAAGATCAACTTAAGTGCTTTTATTGATGCTGTATATGATCTCGAAGTATATGTCAAAAAAATACAAGAAAGAGGTGGGACTGTTGTTTTCGTCAGGTTTCCGATAGCGATCCAACATTTTACATTAGATCAAAAATTTTATCCTAAAAGCATATACTGGGACACCTTTAGCAAGATCACTTCTTCAGAAACAATTCATTTTAAAGAAATAGAAGGCATGAAGAACCTTTCTATTCCGGATACAAGCCATATTGACTATAAAGACTCACCGAAATTCACAGAAATACTGATAAATGAAATAAAAGCGAGAGGCATTGTCAAATAAACTACAATATAAGGAGGCTGACCTCCGATAGAAAACCGACAAGAATTGGAAGGTTTTTTTAATTGACAGTCGGTAGAATCTGAATCGGAAAGGTGGAAAAAACCCGCTTCTGTCGAAGCGGGTTTTTTGTTTTATCGATTTGCCGATAATGAATAATTCGGAAAATTTCCTATTTAATCAGTTTTTTACGTTTTGCCATGGCCAGTCCAGCAAGTCCGGGAGCAAGCAGCAGCAGGGCTGATGGTTCGGGGACGCCGGCACTTGGTCTGAATGCCAAGCATTCATAATGCCATGCATCACCAATAATGTTCCATAAGCCATCTACACCATTTCCCCAGTCTGCATGATAATAATTGCTGCTAAAATAGGGAACTGCCAGTGCTATATCGCCAGGTACATCATAGACCAGGTGGGAAAGGCTAGCTCCGCTAACTTCATCATAGTTGTTTCCCGTAGCCACATCTACATTTCCGCCTTCAACGATAAAATCATAGGCATCAATTTGCAGCAGGTCAAAGATTTCTTGATTCATAATTTCCCAGCCGAACTGACTCTGATATGACATGTCCACATAGTAGTCCTCATCCACCGGGCTAATCCAAGCTACATCATAACCACCGATTTGAATATATGCATTATCGGGGACTTCGGCATCAAGAAGAGCTGAAAACGCGACATTAACGGTACCCAATAAGAAGACTATCGAGAGTAAGAGCACTAATTTTCTCATTTGAATTTCCTTTCTCCATTAGTAGTAACAGTACAGTGATGAAGCCAATATCTTGTTTCTGTCGATCCTCCTTTCTCCAAACAAAAATCGTTTGCTTGCAGCCATAGGCTACAAGCGGGTTATGCAAATAGCTTATATCTCGATCCAGCGCTCCGTTGTGTGTTTAGTCGGCAAAGCTTAAATGCAATAATAATTGCTGTAACTGAGCGCTTCACTGATATTTTTAAGAAAAATTGTGATTCATTAAATTAATCTATAATTATTATGAATAAATTTGCGGTTTTTCTTATTGCATGCAATATACATGCCTGTAGAGAAAGAATTAAAATACCTATTATTCAGTATAATTACAGCTAATTGGAAAGATCTGTATTGTAGGCTTTATTATAAGGAAAATTGTCTATAACAATTAATACATAATCATTATGTATTTTGCAACTCAACTATGTAGTTGGTTACATAATAGTGGATGTATGCTGTTGTCGTTACATTTCTTGTAAGTTATAACCGCTCCAAGTAGGCTAAATCCTGTTGCTGGCTGTTTTTGGTGCCGATGGTCAGCAATTCGGCGCGTTTGTCGCCTTTAGGTAAAAAATATAGCCGGCCTTTGTATCCGAAGGCCACTTCCAGTACAGTGGTTCGGTTTTTTTTGCCGAACACCTTGCGCTTGATTTGTACGGAAGAGGGGCTTTCATTGAGCTGAACGATGACCTCCTCACACTTGAGTTTGAGGTCGTCGGTCAGGGCGGTGTAGCCTTCCACTGCACGGTCGTGAATATCCAGATTTTTGTAGAGTGTTGTGAGACGCTTGCGGGACTGGTTCAGGGGCCGTTGTTTGCGGCGGTTCTCTTTTTGCAGTTGTTCTTCGAATTGCTCCAGTTTGGCCTGCAACGCATCGATTTGCAGGTTTTGTTGGGCGTGCAACTTTTCCTTGCGGGCGATTTTCTCTTCTAGAGAAATCAACTCTTCAAGCATCTCTTCTTCGTTGATAACGGATGCCGCTTTTTGTTTGTCCAGTCTGGCCCGCATTTTTTGAATGTCATCAGCCATGCGGGTGCGCTCTTTTTGCAGGGTTTGCATTTGTTGACGCTGTTGGCTTTCCAGTTGTGATAGTCGTTCCAGTTGTGCGGACTGCTGTGCGGTCTGATGATGGTAGCGCACACTCCAATATTTGTAGTAGAGGAGCAGCGTCAACATCGATATGGATATCAGGGTGATCAGCAATAGGTTTGTTATGGTGGTGTTGTGGGGCAATTTGAAGGTCAAAAAAAGTTCCAGACCTTCGTTGATCAGGCGAAAGTTTTCAGTGGCGATCTCGATGGGCATCAGGGTGCGCTCCGGTTCCAGATCGGTGTCAGTGTATATTAAAGGATAGAGCAGGGTGTTTAGGCGGGTTTGAACGGTGACAGTGGCTTGGCCTCCCCATTTGAGCCATCGGCTTTGGCTTAGGTAGCGTTCCAAATTCTTGCGGATGGCCTCGCGCAAGGACTCGGATCCGGTGAGCAGTTGTTGCGTGTTTCCCAAATAAGTGGTTTCAAGTTTGGCGCGGATATGGTTTTCGGCATAGCCTTCCAAAAAATGGACCGATGCTACGTAGAGGATCGGCGGCATGATAATGCAAAGCAAGGCGATGCTGAAGCGGAATTTCACCATTTGGATAAAATTGGGTGTTATTTTTGTATTCTCGCGGCCCCTGTGGTGAATATGGGCTTTTTATGTGACCCTTAAACTTTTATAATATAATTTTTTTTTGAACTTATCAATGGCTTATCGGTATGTGTGGTGTCTTTGTTCTTAAAGGGAAAAGCCTGAAGCGCAACGGTCTTTGCCTTTGCACGTTCGTGCCGTTAACAGTGATTGACCGCTTGTGATTTTAATCCGCGGAGAGCATGAAGATGCATAAAGACTTTCGCGTTTTAATAATCCTTGACATTTGTATGATTTTAGATTGTTAAGAAAGTTTCAGCTTGCCATTAAACGTTGGTTGTTTCGACTATTTAACATTTATCTTGTTTGTTGTCCTTGTTGTTCTGAGGATGTGTGTACGCGTTCGTTGTTTCGTCAGGCACGGTTAATATCGATTTTTGAATTAGAATTTTAAGTATACCTTACCTATGACTGATTGGAGGGCTAGCTCGCACCGGTTTTTGCCATGGCCGGGACAGGGGCCTGCCTTGGGCAGAGCTTGTTTTTTGGGTGCATTGAGGGATTGATTTATTCACGGCATATTTGTTTTGGTTGATGTCTACATGGGATTCAATGGAGGGGGTGTGAATGATGTTACATACCGCTTAGGTAAACCACTTCCCAATATTGGTATTTAAAGTGCCTATTGTGGAATATGGGGTAAGCATCCAAGCGTGTGCAGGGGGTATTTGATTTAACCATTCAAGGACAGCTTTTGGGCGCATGAAGTTATGTATCTGAAAATAATTCCAAAAATACTTTCACGAAAATGATTGCGCCGTCTTGATGGCAATTGTGTGCAGAAAGGTGTGATAATGGCACACCCATTGCTTAATAAGTGAAAGGCAAGATGATGTAGCCCACATCAAGACATCGTTCTTCGTAAACACTAAACATAGAGATGGATATGTTGCGAAAGCTAACGACAATCAGCATCGCCCTATTGGCAGCAGGGATTTTTTACAGACCGCTGTATGAACTCGCGCTCCTTTCTATCGAGGTTTCGCTGCTGTCGCATGCCCTGCTGGTTCCTGTAGTAAGCTTGTATCTATTTTGGGTCAATCGAAAAACGATTTTTGCGGACCTTGAATACGCACCGGTGATGGGTATCGGACTGATGATGACGAGTCTGGTGATTGTCCTGTA
Source organism: Desulfobacteraceae bacterium (assembly GCA_050124755.1). Taxonomy (GTDB): domain Bacteria; phylum Desulfobacterota; class Desulfobacteria; order Desulfobacterales; family Desulfosarcinaceae; genus JARRKU01. The sequence goes on from JASFER010000069.1 coordinate 5,420, forward strand.
TCAAAAGCTTCAACTTGGTTTTTTGAATCAAAACGATGCCCTGTCTGTATCGATTTCAAGCATGATCATATGGATACTGGGTGCCTTTATCCTGGTATGCGGTCGCAGGGCCTTTGTTAAGGCACTGTTTCCACTTCTATTTTTAGGTTTTATGATTCCCATCCCCTCTTGGGCGTTGGAGCGGGTGGTGCACTTTTTACAAATCGGTTCCACCTATTCGGCCCAGACTATTTTGCGGTTATTTAATGTGCCCGCTTATTTTGAGGGAGTTGTTATCATGCTGCCCGGGGCTACTGTGGAGGTGGCCGAAGAGTGCAGCGGCATTCGATCCGCAGTAGCGTTGCTGATTCTGACTTCCGTGGCCGGTTATCTGTTTTTAAACTCGAATTGGCGGCGGTTGTGTTTGGTCCTATGCGCGGTTCCCATCACGATGATAAAAAACGGGATGCGCGTGGTCACACTGGCGCTTTTGGGCTCCTATGTGGATATGTCCTATTTGACGGACAGTGTGCTGCACAATTGGGGGGGGAAGCCTTTTTTGCTGGTGGCCATGTCCATGATGTTTCCCATTTTATGGGTATTGAGGCGGTCTGAAAGAAACGCTGGCATCAAAGTCACGGGTGATACGCTGCCCGTACAGGTGAAGGCGAACATGAAAAGGTCGAATGATGCACGCGCTGTATAGGTTTGGATGGCAATGATAGGTAAAAACACCAAAAGATATGATCGCGAAAATGATTCTCACGTTGGATGTAGTTCAGGTGCAGAAAAAATGGCCTTACTTGAGGAGGTTCGTATAATGGGTAAACAATTGAGCGCTGAAGATGTCATGGGGTTTTCAGACATATTGGCAAGCGGACGCACATACCCAAAAAAGTGGCCGAGGCAACGGTTTTGGATGTTCCGTTTGGGTTTATATATTTTCGATTTCTTGGCTGTGTACGGTTCGTTTTTGCTGGCACAGGGGGTTGCAGGCATGCCGTTCAGTGGCGGGGCTGACTGGATGTCCGGTTTATGGCCCATGCTGTTTGTTATTTTGATTCTGCCTTTTTTCCCCTCCGGCGATCTATACAGCTATCACTTGATTTTTTCGTATAAACGGCATCTTGCTGCGATTTTTAGCGCCTTGGGATGGGGTGGCCTTGCCATCACGATGGTACTGGCGCAATATCTTGTGCCGCACCTGTGGCAATCCGATCCATTGGGAACCTTGTTGATTGGCTGTGCGTGCTTGGGTGTGCTTGTCTGGTTTGTGCGCTCCTCAAAAGAAGCCATGAATAACCTGCTTCGGGCGGCGGGTATCAGTTTGATTGCCGTTGGACTGATTCACCAGGATCCCATCACATTGTTGCCGAGCAAGCTGTGGTATGTTGTCGTCGGTATGGTATCGGCTGCCATCGCTCTGTCTTTAGGAAGATATGTAATCATTGAAAAGGTGTATCATGGTTGGTTGATGCGCCACTTCAGGCGTCAGGTAGGTATTGTCGGGACCAATAAAGAGGCTGAATATATTGCTTCGTATATCATTGAAAATAATGCGCCTTTTTGGGTATCCGGGACCATTGGCTGTACTTCCCACCTAAATGTGCCGATTCCAAAGGATTGTTTGGGTGATATTATTGATATTCCGGCGATCGCTAAAAAGAATCGTCTTAGCGATATTATTGTAACCGATGAACAGCTGGATCGGCGCACCTTGATCAGCCTGTTGGATTTTGCGATGTCAAAGGGCATTACCGTCTGGTTCCCGCCCAGCATGTTGCCGATTATTGATGAGAAAATCTATATTGACCATTTTTGCGGTATACCTATGATCCGCATGCGCCAACAAAAGAGCGTGGTTTTTTACAATCGTTTTAAATACGCGCTGGATGCATTAATGGCCTTGCCGCTGATGATGCTGCTGCTGCCGCTGTTTGGCTTTATTGCCGGAGCGATCAAGATTAATTCGCCTGGGCCGGTGTTCTATAAGGCCGATGCCATCGGCAGGAACGGGGAGCCCTTCAAGATGTTGAAATTCAGGAGCATGCGGGTTAACAATGACAACCATATCCATAAGCAGTATGTCACTAAATTGATAAAAGGCGAGATTAGGAAAGAAAAGGATAAATCTAAGCCTCTGAAGATCACCAACGATCCCAGGATAACTGCTGTGGGTAATTTGTTGCGCAAGTCCAGCCTTGATGAATTGCCCCAACTGATCAATGTGATCATGGGACAGATGAGCCTTATCGGTCCCAGACCGTGTTTGCCCTACGAGTTTGATGTGTATCAGGATTGGTATAAAAAACGGGCCGCCATTCGTCCCGGGATTACCGGCTTGTGGCAGGTTACGGGCAGAAGTGAAGTTGATTTTGAGGAGATGATATTGTTGGACCTGTATTATGTCTATAACCGCAATTTGTGGATGGACATTAATATTCTGATCGAAACGGTTTTTGTGATTCTGAAGAAGAAGGGTGCACATTAATATTTCTTGGTACCGATGGTTGAATCTGTGAAAAAAGAATGTATTTTTGATAATTACGGACGGCGCTGTAATGTTGACCGGCGTGTTTTTTCATATGCCCATCATATACCTGAGCGCAGGTCCAGAAAAGATAGGCGCTCGGGCCGCGATAGAAGGTTGACTTCCAGGTTGCCATGACGCGTTGAGCGGAACGAAACTCTTTTCCGCGAAGACGGATAAATAACCAATGAATATTGGCGCCTTGGGGCTTATGCCTAAACCGGTCATGCAATCCGGAAATACCGTTTCCGGATTGGCTTTATTGAAATGCCGATCGTCTGTTTCAGTGCAGCAGGTGCAAATAATCCATACCATTTTATGGTTAAATTCGATAGCTCGCCAGCAACATAAGATGTCAAAGTCTCCATGTCTGACCGGATCCGTTTGCTCGTTTTGCCAGAGGAGGATTATATTTGATTCGAATAGCTCGCGATAGGCGGCGATCCTTTTTTTTGTTGCTGTTGATGACCGTTATTGTCATGGTAATGATGTCCTATTTCGGATTTCGACTGAAGGGGTTTAGACCCAAGAACCATGTTCAATGGTCCGATTCCGGAGTGGGACTGACATTTAAGCGATTTGCCATGGTCCATACCAAAAGCTTTTTCTCTTCGGCTGATCGTTTTAGCGGCAGCCGCCTGACCATTGAATGCGCCGTTGAACCGGAGTTTCCCAAGTATTCAGGTTTCAGGTTCCTCCTTTTGCTCCATGACGGGAGAGATGAGCGCCAGTTGGTTGTGGGACAATGGCGTTCTTCATTGTACATCATGAACGGCGATGATTACAGCTATCAACGAAAATTCCCGAGAATCTCCGTTCAACTGGACGACAAAGCCCACAGGGCGCAATTGGTCACTATCGTTTCCAGTGCATCGGGGACTGCCGTTTATCTAGACGGCCATTTGAAAAAGCGTAAAACAGCATTGGTATTAAAACTTCCCGATAGGGTTGAGCAGACAAGACTGGTGATCGGTAACAATTTGCGTGGGAATCGGCCGTGGACCGGAAAAATTTTGGGTTTGGCCCTGTATGACCGCGCAATAGAAGAAGAAAAAGTTTTAAAACATTACCAAACTTGGTACCGTGGAAATAATTTCAACGCTTTTAAACCTGATGCGCCGCAATTGTTGTATGCATTTGACGAAGGCAAAGGCCATACCGTCTACAATCGTATCGGGCCGGGACTTGACCTGATGGTTCCGGTAAGGCTCAAGGCATTGAAAAAAAACGTGCTCTCCTGGCCCAAGGTTAGCAATTCAACCTTACACAATCTGATCAAAGATGCTGTCGTCAATCTGCTTGGATTTATACCCTTGGGGCTGGTGCTAGCGGCGACCTTGAGTCGGCTGGAGGGGGTAGGGGGTCGGACCATTTGGGCAGCAGCGCTATTGTCCTCTTTTTGTTTCAGTCTGAGCATTGAAATCGTTCAGATATTTATGCCCTCCAGAGATTCGTCTATCTTAGACTTGATACTGAACACCTTTGGGGGCTGGTTAGGAGCCGTTTTATTCAACATTTGTCGGCGATGGGTGGGCGCCGGAGTTTATAACTCAGCTTGATAAGCATAGGTGCCGGCCCAAACCCGGACTTGATCCGACAACGGATGTAAAGCTATACTCAACCTTCTGAACATTTTTTTCAGGTACTCCTGGGAAAAGCTCAGGAGATTCAATCACAAGATATAATATGAAATATTTGATAAATAACCAATGGAAAGGGGCGCTGTAGATGTACTGGTTAAAAAAAACGCTGTACCTCTTGGTTTTGTTAACGGTTGTTTTCACTGGGTGTGCATCCGATCCTGATAAAAAGACCTCGCACTTTAAGAAGGCTATAGATTACTTTGATAAGGCTGATTACAAGGCAGCTGAAATAGAGCTTAAAAATGCCATACAAATCGATTCCAGATATAAAGAAGCGCACCTTAAGCTGGCCGAGACATATATGAAGTTGGGTGACGCCCAGGGCGCATTTCGCCATTATTCCCAGGCTGACCAACTCGATCCGGGCAATACGGACACGTCGCTGAAGCTGGCGACCTTTTACATGCTAGCTAAGAAATTCGACGACTCGCGGGCCAGAGTGAATGCGGTACTGGAAAAGGAGCCGGACAATATCGAGGGGCTCTATCTTAAAGCCGCACTGGATAGCATGGAGAAGAATTGGGAAGAGACTACCGTCACTTTTGAAAAAATCATCAAACTGGATGAGAAACAAATCCGTGCCTATATTGGATTGGCGCGCGTCTTGGCACGCCAAGGAAGGGTCGAAGCGGCAGAGGCGTATTTTAAAAAGGCGGTAGCCTTGGATCCGCAGGATCTCAAACCGCGGTTATCATTGATTAGTTTCTATGTGAGGCATAATGAGATTAATTCAGCCGAAGCTGAAATTCTCAAGGGTATCGAAGCCAATCCCCAAAGTGCCGAATTGCAGATCGTATTAGGCCGCTTTTATCAGTCTCAGGGTAAATTGGATCAGGCCGAAAGCGCCTACTTAAAGGCCATTGATTTTGAACCAGAAAGCGCCAAACACCATTTGTCAGTGGCTCGATTTTATGAAACTGTCGGTCAGACGGACAAAGCCAAAGAGATATATGAAAAAGCTTTAGCGCTGAATCCGGAGGACTTCTTAGTGTTGATTGCTTCTGCACGCTACTATTTCAAATCGAACGAGATAGAAAAGGCGGTCTCTTTGAATGACAAAATACTTGGCACGCGGCCCGATTTTTTACCGGCTTTGATGCTCAAGGGTGAAATCCTTGCCAGTCAGCGGCAATGGAGTGAGGCCCTCACCCTGTTCGATCGCATTCTGTCAATGAACCCCAAAGAGGCTCAAGCCCACTATTTTAAGGGTTTGGTTCACCTTTCAAAAAACGAGGTGCAACTGGCCAAGGTATCGCTGAGCAAAAGCATCGAACTCAATCCCAGGGATCTTCGCGCCAAGGTCGCATTGGCCGAAATTGCCATCAAACAACGAGATTACAAAACGGCTGAACAAATGAGCCAGGAGGTGCTGGATAAGCTGCCAAACAATTACCGGGCCCATGCCATCCTTGGCAGAGTTCACCTGGCCAAGCGGCAATTGGATGAAGCGCAGGCGTTGTTTAATAAAATGATCGAACTGCAGCCGGAAAATCCTCAAGGATATTATCGATTAGGCCTTGTTCAGCGGTTGAAGAAAGACGATGTCGGGGCTCTCGCTCATTTTGACAAAGCCATGAAACTGAATCCAAAGCTGCTGGATGTGTTTGCGCAAATCGTAAGCATACACACCGTTCGTAAAGAATATGACACGGCTTTGAAAAAGTGTGATGAGCAATTGATGGTATATAAAGATCAGGATGCACTGCTGGCCGTTGTTTTGGCCATGAAGGGTCAGCTTTACGCTGTTCAGGGACAGGATGCTGCGGCTGAGGAGGCTTATAAAGAGGCCATTAAGGCCAATGCCGACTATGCCCGCCCATATTTCGGCTTGGCGCAGATATCCATAAAGAATGGCGAACCGGAAAAAGCCATTAGCCAGTATAAAAGCTTGTTGGCCCAAAACCCGGACCAAGTGAAGCCTAACATGATTCTCGGTACGCTTTACGACAGCCAGAAAAAACCGGAGCTTGCCCAAAAACATTATGAGGAGGCTTTGCGGGTCAACCCGGGGTTTGCTCCAGCCGCCAACAATTTGGCCTATCTTTTGGCCGAAAAGGAACAGGACCTGAGCAGGGCACTGGAGTTGGCCCAGCTGGCCAAGGAGAAGTTGCCCAGTGATCCGGGGGTCATGGATACGGTGGGTTGGGTTTACTACAAAAAGGGCTTGTATGACAGCGCCATAGTGGAGTTCATAGACAGTCTGGAGAAAATTCCCAATAATGCCATGGTGCATTACCATTTGGGGATGGCCTACTATAAAAAGGGGGAGAATGAGAAAGCCAAGTCGGCTTTGGAAAAAGCTCTTGCCCTGGATGCCGGGCTTGAAAAGAATGGAGAGATTCGAGAGGTATTGAAAGGGCTTTAGGAATTATTGGGCTGATAACCACTTGTGTGGATCAGATGCAGATTTCTTTTGTTTAAAGATGATCGATTCGATGAAATCAACGATGTTTCGTGATCGGCACGTTGTATCCGAATAATTGGGAGGGATCATGTGCGGTATTGCCGGAATTGTAAATTTTCAGCATAAAGAAGATCAGCAAGCGCTGATTAATCCCATGCTGCGTGCCATGCATCACCGCGGTCCGGATGCCACAGGGCTCTATTCAAGTGACCATGCCGGTTTGGGCCATGCCAGGTTGAGCATTATCGACCTGAGCGGCGGGCATCAGCCCATTCACAACGAGAACCAGTCCGTCTGGATCGTCTTTAACGGCGAGATCTTCAATTATCCTGAGCTGCGGGAAGATTTGGTAAAGAGAGGGCACCAGTTTTACACCCAAAGCGATACCGAAGTGATCGTCCATCTGTACGAAGAGCATGGCAGTGGTGTTTTCGCGCACCTTAACGGTCAGTTCGCCATTGCCATTTGGGATCAATCCAAACGAGCGCTTATTCTGGGGCGGGACAGAATGGGCATCCGCCCCCTTTTTTACCATCAAAACGGCAAACGCTTCCATTTTGCTTCGGAGATCAAAGCGCTGTTCACCGATCAGCGGATACCGCGGCGGTTGAACCGTCAAACCATGGCGGACGTGTTCACCTGTTGGACGCCGGTGGATCCGCTCACCGCCTTTGAGGGTATTTATCAGCTGCCTCCGGGGCATCGGGCGGTTTTCACTGCCCAAGGGCTGCAAATCGAGCGCTACTGGCAGTTGGATTTTTCCGAAGATCGAGCCGATGAGCGTCCAACGGAATCCTGGATCGAAGAGATGCAGGGCTTGTTGGTGGATGCCGCCCGTATTCGCCTGCGGGCGGATGTGCCTGTGGGGGCCTATCTGAGTGGGGGGATCGATTCGACTTACATCAGCACGCTGGTCAAAACCCATTTTAACAATAAGCTGCATACCTTTTCGGTACAGTTCAGTGATAAGCGGTACGATGAATCCGCTTTTCAGGAGAGGGCCATATCTGCCATACAGACCGATCACCGCGCCATTCAATGTACGGATGAAGATATCGGCGCGCTTTTTCCCCAGGTGGTATGGCACGCCGAAGTGCCCATGATTCGTACGGCACCTGCGCCGTTAATGATACTTTCGGGCCTGGTAAGGCGCAATGACTATAAAGTGGTGCTCACCGGCGAGGGGGCGGATGAGATATTTGCCGGTTACAATATCTTTAAAGAAGCGAAAATCAGGCGCTTTTGGGCGCGGCATCCCGATTCGGTGTGCCGGCCCCATTTGTTGAAAAAGCTTTACCCCTACATTTTTGACAATCAAACCGGGCGTCCCAATGCCTTTTTGATCGGCTTTTTCAAGAAAGGGTTGGATCAGGTCATGTCTCCGGTATACTCCCATTTGGTCAGATGGCAAAATACGAGTCAGCTAAAAAACTTCTTTCGTGATGGGTTTCTGCCCGCTGGCACTGACCTGAGCGATTTTATCGGCCGCATTACCGATGGGTTGCCCGGCAATTATGAGAATTGGTCCACTTTGGGGCAAGCGCAGTATTTAGAGAGCACCCTTTTTCTTTCAAACTATCTGCTCTCATCACAGGGCGACCGTATGGCCATGGCCAATTCCATCGAGGGACGCTTTCCGTTTCTAGATCACCGCGTGGTGGAACTGGCCGCGCGGATGCCCGCCAATCTGAGGCTCAATGGACTGACCGAAAAGTTCGTCCTCAAACGGATCGCCCGTCAACAGGTGCCCCAAGAGCTGATTGACCGTCCCAAACAGCCCTACCGCGCCCCCATCAGCAGGTGTTTTATGTGTGCTGAACCACCGGAATATGTCGGAGACCTGCTGTCTGAATCCGCCCTGAAGCGTTCCGGTGTCTTCGACCCGCTCAAAGTTCAGCGCCTGACGGCCAAATGCCGACAGCAAGAGGGGCGCCTCGTGAGTGAAAGGGAGAACATGGCCTTGGTGGCGATTTTGTCCGCCCAGCTATTGGATCATCAATTTATTCAGAATTTTCCCGATTTTTCCAAAAGTCCCCTCCCGCATACGGTGCATGTCCGACAAGAAAGTTAACGGTATTCAGGTGAGCGTGCGTTTAGCGGAGACGGCGGGTTCGGAGCCCCGTCCCTACGGAAACCATTTTTAAACAGACTAATGGTCGCTGGCGGTAATCCAACCAAGGAACTCTGTCTCAAAATGACGCTGATGGGTGGTGTCGCTCATGCGGTGGTCACCCCCCGGAAAAATGACCAGCTTTTTGGGATTGTCGGCTAACCGGTAGATTTCCCGGGCATGTGCCACAGGGACGGTTTCATCCCTCCGGCTGTGGGTGACAAGGATATTTTTTATAGATTTAACTCTGGGCGTAATGTCGAATTCAAGGGCATTTGTCAGCAGCGCTGACGAGGGGAATTGGCCGTGGTTGTCCCGAATGTTGGTGTGGTTGATGGACGCGCTGTCCAAGGGGGCCGCGTAGGTGATCAGGGCAGGGCATGGATGGTCGGCGGCATAGCCCAGCAACACTGTTCCGCCGAAGCTGCTGCCGAACAGGGCGCTCAGCGGTCCCAATTGAGAATGGTGTTGCATTGTTGCCACGGCATGATAAAGGTCTTGAACCCGTGCGGCCAGAGATGTGACTTTGACAAATTGGCCTTCACTGTCTCCGCAGCCGCGGTGGTCGAAGCGGAAATAGGCCATCCCGATGCGGTTGCATGCTTTGGCAAGGGCGATCTGTTTAAGGGAGTGGCGATTGGCCAGCAGGCCGTGGCAGCCGATGACCACGGGAGGGTTCGGTATATCGGGCAGATGCAGAGTGCCGACAAGTTTATAGTTGTCGCTGTTAAAGTAAAGGGTGTGTTCGCTGGGCACCTGAATACCACTCCTTTTTCGGTATTGCGGCCATTGTTTTCCGGGGCAGCTGGTTGGCTGTGATCCCAAGGCAAAACGGTTTGGTCATAGTATAATAATGCTTTGAGCTCAATGGTAAATTGTTAGATATCGATCTTATGGCAGTTAAAAAAGGACAGACGATTGAACTTGAGATTGACCAGATCGCCTTCGGCGGCAAAGGACTTGCCCGGGTTGATGGCATGGCGGTTTTTGTGGATCAGGCCGTCCCCGGCGATCGGGTGGCGGCGCGCATCATAAAAAAGAAAAAGAGCTATGCCGAAGCCCGCGTTCTCGAGCTGATTGAGCCATCATTATTTCGCACGAAAGCACCGTGCCCTTACAGCGGCATTTGCGGCGGGTGCAAATGGCAATTTTTGAACTATGAGCGGCAACTTGTCTACAAGCAGCAGCACGTTCAGGAAGCGCTTGAGCATATCGGACTGATCCAGGATGTGGACGTGCATCCCACCATTGCCTCTGAGCGGGTGTTCGGTTATCGGAACAAGATGGAGTTCTCCTGTGCCGAACGCAGGTGGCTGCTGCCCGAAGAGATGGGCATTGAGGGTGTGGATACCGGTATGGCCCTTGGGCTGCACGTGCCGGGGACGTTTTATAAGGTGCTGGATATCCAAGCCTGCCTGCTGCAGCCTGATTTGGGAAATCGCATCCTGTCTGATGTGCGTCGATATATTCGAAATTCAGCCATGCCGGTCTATGGGCTGCGGTCCCATGAGGGATTTTGGCGCTTTCTGGTTTTACGTCATTCGGCGGCACTGGATCACTGGATGGTCAATATTGTCACTGCTGCTGATGAGACGGCCCAGGTTCGGCCATTGGCCGATCAGCTTTTTGAAAAATACGACAATGTGGTCTCGGTGGTCAACAACATCACCGCCCGGCGATCAGGCGTGGCCGTCGGCGAGCGGGAGATTCAGCTTTCCGGGGAATCGGTCATTGTAGATCATATCGGTGACTATGCGTTTGAACTGTCGGCCAACTCTTTTTTTCAGACCAATACTTTGGGCACCGGTCAGCTATACGATACGGCCAAAGCATATGCAGGCCTTACCGGCACTGAGCGGGTGGTCGATCTCTATTGCGGCGCCGGCACCATCGCCGTTTATCTGGCCGAGATGGCCAAAGAGGTGATCGGCTTGGAAATTGTGGACAGCGCGGTTGTTGATGCGCAGCGCAACTGCCTTCGCAACAATGTTCAGAATTGCCGATTTATTGGGGGGGATATTCGTTACACCTTGGAGCATATTGGGATCCGACCGGATGTGGTGATCATCGATCCGCCCAGGGCCGGCATGCATCAGGATGTTGTGCAGCAAGTGCTTGCCATAGCCCCGGAGAAAATCGTTTACGTTTCCTGCAATCCGGCGACCTTGGCCAGGGATATCGCTTTGCTCAAGGAAGCCTACCATGTGGTTGAAGTTCAGCCGGTGGATATGTTTCCGCATACGTACCATATAGAATCGGTGGCCAAGCTATTGAAGAGGTGATGTTTGTGTACTTGTTTATTCGGTTTGATACTGAGGTTTGATCCCGCCTTGTCGGATTGAACATTTTGATTTTATTATCTATTGTTCTTTAACGATTGGATAGCGTTTGAAAACATTTTGAATCTGATGGGAGATATTGATGGATACAGTACCGAATTATCAGGCCCACGGCGGTGGATTGAAAAATTTGGTTGTTGATGCGCAGCGCGCCGCCATCCTGAAAGAGCTTTCCTTCAGCCTTCCCGACATCACCCTGAGCAACCACCACTTGTGCGATTTGGAACTGATGACCACAGGGGCTTTTTCGCCTTTGGAAGGATTTATGGTGCGGATGGATTACGAGGCTGTGATTGATCGCATGCGGTTGCAGGATGATGCCTTGTGGCCCGTTCCTGTCTGCCTGGACATCTCCAAAAATCAAGCGGCCAATTTGGAAACAGGGCAATCCGTGGCGTTGCGCGATCCCGAGGGGTTCCTTTTGGCGATTATGCACATCGAAGATATTTGGCAGGCGGATAAGCCGAGCGAAGCGCAAGGCGTCTATGGAACGTGTGACCATACCCATCCCGGTGTGCGGCATCTGATGGATGAGGTGAACGACCACTATGTCGGCGGCCGGGTGGAGGTGATCAGTTTGCCGTTGCACTTTGATTTTAAACAGTTGCGCCGGACGCCGCTGGAGATCAGGCGGGAATGTCAAAAACTGGGATGGCAAAGAGTTGTGGGGTACCAGACAAGCACTGTGATCCACCGGCCGCAATTTGAGATAACCCTGGAGGCGATGCGGCGCGCCAAAGCCAATTTGCTCTTGCTGCCCATCGTCGGTGTGATGCGCACCGAAGAGTTTGATTACTACACCCGGGTCAGATGCTATCGACAGGTGATGCGCCACTACCCGCCGGACACCCATGTGCTCTCCCTTTTACCGCATTTCCAGCGACTGGCAGGACCCCGCGAGGCTCTGCTGAATGCCCTTGTGGCTAAAAACTACGGGTGCACCCATTTCGTCGTCTGCCACGATCATGCCGACCCACGCATGGAAACGGGAAACGCTTGCTTTTATGATCAGGCAGCATCCCAACAGCTTTTTGATCAATGCCGGGAAGATCTGGGCATCGAACTTTTGAGGTTTGATGAGATGGTCTACATGCCCTTCGAAGATGTGCATCAATTTATAAGCGATATTCCTGAGGGTGTGCAGAGCATTAAAATGAACGGCGTTGACATTCGTGAACGGATTCGAACCGGTCGCAAGGTGCCGGGGTGGGCCTCCTTTCCAGAGGTCCTGGATGAACTGCGCAAAGGCTATCCGCCGCCTTCAAGGCAGGGTTTTACGATTTTTTGCACGGGTTTGTCGGGAGCGGGCAAATCGACCATTGCCAAGGTGCTGTTTTCGAAAATGTTGGAAATCGGGGATCGTCCGGTAACGCTCCTGGATGGGGACATCGTGCGCCATAACCTTTCCAGTGAACTGACCTTTTCAAAAGAACACCGCGATATCAATGTGCGGCGTATCGGATTTGTGGCCAGTGAAATTACCAAAAACAGGGGCATCGCCATATGTGCGCCCATCGCTCCGTATGAGCGCACCCGGTCGGAAATTCGACAGGCCATTGAAGCCCATGGCGGTTTCATCGAAGTACATGTGTCCACGCCCCTGGAGGAGTGCGAAAAGCGAGATCGTAAGGGGATGTACGCCAAGGCGAGGGCCGGATTAATAAAAGGATACACCGGCATCGACGATCCATACGAAGTGCCCAAAACACCTGAGTTAAGCATTGATACCACCCAAATAACGCCGGATGAGGCTGCGCAGGAGATTCTGCTTTTCTTGGGGCAGAAAGGGTATATCTAAGAAGTAAATATCGAGACGGCCAGCAACCGGCACTGTCGGCAACAGGCGCATTGGATACTATTTTAAAAGGAACATAACCGATATGAAACAGGCACACTATCTCATCGGCGCCATTGATGCTGCCGTAAAAGCCGGCGAGACGATAATGGAGGTCTATCAATCCAACTTTGCTGTAGAGGCTAAAGAAGATAGATCCCCGTTGACGCTGGCGGATAAAAAGGCTCATGACATTATTAGGGCGGATTTGGTTGAGTACGGCATGCCCCTTATCAGTGAAGAGGGGAAAAGCACACCTTACGAGCTGCGTAAAGAGTGGGCCACGCTGTGGATTGTGGATCCGCTGGACGGGACCAAGGAGTTTATCAAACGCAATGGAGAGTTCACGGTTAACATTGCCCTGATTGATGAACAACGATCCGTCATGGGGGTGGTGTATGCACCCGTGCTCCAGTGGCTATATTTTGCATCGACCAACATTGGTGCCTACAAGTTGACCGCTGTTCAACCGGATGCGTTTGACCGGAAGGAAAATAGCAAGGCTGAAAATCGGCTGCTACAACTGATACAAGGCGCGATCAAACTGCCCGTTGAACACTCCCGGCAGATCTATACCATCGTGGGCAGCCGGTCTCACGGAACGCCTGAGCTGGAAGCATTTGTCGAAGCAAAAAGAAAAGAGAAGGGCGATGTCGAGTTCATTGCCGCCGGCAGTTCCTTAAAGATCTGTCTCGTTGCCGAAGGTGCAGCCGACATCTATCCGCGTTTGGGACCCACTATGGAGTGGGACACCGCTGCAGGCCAAGCCATTGCAGAGTGCGCCGGAACTAAAATGTATGTGTACGAAACCGGCCAATCACTGAATTACAATAAAGAAAATATATTGAATCCGTGGTTTGTTGTCGAGCGATAGTGAATAAAAAGAAAGTATTGGAACAGATTCAATTCTTTAACTAAGAGAAATTATAGTGATTAAGTGCCATTTCCTTCGGCTTGAATCGGAGGGAGACACTGTTTCACATCAAAAAGCCAAGGCGGCAGGCCAGATGTCCTGTCGCCTTTTTTGTATGCAACTTGACAAACCATAGATATGTAATGATTTACCTACTAAATATGAAATCAGATGCCATTATGTGGAAAAATTATTCTGTTTTTGCCTACCATTGAAAGTGGCTGGTCTAAGGCCCAACTTTAACCCAATAAAATAATTATTAATAAAGTAATAGTTGGCTGGTATTTTAAAGAGGCACGCTTATTGCTGTCACTATGTGCGAATATTAATAATAACCATTCGAATAGGGGTGTCGTATATCATTTGCTGTTGAATTGGAGATTACTATGAAAAAGCTATCCACCATGTTCCTATTATTTGTGCTGTTATTCCCCCTTAATGTTTGGGCTGTAGAATTTGCAGTTTGCGAGCTGAGAAATGGCAGGTTTGTGGACAAATTTCACTATGCCATCGATATCTATGCGGTCAGTACTGATGATTCGTTCGAGCTGGGAAACACGACCTTGAACTTCGAATTCAACACTGCGGCCCTTACCTTGTCGACCCCGGCGCTTTCAAATCAGTATGCAGATTTTAACAGTAATAACTACAACCCCATGACCATAGGGATCCATCCTTCCTTTTCGGACAGGCTTCAGTTCAGCATCACGGTTGACGGGGCCGCCATCAATGGCGATGTTCTTCCTGACACTGAGATCCTCTTGGCCACCGTACACCTTGATGTCGATAACAATGCCTACCGCACCGAATTTGCTGATCTTGTAGCGGTGGTTGCCCAGAGTACGATGTTGACCTTTAATGGTGGCGGTGTATTTCTAGCCTGGAGCGGTTCGGATCTCGGTTCGTTGATCTGCACGCCTGATATGAGCGGTTCACCTATCCCTACCGTTCAAGAAGGGGATCTATACGACTTTCTGCCGACCGCCAACGATGTCTGCGCCGCAGGTCCACTCACATTCACAATAACCAATCCGCCCGCATGGTTGTCCAGCTTTGATGCGAGCGACGGCCGTATGATGGGTACCCCCACCTCTGCCGACATTGGCACGGATACCAATATCGTGATCACCGCCAGCGATAGTTATGGAGACTCAGCTGACCTTGCCGCATTTGATATCGAGGTGGCATCTGGTACATCAGATAACGGCGGTGGCGGCGGCGGTGGCGGATGCTTTATATCCTCTTTGCATTTTCCTTGATTACCCTGTTTCATCCAACACAACCGCAATAACTCACCTGTTATTTATGTATTGCGGCACATGGACCAGTCCAAGAACTGGTTGGCCTCTTCAGCCGGGTGTGATGGATATTAGTAGAGGTTGAGGATATGGACGGATATGACCCCGATGATTGGTTGTTTTCAAACCGGTGCTAAGCACCCGATTACAATCGCAACGATTGAAACACTGACGTGTTTTTCGTTTTCTTGAGACTATGGCCCCGTGAATCCAAGCCACCCGCTATGCGGGTGGCCGTTGACTCAACACTATATACTTTAATTCATAGTACATACTTTTTATGTAAATAGGTTCATGATTTAGGAATTCGCATGCAACCGTGAAAATGGAGATGCTTTTGGAAGTACTTAACACTTTGAAATAACAATAAAAAAAATTTTAAATGGGAAGCAGTAATCTGTTGGGATGGCATCATACTTGCTTTATATCCAAAATAGTAATGAAACAACAGTTCTAAAAATTATCTTGGTAACATCGTTGAGCGGATCATCGAGATGTTGAGCGGATCATTCGAGATTGGGAGCTGAAAATGCGAGAAAGGAAGAGTACCATGAAAAAACTATTAACCTTATTTACTATCATTTTAACAGTTTTAAGCGTTTCGGCATCAGCTTACGCTTATCAGTATGCCTCCGGTCTAGCTGTAATGGACCTGGGGAGTTTTGATTACTCCTACCGTTGCGCTGGTGAAGCCAATTGCAACGAAACCGGCGCTGTCGGTTATCGGGAGATCGGGGTTTATTCGGCTGGGATTGCCTATGCTTTCGATGAGTATTCAGAAGACGTAGGAGCGTTCCATAGTTATGTTCTGGACGGTTGGGCAGAGGCCTATTCAAACGGCGCTTTTGCATATACCGGTTTCGATGGAAATTTAACCGGTTCAGTAGCAGAAGCTAAGGCAGGAGACGGTTACGGAGCCGAATCAGGCGCGTTTGCCGGAACATTTGTTGCGGCATATGGTTTCTACGCCCTTACTGATATCTACTTGACCATTCAGATGGATTACTATCTGGAAGGCGAGGTTGGTGGCGACGGGTTCGGGTATTCCGAAGCAGGTTCGGGCGCCATATTAGGTATTTTGTCTGAAGATGACAATGACCTCCAAGGCGATTGGCTTAGCGTGAACAGCAGTAATGGTGCCGAATATTACTGGGAAGACGAGACGCTATTCGCTTCCGTTCTGCTCGGCGCTGGAGACTGTCTGACCATTTTCGCAGGTACTGCAGCTTATGCCTACGCTAATGAGGTAAATGCTGTACCGGAACCCGACACCATGATTTTGCTTGGGGCCGGATTCTTGGTTATGGCCGGTCTGGGACGAAAAAGATTAATTAAAGGGTAGATTGTGAGGCCAGAATGTATTTTCTCGATATAAATTAAAAACTTACTTCATTACATCAATCAAAAGCCGGGCTCTTTGAGCCCGGCTTTTTTTTTGCTTCTGTTTCCATGGGTTGATCTTGCGCGGGTTACCTCCGATGTTAGGATCAAGAACCGGCCGGCACGGAGACCGGCCCTACGTTATTTCAGCCGTAGTGTTTCATAGAGATTCAATTGGCCGCACCCTTTCTCTTCTTAATGATTGTTGGGATAAAAAAGGAGAAGATGAACAGACCAATGGAGAAGAAAACCTTGAAGGAGATCAGTTGTCCCCAATCCCCGGAGACCCATACCTCTTTTAACGTGCCAATGAAAAAGGTGAAGATAAAGGTGCCGACGATAATGCCTAAACCTGTTCCCATGAAATAATCCCAAAAACGTACTTTGGTCAGCCCCATGCCGAAATTCATGGGAGTAAAGGGAAAATAGACCAATCTCAAATAGAGCACGGTTGCGAAACCGTTGCGCTCAATGGCATCGTCATATTTCTTGAGTTTGTTGCCGATCAGGCCGGCGGCAAACTCCCGTCCCAAGGTCCTTCCGATCACAAATGCTGCACCGGCACCGGCTATAGCGCCGAACCAGACATAGACGAAACCCCAATAGGGGCCGAAAATGGCCGCTCCCAGTCCGGTGAGCAAGGTGCCGGGTATGAAAAAACAAACGCCCACGGCGTAAAGGACAATAAAAACGACGGGTGCCCATATACCGGCCGTTTGGAGGAAACGGCCAAGGGCCTCAGCCGTTAAATAATCTTTAACGGGGGTGTAGCGTACCAAAATGATGGCACTGATGATGAACGCAATGAATATTGCGGCCTTCATGGCCGCTTTCACACGATTGTTCGCTGGATTGGCAGTTTCCGACATGATCGCGATCCCTTTCTAATTCTCAGCCATTGTACAGGCGCGTCCTTTAAGGTTGAAGAAGAATTTTAATCCTTTTTGAATTTTTTCAGAAAAGATTTTAGGCGCAAACAGCGACCCCACAACCTTCTTATTGATCTCTCCTAATGTGGGGTAGGGGTGAATGGCTCCTGCGATGGTGGATAGCCTGACTTTGCCGTTCAGCGCCGCCACCCACTCGCTAATCAGGTCACCGGCCCGTGGGCCCAGTATCTGCACGCCCAACGGTTTTTCTTTTTCGTCAACAATCAATCGAATGCGCCCGGTTTTTTCCCCTTCCGCCAGGCTGCGGTCGTTGTCTTTGAACGCTTCTTCCCATACCGTCGTTTGAATGCCGGCCTCTTCAGACGCCCTCTGGTTCATGCCGATGCTGGCCAGTTCGGGGTCGGTATAGGTGCACCAAGGCAAGTTGGCGTAGTCCACTTTGCGGGGAAGATGAAAGATGGCGTTGCCGACTACGATTCCGCCTTCATAGCCGGCAGCGTGGGTGAACTGAAAGCCGCCGTTCACGTCACCGGCGGCAAATATATGCTTCCTGCTGGTGCGCAGGCGCTTGTCAACCTCAATGCCTCGGCCGTTAAATTTGACACCGATTTCTTCCAGTCCCAAATTTGTCACATTGGCTCTCCTGCCCATGGCCACCAGGATGGTATCGGCTTTAAGGGTTTGAGATTTGCCGCTAACGTCGGTAATGACCACCTGTTTATCTGTGCCGGTATCTTGTACAGACGTGATGCTGGCGCTCAATTGAAAGCGCACCCCTTCTGAGGTCATAACCCCCATCACCATATCGGCCATCACCCTATCTTCTTTGATGAGAATCTGGTCGGCCCTGTCAACCACCACGACGCGCGTACCGAAGCGGTTGAATGCCTGGGCCATCTCGATACCGATCGGACCAGCACCCAACACAATCATAGCGTCCGGCAGGCGGTCGAGATAGAAGATCTCTTTGTTGGTAATAAAGCCCGTTTCGGCCATACCCGGTATGGGCGGGGCAATGGGGGATGACCCGGTGGCAATGACCCAGTTTTTCGCGCTGTATCGTTGGCCGCCCATATCAATGCTATGCTCGTCGGTGAACTTGGCTTCCCCAAACAATACTTTGGCACCGAGGCCGCAAAACCGTTCTTCAGAGTCGTGCTTTTGAATAGTGGATATCACACTTCGAATACGGTC
>JASFER010000070.1:0-23883 GCA_050124755.1 Desulfobacteraceae bacterium
TCCTTGGGTTGAAAGTCCATTCTTTCAAAGAGCAAACGAACAATCTCATGGCGCAGCACATACATCAAAACCGAGGTTGGAATGACCAATGTCGCCAAGTATCGCAGCAGGGTGTTGAACAATCGGTTCATCTCGTTCAATCGTTTTTCGGCCGCCAAACGTGCCAGATAGGGAAATGAGGCAACGCCGACGGCCTGTCCGAAAAAGCCCACCAACATCATCATGACGGTTTTGGCGTAATCAAGCCACGCAATGCCGCCCTCCGGCAGAAAGCTGCCAAAAAATTTGGAAAAAATTTCCATGGAAAACACCATGGTAAGCCCGAGCATCAATGGGAGTGTGAGCAATATATAACGCCGCAGTTCCATATGTTTGATGTCGAAAAAAGGACGAAAACGCAGGCCCACCTTTTTGGCCCCGATGATCTGAACTAGAAAATTACCGATAAACGCGCCCATCAAAGCGCCCCAGGAAAATCCTGCCACGCCGCACCGTGGCCCCAATAGCAGCCCACCGCAAATTATCCCCAAATTATAGATTAATGGCGCCAAAGCGGGGATCAAAAAGCGTTCCTTGGCAAATTGAGCCGCCATCAAAAGTCCGCCGGCAAAAAAGAAAAATTGAGCCGGCAGGACAATCCGCGTCATGTGCGATGCCATGGCAATGAAATCAGGATCATCTCTTCCGATCGCTAAAAGTGGGACGATTTGTGGTGAAAACACCATGCTCAAGACAATCAACAGCATTAAAAAAAAACCAAATGTTGTCAAAATGACCGAAAACACGTGCCAGGCACCATTTTCATCGTTTCGGGTTAAGTATTTGGAAAATATAGGAATGAAAGTAACTGATAAAAAACCGCTGGCCAATATGTGATTGAGGATTTCCGGCAACACGAATGCAACGCGATAAGCATCCACGGCCGCATCCGCCCCTGCCACGGCCGCAATGGTCATTTCGCGAAGATATCCCATGACACGGCTCAAAAAAACGCTGGCCATCATGATCAAGGTGGCGATGCCGATCTTTTGGACTGTTTTACGAGGCATTGATTCCTATCTTTTACGTCCATACCTGAAAAAATGTGGGCGTTGTGTGACCTCCATCACAGCATTGTCTGTCCAGTGCACCAAAATTAGGTGAATGTTGCCTTAACTCTCATGCTGAAGCAAGTCAATTTCCAATCCAATCCGGCTATGGAACTGTCAAAGTGCGTCAAGAATTTTTCAAAATTCGTCAGTATTACGACTATGGGTGGGACTGACAGGACAGAGGGCGTATTAGCGCTGTTTTTATAATAAGGTTGGGTCCGAATAAATATTTTATATTAACAGATAGATATGTCGAAACAGCCTTCAAGTGGACGTGCGGTTTTTCTAAAAAATGATTAATTTCAATTAAGCCGTATTGGCTTGCTTTTTGCTAAGTCGATTAATGACAGCCCGGTTAAAATTACATTCGCCAATGATCCAGTATGTTGACCATTGGCTATAGGAATGACACCATGGTACGAAGGCTCTTACGTTACTTGCTCACTCTCGGCATTTGTTGCCTGACTTTATCGGGTCAATTGCAGGCCAGCAATATGCCCGATACCCTATTGGATTATGAGCGTCTCTTTAATTATATCCAGGAAAAAAAATTAACAGATCCGCTTATCATCTTCGGCGGTATTGAAGAAGAATTCGACCGGCAACTCAACCAGGAAAATATCGCCTACCTCAACGGAAATGGCGAATTGCTTCAGCAGATCCAGTCCCATTTGAAGGGTGATATCCTGAAATGGCGGCTCAGCGGGTCTTTTAAACAACTCTTGGTGGTTCCTGAGAGCCGGGATGAATACGCTCACTTGTTTGAGCAATACTGCCGCGAGGCTGTTTCATACTTGATGTCGAGACTCAACATGACCAATCCGTACAATGCCATTTCAACGCTCAAGGGGCCGTTGCCGAATCCTTATCTGAATCAAAATAAAGGGGTCACAGCCTATTTGGTACACAACATTGCCGACGAATACGTTGAAGAGTACCTGTTTTTCGATCAGCATGATGACGGCATGCAACTGAAGATTAAATTGAGCAATCGTGAATTTGACGGTAAAATCGGGTCCTATACCTCCAAAATCAAGATAGGCCCAGACAATCAGTTTGAGTTTATTCATGAACCCTATACATTGTGGCAGAACAGTGCGCGAAATCCTATGAATGTATTCATTGTACCCATTGAGGAAACGTTGCACATTCTCTTAAGACCGGCTACCGAAAAAGCTATGCATAAAGAGTTAACAGATCTTAAACCTGAAAAACTCAAGGAGGTCAATACCGTCATCGATCACTGGATGGCCATAGAGGAAGCCGTCGTGGGGGGATTGGTGTGGCAGATCATGCCGGAGATATTGGATCTTTTCATGCATGGGGCGATAGCGATAGACGATCCCTTGGCCGAGGCAATGGCTGAGCGAGATGAACATGCCCAGTACCAGTTCTTGCATCAAGGTGTTGATCTGGTGAGCCGTTTAGGGGTAGATGAAACCATAATATTATATCAAAGCGGCGCAAGGAAATTCGAAGCCAAACTTCTTGAGATACCCGTTCCATTGGAGTCTGCAGCACTCCATAATGCACCTCGGATCGTTAATTAACCTGCTTCTTTAGGACCCTGTATTCACATCGAAAGCAATTGGTTTTTACCATCATTGCATCGGCTTAGCCTTGACTTCTAAAGGGTTGCGGTGTATCGAGATATAGTCGAATAAACAGATGAGGTTCTCATGGTCCAGTTTGCCTGCCTCCCTGCTTTTCTATAATTGCTCACTGTTTCGATCGGAATGGACTTTAGGGAATCCCGATAAATAGGCAAAAAATGCAGGAAACAACTCTCAACCGATCAGTATTATTTGCCGATATCGCCGGCAGTTCCAAAATGTATGAGTTGCTTGGAGACGATCAGGCGCGTCGGCTCATTATGGAATTGCTGAGTGACCTTACCAATGTTGCGCGCAAATACAATGGTGAATCCCTCAGAACCTACGGCGACGAACTCATGGGCGCGTTTAGGTCCGCCGATGATGCGGTCATGGCTGCTGCCGGCATGCATCAACTTGTTGATGCACGGCCGCCTGTAAGATGGGGAGAGATTGATGCCATTGGCTTATACATTCGGATTGATTCGGGAACCATTATTCGTGTTGGGAATAAAATATTTGGAGATGCTGTCAACTCGGCCGCCAAAATGAAAACGCTGGCCAAACCTTTCCAAACACTGATTTCAGAAGCCACCTTGAACTATCTTTCCGAGCGGCATAAGAAAATGACCCGATTTGTCGGCAAACTGCCTATTAAAGGCAAGTCGGGAACTTATGATATATTTGAGTACCTCCACGAAGAAGAGAATGCTACCCTTGTTATGGAACGGCCTGATGAGGAACTATGCCCCAAAGCCGTTTTGGACCTCAAGTGTGGCACGACCGTTTTTACCGTGGATGAAGAACAATCGAGCATTACCATCGGTCGACTGCCGGCAAACGATATCGTATTAAAATACCCGGGTATTTCAAGAATGCATGCAAAGATAGAGCACCGGAAGGGCAAATTTGTGCTGGTGGACGCCAGTTCAAACGGCACGTTCGTGCATGCCGCCAATCGCAAACCGATTTATGTCAAACACGATGAGTTCCAGTTATTCGGGGAGGGAATCATCTGTCCCGGAAGAAAAGCCACCGCCAAATCCCCCGGCGCCATCCATTTTGTAGTCAGGTCCTAACTGCATTTGGAGAACCCGCACACATGACAATTCAAACACCCTTCTTCGTGCACCAGTGACCCTCCACAATCGGGGCACACGCCGTTGGCTTGGATGGGGGTCTCTTCAATTTCTGCGCTGGTGACTCTCTGGAGCACTTGGGCCATGGCGTCAGGGCATGAGAGCACCATCTTGGAGTTTTGCCAGGTCGGTGAAGGGCATCGAATACCGCTCAGTTGTTTGATAATGGCCTCCACTTTGATACCGGACCGCAATGCAAGTGATATCAGTCGTCCGGCCGCTTCAATTTGCGATGAAGCGCATCCGCCGGTTTTGCCCATTTGGGCAAAAATTTCGCAAGTGCCCTTCTCATCGGAGTTGATGGTCACGTATAGCTTTCCACAACCCGTACTGATGCGCTCGGTAATACCATAGGTGCGTTGCGGACGCGGCCTGGGCGCAATTTGAACAGTCTCGGCAGACATGTTTCCCATGTTGAGGACCTGGTTCCGACGGGAACCATATCGATAGATGGTCACGCCTTTACATCCCATCTCTGCCGCCGATACAAACGTTTGCTTCACTTCTTCCCGGGTTGCCGTGGATGGGAAGTTGACCGTCTTAGATACGGCATTATCAGTGTATTTTTGAAAGGCGGCCTGGAGTCGAATGTGCCACTCGGGATTGATTTCGTGTGCTGTTTTAAAAAGTTTCTGTATTTTTTGGGGAACAGACGCGTTTCCCTGAACGGATCCTTTCTTTGCTACTTTCGCCATTAATGCAGGGCTATAGAATTCACCTTGTTTAGCTGTTTTGACGAACAGGGGGTGGATGTCCGGAAGGGTCCGGTTATCCAGCACATTTCTGGCTTGAGCAACTGCAAATAACGGCTCGATTCCGCTTGACGTCTCTGCAATCATACTGATCGTGCCGGTTGGCGCAATGGTGGTAACGGTGGCATTGCGCATATAAGGCGTTTGAGCGTTGTCGAAGATGCTGTTTTTATAAGCCGGGAAATTACCCCGTCGTCGTCCCAACTGGGCTGAAGCGCTTCGGGCTTCGCAGTGGATGAATTTCATTACGGCTTCAGCTTGTTGAACTGCTGCCACGCTGTCATAAGCAATGCCCAGTTTGATTAGCATATCGGCAAAGCCCATTATGCCCAGCCCTATTTTGCGGGTTTTTTTGCTCATCTTATCGATGTCATTCAGCGGATATCGGTTCACTTCTATGACATTGTCCAAGAAGTGGACGGCATCGTGTACGACGCGTTTGAGCCGTTTGAACATGATCCCCCTGGCGGACACCATGCGGGACAGATTGATAGAACCCAGGGTGCAGGATTCATAGGGCAGCAATGGTTGCTCGCCGCACGGATTGGTGGCTTCTACATCACCCAGATGCGACGTCGGGTTGCATCTGTTTATGCGGTCAATGAAAATGATGCCGGGTTCTCCGGTGCTCCAGGCTGAATCGACAATCAGGTCGAATATTTTTTGGGCGGATACCTGATGGACCGGCAAACCGGTGCGTGGATTAATTAAATCATACATATCGCCTTTTGTTGAAGCCGTTAGAAAAGCATCAGTGATCGCTATCGAAAGATTGAAATTGGTCAGGCGGTTCCTATTGTTTTTGATGGTGATAAAGCGCTCAATATCCGGGTGGTCTACGCGCAAAACACCCATATTGGCTCCTCTGCGAGTGCCGCCTTGTTTAATGGCTTCCGTGGCAACATCAAAAACGGTCATAAAAGACAGAGGTCCGCTGGATACACCTGTAGTGGACGAAACCTCATCGTTGGCGGGGCGGATGCGCGAAAAGGAAAATCCAGTACCTCCGCCGGATTTATGGATGATCGCCGTATGCTTGACGGCATCAAAAATGCTTTCCATACTATCTTCAATGGGAAGTACAAAGCAGGCTGCAAGTTGGCCCAATGCGTTGCCGGCGTTCATGAGTGTTGGGGAATTGGGCAGGAACCAGAGATTGGAAAGCATTTTTAGAAACTTTTCTTCAGTTTTGGCGGCGGCTTTTTTCTTTTCCCATTGGATATCACCTTGCGCTACATGATGGGCTACCCGATGCAGCATCTGTTGAGGCGTTTCAATTGCGTTGCCGCTGTTGTCCTTTCTGAGATATCTTGCCTCCAGAATCATCCGGGTTGTTGGAGAGAATCGAGTTGCCATGGGCACCTGCTTTGTCGCCATTTAATGCTTCTTAAAAGGGGGATGGTCCTTAACATCCTTTTTAAGAAAATCAATGAAAGCCTGGCTAAGTGGTGAAAGGCTGCGATGTTTGTGGGTCGTCAAGTAGAACTGTCTTTTCAGGTTGAGTCCTTCGACCTCTAAGATTTTCAATTGCCCGGATTTGCGCTCATCGGAAATGGCTAAAGCTGAGAGAATGGAGACCCCGGCTTTGCTCTTGATGGCTTGCCGGACAGCCTCTGTGCTTCCCATCACGGCAACAATATTCAAATCCTCTATGGCCAAATGCTTTTTTTTCAGAGACTGCTCAATGGATTTTAACGTGCCTGATCCTGTTTCACGAATGATGAACGGCTCTTTGGTCAATTCATCAATTTTGATCCGGCTTCGTCGTGCCCATTTATGACCGCTTGGAACCACCAAGCCCATTTCATCCGAGATAAGCGGCGTTTGGTTTAACATTTTATCTTTGCCAATTGCCCCTACGATACCAATCTCTATACGGCCGGCCGATGTTTTGGCCAAAATTTCGGATGTGTCACCCACCAACAGAGAGACCCGGACCTCCGGAAAGGCGTTTGAAAAAAGGCCGATCACACGCGGAAGCAGGTATCCGCCGGGAATGGTGCTGCCTCCGACGCAAACATGACCTTTCATTTTACCGGTAAACTCGGCCATGGCGGATTCCGCCTTATCACGCAGGGCCAGGAGACGATAGGCATATTCATACAAAAGCTCACCGGCCTTTGTGGGGAATACCTGTCGAGACAATCTGTCGATAAGTTGGGTGGAAAAATGTGCTTCCAAATCCTTTATATGGCTGCTAACGGTGGGCTGGGATAAGTGTACTGCTTCGCCGGCTTTTGAAAAGCTCTTAAGCTCAACCACTTTACAAAATATGTGAAGTTGCCATAAATCCATATTCGCTAACTGAACTTTTCTTTAATCATCTGATTGACGATGGGCGGAACCATGTCTGATATATCCCCCCCAAATTGGGCGGCTTCTTTAATAATAGATGAACTTGTGAAAATCCACCGCAAACCGGTCATCATAAAAACGGTTTGAATGTCTTTATTCAATTTGCGGTTCATCAGGGCCAACTGAAACTCATATTCAAAGTCTGAAACCGCTCGCATGCCGCGCAAAATGGCATTGGCACCGCGACTTTTGGCATAGTCCACCAACAATCCGCCAAACGTGTCATATGAAATTCCGGTGATGTCTTTCATGCTTTCCTTGAGCATAAACATCCGCTCTTCCAGTGAGAACAGCGCCTTTTTACTCGGATTGTGTAAAATGGCCACAATAATCTCATCAAATAATGATTTTCCCCGCTGAACGATATCGATGTGTCCATTGGTAACAGGGTCAAATGATCCCGGATAAATGGCAATGCGCTTCATTAGGTCCTTTCATAACGTTCTTCTAACGGTCTCTGATGTCGGCTCAATTCTAGCATGTAATTGTAAAATTTGCAATGTGTTGAGGGGGATGGAGCAGGGCGATCACGAAAGATAGCTAAAGAAAGACAGTTGATTGCTGCCATATCGACGGGTGTCGATTATGCGGATATCCCCGCCTGGCAGTTGAATCCGACAACCGGGTTCGTGCTCCGCAATAATTTTAGTGCTGTCAGCCATGCAATCACATTGAAGCAGGTGTTTTATGGCAATAGTGACCATATTATGGCGGTACGGAGGGTCCATAAATACCAGATCGAACTTGTGCGGATAGCCCTTGAGGCATGTTAGGCTCTTTTCGATATTCCACTGGATAACAGTGGATTTTTCGACTATTTTACAATGCTTCAGATTTTTCCGCAGAACAGATAAGGCGTGGAGATTGCAGTCGATAAATACGGCTGATAGGGCACCGCGACTGAGTGCCTCTATGCCCAAAGCCCCTGACCCGGCAAACAAATCAAGTACATTTGTCCCGGCGATGGGTGGTGTCAGGATGTTAAACATGGCTTCCTTGACACGGTCGGCCGTCGGGCGAACGGTGGAACCGCGAGCAGTTTGGAGCTTGTGTCCTTTGATGTATCCACTAATTACCCTCACACTAAATCTCTTGCTCCAATTTTTTGATTCTGCGATGCAGATAACTACGCTCAACACCGATGGATTTGGCTGTTTGGGTAACATTATACTCATTTTGTCCGAGTTTATACTGAATGAACTGTTTTTCAAATGCCAACCTGGCCAACTTTAATTGCTCTATATCCAATAACGGCTCCAGAGATAACGCATTGACCGACGAGGTCTTAGGATTGTAAGGCATAGGCAGATGATCGGCTGTTATGGTATCGTCCGGTACCATGATGACGAGCCGTTCAATCAGGTTCTTTAACTCCCGAACATTGCCGGGCCATTTGTTTTTGGATAATAATTCCAGCGCATCATCTGCAATTGATTTTACAGAGACTCTGTTTTTTTGGGCGGCTTCTGCTAAAAAGGCATCAACGAGTAGTGGGATGTCAGGCTGGCGATCTCTTAATGGCGGCACCTCTATGGGAACAACGTTCAGCCGATAGTATAGGTCCTCTCTGAAATGGCCAGCGCCAATCTCTTCCTCTAAATTCTTGTTCGAAGCTGCGATGACGCGCACATCCACTTCTAAAGTGCGGCTGCCACCAACGCGCTGGAATTGTTTTTCCTGTAAAACCCTTAAAATTTTAGCTTGCGTTTTCAAGCTCATGTCTCCGATCTCGTCCAGAAAGATGGTTCCCCCGTCAGCCAATTCAAACTTGCCGATCTTCTTGGTGTTGGCGCCGGCAAAGGCACCTTTCTCATGGCCGAAAAGTTCGCTCTCGATGAGTTCCTCCGGAATGGCGGCGCAATTGACATCAATAAGCGGCATTGCCGCTCGCTGGCTAAAATTGTGTATCGTCCTGGCGACCAATTCTTTGCCTGTACCATTTTCACCTTTGATCAGCACCCAACTGTCTGATGGCGCAACCGTCATGATATGCTCCATGAGTGCTTTGACCGGTTCACTTTTTCCGGTTATGGAATGTTTTTCGATGGTTTTTTTACGCAAATATCTGTTTTCTTCTTCCAATCTTCGAAAATTGAGGGCATTGTTGATAGCCACAATGACTTTATCAATGGAAAGCGGCTTTTCTATAAAATCAAACGCTCCCAATTTGGTCGCCTGAACGGCAGTTTCTATGGTGCCATGGCCCGTGATCATGATGACATGGGTATGGGGATGGTTTTTTTTAATTTCCTGGAGCGTTTCCAAACCATCTATGCCAGGCATCCAAATGTCCAGTAAAACCAGGTCAGGGGTATTGGACTCAATCTGCTGTAATGCTTCATATCCATTTCCCGCTGAGGTTACCTCAAATCCCTCATCCGTTAATAAACCGCTCAGGGATTGGACAATGGAGGGTTCGTCATCGACAATTAAAATTGTTGGAAACATAATATGGATTCCTTTCGGTAGTCACTAGGTCGGCAGTTCAATCACAAACTTGGCCCCTCTCGGATGATTGTTTTGTACGCTGATCATACCGTTGTGATCGGTGATGATACTGTTGACAATTGTCAGACCCAATCCCATTCCCGATTTTTTTGTGGAAAAATTAGGCTCGAATAATCGAATTTTATCTTCATTGGATATGCCCACGCCGTCGTCTGCCACTTCTATGCGAACCATTTTTAAAATAGGATCAAAAGAGACATCGATATCTATTTTTCCTTTGGATCGAATGGCTGACACGGCATTGTCCACCAGATTGATCATGGCTTGTTTGATTTGCTGATAATCAAGATTCATGGACGGGATATCGTCCCCAATGGTAATTATAAAGTCAATGTTCGAATGGCCTTCCCGGTAAAGGGCAACCGTCTCTTCAATAATGGGTGGTAAATCGCATGGCTTTGGTGATGCGGTGGGAAACCGGGCAAAGGCAGAGAATTCGTTTACCAGGTTACGTATCAGTTCCACGTGGCTGATAATCATTTGGGTACATTCGTCAAAGACGGATTCGTTGATTTTTTGGGAATATTTTCTATTCAGACGCTGAGCAGACAGACTGATGGGCGTCAAGGGGTTCTTGACTTCATGTGCGATTCGGCGAGCCACTTCGCGCCACGCAGCCATGCGTTGAGCTCTTTCCAACTCTGTCAAATCATCGATGACCATGACCATGCCGACATTGTGGCCGGTATCATCTTTTAGGGAGTTGATATAGGCCAGGAAGCTTCGGGGGCGTCCATCAATGGACAAACGCAATGGGATTTCAATGCTCTCCTCATGTACGCTTTTTAAAGATTCTTGAATTTCCCCCACCATTGCTAAATGTGGGCCTTTCAACAAATTTTTATAGTTTTTATTCAAAATGTCAGTGGCATTCAGATTCAGCATTCTCTCAGCGGATGTGTTAAAAGTGGTGATAACGCCATCGGCATCGATGGTTACAACACCGGCGGAAACGTTTTTTAAAACGATTTCCATGTAACGGCGTCGTTCTTCTATTTCTATATTTTGCTTGCGCAACATTTGAGCCGAAAGCTCAAGCTGTTCACGTCCAATACGAAGATCAGCCGTCATTTTATTAAACGCGGACACCAGGCTGCCGATTTCGTCATCCGACCGGACATCTAATGCAAAGCTCAAGTCGCCGTCAGCAACTCTTCGCGTTCCGTCAGCGAGTCGCATAATGGGTATGGTGATCGTTTTGGCTAAATAGAAACCCAGCCATACTGCGCAAAAAACCACCAGCAATGCCACTACTGTAAGTGTGATGTAGTAAAAACTTTGGATGGGTTGTTTTAATAGCTTTACTTGTTGATACTCTTCAAATCCTCTGCCGATAGATGACATTCTTTCTGCAAAGTCGGATGGCAAATAAGAGGACACGGCAATAAATCCCTTTGCTTCATTGGGTGCAACGCCATAGGGTACCGAGCCAATGGTGCGGATCAGTTCGCCCAAGTAAATGCTTGTGACAACGGTATGGACACCATTTTCTCCGGGTGTTTTGTACAAGTCGTCGGCACTGATACGATTGAACGCCTGGGATTCAAGCTGGGATGAGACAGCGTAATCAAGCAGCTGGGTTTTGGCATCATATACTTCGATGGCATTCAAATTGAATTCACGTTGGACAATTTGAATATAGCGTTTTAATGCGGCCTCCTTATTTGCGGAGAGCATCTTCTTTTTTTCAATTTGATAGGCGATCCGCTCCAGGAAAAATCGGTTGCTTTCCTCAGTACGTTGGTAGATTTTTTGCCCGATTTCCAGTGAGTTCTCCAATGCTTGTTCAACGGGTACACTAAACCAGAATTCAATACTGCCTGTAATAAAATGGATGGAAAAAACAAACAAAACGATTGTCGGAAGCAGGGTTAAGGTGATAAAGGCTATGACCAGGCGGGTGCGCAGTTTGGCACCCATAACTTTATGCTTCCGGTCATAAAGCAATTTAACCAGATTTCGGAATACCAGAAATATCAGAAGTAATAGAAGAAGAAGGTTAATGTTGATCATAATAAAGATCAACACTTGATTGGATACGGAGAAATCTGTTGCCAGGAAAATTTTCCGGTTCAACGCAAGCGCTAACAATGCCACTACAAGCGTAATGATAATAATGAGGACGCGTTCTCTTTTACGGCGTCGCATTTCATCAGGAGACATTCTCGGAAGCGTTGTTTTTTTAGATCGGACCATCGAAGGAAACTATTTTTTGTCGATTACGTTGATATGCATAAATCAATCAAGCTATGAAAGCACGGCATCCTATTTAATAGATGAAATCAATGGTGTGCCAATCCGTTTCGACATCCCAGAAGGACAAAAAGAACAAGATATGATGCAGATAAAACCGCAGTGTCAAACGATCCAGTTCAGCTTTTGCGCGTATCTGGTACTGCCGGCCTTTTTCAAGCTGCTGCAATGGAACAATTTCCAGGCTGTCCACTTCGCTCATCAGTGTTTTGGCCTTAGTCAATGTTTTGACCGTAAGAGGACGATTGCCTTCCCATGACCGGGTAATGATATATTCCTTTTTTAATGTGTCATATTTTACTGTGTGGGATAGCTGGATACCGGTTATTTTCTTGTCCAGCCACAAGCTGCGGACACTGTATAAATTGATATAAAATGTGAAGGTCGTCGGCACACCGCTTTGAATGGCTTCAACAATTTTCTTGGGGAAGGCGTTTTTTGCCGTAAGATAGAGTAGCAGGTTGTCCCGAGTATTGGTGACGATGATATTTTCTAGGCGGGGCTCCTCGTCGGCAAATGCTGCGTCATTCAGAAACAGGAAAAATGATGCAAGCATAAGAGTGGTTAACCGCACAATGATACTTTTCATGATGGTTTCATATCATAAAGGGGGTGATGTGCCCTAAACCTTGCAACTATTTGTTATTGCCTGAGTAGAAACATATCGAACCCACTAATAATTGGCAAGCAGTTTCCCCTGCGCTTTGCAGCATGCAGTGTCGCTTTCAAAAGTGCGTGTTTGCCAGGCATCCTTCTGCTTAAAGAATTCTTCTACAAAGGCATGGTTAAAGGCATGGCCGGATCGTTTGGCGATGATATGGCCTAATATAGGTAGCCCCAGCAGGGAAAAATCGCCGATGCAGTCCAATAGTTTGTGACGGACAAATTCATCATTATAGCGGAGTCCATCTTCGTTGAGCACACCCTTTTGATCAATGACCACCACATTGTCCAAAGATGCACCTTTGCCCAATCCAAATTTTTTCATGTATTCCTGTTCGTATAGGAAACCGAACGTACGAGCGTTGGAAATTTCCTTTTCGAAATGATCGTCCTGAATGATGACGCTTAATTGTTGAGTTTGAATAACAGGGTGGTCAAATTCAATGGAGCAGGTGACCTGGTAATGAGGTGCCGGATAAATACCTACGAATTTGTTATCGTGCTTTAATTCAAGGGGCTTTTCAACAACAAAAAAGCATCGCGGAGCTGATTGGTTTTTTAGACCGGCGGATTTTAACATGCGTGTAAAAGGCCCGGCGCTGCCGTCCATTATGGGCATTTCGTAGGAGTTCACTTCAACGAGGGCATTATCAATGGACAAACCGGTAAATGCAGCCATCAGATGCTCTATGGTAGAGACGATAAAACCGCCTGTTCCAATGACAGTTGCCAGGCTGGTATCGACCACCTTATTAAATATAGCCGGTATTCGTGGGCGGTTTGGCAGATCTGTTCGAACAAATTGGATTCCGTGATTGATGGGCGCCGGTTTGACGCTGAGTTTGACCACCTGCCCTGAATGAACGCCGATGCCGGAACATGATACCTCATTGGCGATTGTATTTTGAGTGTACATTTGAACCATTTTTATATATTTCCTTGTGGCCTCTGGGTATTGTTGCTATGAAACAGTCATCTATCAAGTCAGCGCCATATGTCTAAAAATCAGTGACAAAAATCGTCCCAATAGCACCAGCAAAAGCCATGCCCCTCGTCTTATATGGTGGCAACATGGCCTGTAAGGCCTTAATTTTATTTTTTATAATGCACGCTTTTTGAGTCGTGCGCCATTAGGTTCCGATACGCGTGTGTGCATTTTGACACACTCTTTATCCAAGATGGGTTCTTTTGACAACAAAATTGTGCAAATCGGCCGATCAAAGGTGTTGGTCGATCGTTTGAGAACCCTGACGCTAATAAGGAGGATGCATTGTTATCCAAAGTATTCAGCAGCACAGTCATTGGTATTGATGCTTTTCCTGTTGAAGTAGAAGTAGACATTATGCCCGGTCTGCCCAGTTTTACAACTGTGGGTTTGCCGGAGACGGCCGTGAAAGAAAGCAAGGAGAGGGTCAAATCTGCGATAAAGAATTCAGGGTATGCATTTCCCGACGATCGCATCACGGTAAATCTTGCCCCGGCCCATATTAAAAAAGAAGGGACGGGCTTTGATTTGCCCATCGCGTTGGGTATACTCCAGGCTACCCGAACCATTCCTCTGGAAAAACTCGATAGCTTTTTCTTTTTAGGTGAATTAAGTTTGGACGGTCGTGTCAAGCCGGTTTTTGGTTCCCTGTCTATGGCTATCGCAGCCAAAGAAGCCGGGTACAAGCGTATCGTTGTACCTTTTGACAACCGTAAAGAAGCATCCGCGGTAAGCGGTATAGCAGTATTTGGAGCGCAAAATCTTGCTGAAGTGGTTGAGTTTCTTAAAGGTCACACATCCCTGTCTCATGAAATCATAGATATTGATGCTTTGTTTGGTGAAAATGGTGAAGCCTATGATGATTTTAGCGATGTCAAGGGACAGGAGCATGTCAAACGTGTTATGGAAATTGCAGCTGCCGGCGGGCACAATGTATTGATGGTCGGCCCTCCGGGAGCCGGGAAAACGATGCTGGCACGGCGGCTTCCTTCCATTTTACCGCCAATTACTCTTGAAGAGGCTATTGAAACGACCAAGATTTACAGCGTTGTCGGATTGCTCAACGCTGATCAGGCGCTGGTCAGCAAAAGGCCTTTTCGATCTCCCCACCATACCATATCGGATGCCGGTTTGATTGGAGGGGGCGTAGCTCCTCGGCCGGGAGAAGTGAGCCTGGCGCACAATGGTGTGCTTTTTTTGGATGAATTTCCTGAATATAAAAAAAATGTTTTGGAAGTACTTAGGCAGCCCTTGGAGGATCACTGTGTCACCATATCCCGGGCGGCTTGCAGCATGACATATCCGGCTACTTTCATGCTCATCGCTGCTATGAATCCTTGCCCATGCGGCTATGCAACGGATTTAACCCATGATTGCCACTGCACGCACCAACAGATGATTCGTTACCGGTCGAGAATATCGGGCCCGCTGTTGGATCGTATCGATTTGCATGTGGAGGTGCCGGCTTTATCCTATAAAGATTTGTCATCTCTTCCCTCTACAGATAGCTCCGACACCATTCGTCAACGGGTGATAGAGGCGCGTCGGTTACAGTCCAAGCGATTTGAAGGTCGACGAATTTACTGCAACGCACAAATGAACAGCCGCCAAATACGATCCCACTGCAAACTTAATGCCGAGTCCGGCACCATGCTTGAAAAGGCAGTAGATAAATTGGGCCTGTCAGCCCGCGCCTATTTTAGAATTCTTAAAATTGCACGAACCATTGCCGATATATCCCAATCGAGATATATTTGCGTCGAACATATTTCCGAAGCCATCCAATACCGCACATTAGACCGAAAATAACAGGATAGTAATAAGAATTATCACGTCTATGGTGGGTCTTTGAATACCTATGCTTAAAAATCCACGTCTGGTCTGCATTTATGTGTTGACAAAGATATGGGGAGACTGTAAATGCCTCATAGAACGTGTGTTGGCAAAGTCTTTTCATTTTTTTAGAAAAGGAGGAACTCAGATGACAAAAGCGGAAATAGTTGAAAAAATGGCCAAAGATGCCAGCATCACCAAGGCTGCAGCTCAAACCTGCCTTGAGTCTTTCATTGCTTGTGTAACCAAAGCGCTGAAGAAAAAAGATGGTAAGGTCACCTTGGTGGGATTCGGCACATTCCAAAAAACGCGTCGTAAAGCCCGCAAGGGCAGGAATCCTCAGACCGGTGAAGTGATTAAGATTAAAGCGACAAACGTAGTGAAATTCAAACCCGGAAAGAAATTAAAAGACGCTATTTAGTTCCACTTCTCAATCGGTTTTGAAACAGCTAAACTGAACGGTTTAGCTGTTTTTTTTAAAGACCCGGTTTGTACAGCTCCATATTTATGAAAACCGGCTAAGGACACTTGGTTCAAGGGGCTTCATCGCGCCGCATAGCAACGTCTTTCGACATACCGGCCGGTGCTGTGATCGAATACAGCCTCGCGTTCATGGATGACTTTTGCCCCTCCTTCCCATGCACCGCAAGCGACAACTACAGGATCACCCAAAGAAAATTTGTGCCCGCATGCTGGACAGCCTTCGCTGTTATAGCGGTTCAATAGTTCCAGATTCATTATAAATTGTTGTTTGGTATTCTTCATATGCCCTCCAATCTCATGGTGTGCGATTTAGACAGATGCGTTGTTTAAAAGTAAAGCGGACCTCAGTGGTGTCAACGACCGGCTCGCTGACAGACTACAGGGTTCCATCGGCGTGTGTAAGGTGTTACCGTATAGAGCGACAACAGATAATAGATCCTAACGTTGCAACATTAGGGTAAAGCCTGAGTTTACGGCTGACATTGAAATTGAGGACGTGGTCTGTTATAGATGATATCGGTCTGGCACCAAACTACGGACGCAAGGATAATTTGATGGCATCCCGTTCATCAGACCCAGGTAATTCAGTTCCCGGCCCGGATCAATGGGTCGACATGTATGGCAATTACATGTACAGATATGCGTTGTCTCGGGTGGCCGACACTGAGACTGCGCAGGATTTGGTACAGGAAGCTCTAGTGGCGGCTTTAAAAGCATTTGAGCGTTTTCAGGGTAGGTCGTCTATAAAAACATGGCTTATCGCCATTCTGAAGCGAAAAATAGTCGATCACTATCGCCGCAGGAGCAGTCAACAGACAACAGATGATGTTGATGCAGTTGCTATTAACATCGACCAGCTGTTTGACGACACAGGGCATTGGAAAATCAAACCCAATGAATGGACCGTTAACCCGGGATCTGCATTTGAGCAGCACGAATTCATGGATGTCCTATACCGTTGTCTGTCTCAGCTGCCCCCGAGATTGTCTGAAATTTTCATGTTGCGGGAATTCGAGGAAATGAGCACGGACGATATTTGTCGGCAATTGTCCATTACCGAGTCCAACAGCTGGGTGATGCTATACCGCGCCCGCATGCAGTTGCGAAGTTGTCTGGAGGATAACTGGCTTAATGAAACCTGATAGGAGGTAGTACCCATGGCCGGCTGGATGCTAAATTGTAAAGAGCATGCCGAGAAACTCTCCAGAAGTTTTGACTGTCGACTGTCCTTTTGGGACCGGATGTCAATGAAAATACACCAGTTGCTCTGCCCGCCTTGCAATCACATCCGGCAGCAATTTAACACCATGCGGAGTGCCTGCCAATTAGGACCTGTGGACGAGTTCGCCGGGGGTGATAAAGACAACCGGCTCTCTGAAGAGGCTTGTGAGCGCATCAAAGCGGCTCTTTTTAAGGAAGCCGAGGCCAAAGACCTCTAACCGAATAGTTTACTCCTCTTCCCGGCCGATGGCCTCTTCGATAATCTGACAGGCAATTTGGCTTGAAAATCCTCTGCCGAGCAAAAATCGTTGGTGCTTGGCACGCGCGTTCAATAAGGTGATCTCATCGGAAAAGTTCTTTGTTTTTTTTGCTAATACACGTCTGCATACATCCAATTGAACGCTTTCGTCGCAATGGCTGGCCACACATTCCTTGATAATCCCCGCAGGCAATCCCTTGGCATATAATTTTTGTTGGATGACGATGGGGCCGTATCCTTTGCGTAACAATTGTTCACAATAGGTATATGCAAAACGCTTGTCGTCTAAATAGCCCAATCGTTGGCATTCGTTGATGACAGACTGGATTGATTGCCCGTCATAACCATGTTCGGCAAGCTTCCGGGTCAGTTCTGCACGGCTGTGGTCACGACGGGCGAGAATCCGAAAGGCCTTGTTGAGGCATGCTTTGTTCAAATATGAGTTCATCGATCACGATAGAAGCACAGGTGTTCCACCTTGTAAAGGTTTAACCTCGAGTCATTAACTTATGGCCCCGTTGTCAAAGGTTCCTTGTTATAACTTCATATCGCTTGGATTTATTTAAACGCGACGCCCGGTTTTGAACCGATCTTTTTCAAAATGACGGCCAAGGGGCAAAACCCTGTAAAGGCCGCTTGAAACAAATTAACGCCTACAAATGCCGTCAGAAAAAGCCAATAAGAGCTGTGAACCAATGACAATGATAGACTCAATAACACCATCGCCCCTGCAAACGCGATCACTATACGGTCAATGCTCATCTTATCCTCCTATTCACAAGTGTGAAATCAATATGTTGTTTTGTTTACGGTGTTGAGCCTGGTAAAAAAAAAAGGTTACGGGTATACTTCCTGTATTCGATCGTGGGGTTCACATTGACATTGGTCCATTTTGTTTTAGTTTAGACGATGCTGATCACGCATCAACCCGGCTTGAAAACAACCCATCAACCAGATGAATGACGGAGAGTCGATAGATGGCCATTGAGACAAAACAAGAGTACCTGGAGCGGGTTCTTGAAATGAAGAAACCATGCTGCCCCCATTGCAAACAAGAAATGAGTCTATGGGAGGTGCCTCCGATAACCTTTTCTGACGGATTGGGATGGGGAGAACCCTATCTTTTTCTGTGTTTCAATGATGAATGCCCCTTATATACCCAAGGATGGAAGACACTTGAAGAAAATTACGCGCAAAAAGCATCCATGCGCTGTTTTAACTATCCCGGCACGGAAACATTCGAGTGCATGCCCGTATTTAGCCCCCTAGGTGCCAAGGGGCAGATTATTGATGAGCAGGCCATACTTGAACAAGAAGCACTTGAGGCTAATATCAAAAAGGGATTTTCCATCTTGGCCGATTGCTACGTGAACAAGGACGGCGTCACGGCGATGCAGTTGCTGGCCGATCCTTGTGAGCCGGTACGCGTCCGCCTCAAGGCGGCAGAGATGGTTGGCGATATTGGTGATATCGAAGCGGTTGAGCCACTCAGGTGTATGCGGAGCGGAAATCAAAAGCTGCAGGAGGCCATTGACGGCGCCGTCGACAATATTCACAAACGGTTTTTTACGCGGGAATGCCCCTTTTGCGCTGAAATTATCAAAAAGCGGGCCAAGGTATGCAAGCACTGCAAAAAGGATGTTGCCGGGCAATAGGACCGCACTTCTATGAATGATTGGGAGCGCAGGACCGGGTGGCATATGTTCTGAAAATGAGTTTCTGCCGGCTGCGGCGCTTTTCTTCCAAAGCCATGACTTCGTCGGGATTAAACGTTTTTTTTGCCTCTTCTTTTGAGGGTATGCGCTCCAGGCCATTTCCCAAGAGGCGGCCGGATACCGTGTCCCAAACAATTGCGGTAGCGCCGTCTGATGCTGCGCATATGGGAATTTGATAATTTTCCAAAAGGCGGGCGGAGGCGATCACCTCGCGTTCGCGGGATGCCAGTGAGCCGGCCGCACATTTGATAACCATAAATCTGAAGCCGTTTGCACGAACCACCAGATCAATTGTGGATCGATACGGTTCACCATCCATATCCAGAACGATGTCAGCATCCACTTCAATATCGTTGCGTTCATACCCTTTGGTTTCCACTAAAAACCGCTCTACCGCCTGCCGATTACCCTCTGCGCCTGAATTGGGTTTGGATCGACCGGTGATAAAGTCGACGATGGTATCTTCAGTGTTCATGGATGATTTCCTTATTTCACGATAAGGGATCGGCCCGTCATCTGCTTCGGTTGATCTATCCCCATGATATCCAAAACAGTGGGCGCAATATCACCCAGGACGCCGGGTATGAGTTGCGCTTGCTTGCGCTGTCCATCCACAATGAGAAAATGTACCGGATTCGTGGTATGGGCCGTATGGACACGGCCGCTTTCCTCGATCATGTTTTCAGCATTGCCGTGATCCGCCGTGATCAGTAACGCGCCGCCTTTGGCCAACACGGCTTCAGTGATTCGTCCAACACATCCATCCACCGTTTGAACGGCCTGGACCGCAGCCTCCAAAATGCCGGTGTGGCCCACCATGTCCATATTGGCAAAATTGAGTACAATCAAATCGTACTGGTCCGAAGCAATGCGCTGCAGCACTTCTTGCGTTACGGCCAAGGCGCTCATCTCAGGCTTATGATCGTAGGTGGGCACTTCCCGAGGCGATGGAATGAGGCAACGGTCTTCATTGTCAAAGGGCGCCTCTTCTCCGCCATTGAAAAAGTAGGTGACATGCGCATACTTTTCCGTCTCGGCAATCCGAAGCTGTTTCATGCCCCGGCGACTGATAACCTCGCCTAAAATATGTTCCAAATGGACTGGTGGAAAAGCCATTGGAAGTGAAAAGGTTGCGTCATAAAGGGTCATGCACACATATCTGCCCGGTCTGGGAAATTTTTGGCGCTGGAACCCTTCAAAAGCCTCTTCAGTGAAGGCCCTGGTGATTTGCCGCGCACGGTCGGCCCGGAAATTAAAAAAAAGAATACTGTCGCCGGTTTCGACGCATGCTGTGGGACGGCCTTGGGTGTCGGTGATCACGATGGGTTTGACGAACTCGTCACTTTCGCCCTTTTCATAGGCCCTTGAAACGGCTGCCACCGGGTCGGTTTCGGCCGTTCCTTCCCCTTGGGTATATAATCGGTAAGCTTGTTCCGTGCGCTTCCAGCGGGTATCGCGATCCATGGCATAATAGCGACCGCAGATGCTGGCAATGGCACCATTTCCGATCTTCTCAATATGGGTCTGAACCTGTAGAACATAGCCTTTACCACCGTCGGGAGGCGTGTCGCGGCCGTCTAAAATCACATGGACGTAGACCCGATCCAGCCCTTTATCCTTTGCCAGATCCAGCAAGGCCAGTAGGTGTGCCAGCTGGCTGTGAACACCGCCATCGGACACCAGCCCCATGAGATGCAGGGCGCTTTCATTGTCCAATGCGTTTTGAACGGCGGAATTGATTTGTGCGTTGGAAAAGAAACTGCCGTCTTCGATGGCCATGTCAATACGCATGAGATCCTGGTACACCACCCGGCCGGCACCGATGTTGAGATGGCCTACTTCGGAGTTTCCCATAATACCGTCAGGCAGTCCCACGGCCTTGCCCGACGTTTGGAGATGGGTTGCGGGATACTCCGCCAACAGACGGTCCAGGTTAGGCGTTTGAGCTAAGGACACTGCATTGCCGGGTCCCGGCGCCCCATTTCCCCAGCCATCCAAAATCAGCAGCATCAGCGGTTTGGGTCGTTTCATCTTTCACTCCATTCAGCGTTCGGTTATAGAAATGGTTTCAAAGCCTGAAGATTTTTAAGCCACTTCTATGATAATCACTATTCGACAATAATCTCTTCGCCTTCGAAAGGGGCCGCGGTGGGTTGCTTGTAGTTTTCAAGGCTTTTGGTGATGATGCGTTTAGCGTCCACCCACAGTCCCTCCAGATCGTAAAAAGAGCGCGTCTCTTCGTAAAAGACATGGATAATGACATCACCGTAGTCCATCAAGACCCACAGCCCCTCTTTGCGGCCTTCCACACTCAATGGCCGAATACCCTGTTGCTTCAAAAAGCGCTCAACATGGTCGGCAATGGCGCTGACCTGGCGGTTGGATCGTCCACTGCAGATGATAAAGGTATCCGCGATGGACGTGAGGCCGCCTACATCCAAGACAACGACGGCTTCGGCTTTTTTCCCCAAAACAGCCTGGATATAAATGTCAAGCTGGTGATTTAAATCGTCGTTCATCGATACAATCCTTTTTTCTCAATATATTCGGATACCGCCGGATGGACCCACGGCTGGATCGATTCGCCTTTGCGGATCATCCTGCGTAATTGGGTTGATCCGATGGCCACCGGGGTGACCGATGCAAGATAGATGGTCCCCATTTCGGGATGAATCAAAGCTCGTCCGTCCTCGGCCAATGTATAGCGATTCGACAGATGCCGTCGGGCGTACTCAAGCGCAATGGAATGCAGTGAAGTCGGCGTTCCATGGGTTTCAGGCCTGGTCATCAAAATAAACGCCGTCAGTTTGAACAGTTGACGGTAAGACTTCCAGGTATGGATTTCCAAAAAAGCATCCATACCCAGCATAAAGAAAAATGTCACTTCATCCGAATACCGGTCCCTGAAGTCGGCCACCGTATCAATGGTATAGGATATCCCACAGCGGCGAATTTCGATATCGGAAACCGTTACCGCGCATTGGTTCTGCAGTGCCCGTTGTATCATTTCCAGCCGGTCGCCTGCCGAAGCCAGGATGCCCCTGGTTTTATGAGGCGGCAGTGCGCAGGGAATGACGTAGATATGATCTAACCTGAATTGCTCTAGAACATCCTTGGCCACTTGTTCATGGCCCCGGTGAATGGGATTGAAGGTACCGCCGAAAAGGCCGATCCGCCGATGTCGGCTCTTGGTTTGATTCAGGTCATTCATCCAGGCGTTCTAGCCTTTGAGCCATATCCGATATGAGTTGCTTTAATCCCCGATGAGTGGCGGCACTGATGCGAATCGCCTTGCATTTGTTCAGTTTCGCGCTAAACGCGTCAGCCAAGGCTTCAGCACCGTCGATATCGAGTTTATTCAGTACCACCAACTGAGGCTTTTCTGCAAGGGCTGCGCTGTACATCGACAATTCCTGGTTAACGGTATGATACGGCGCCAGCGGATGCTCGGAATCCAAAGCACTGGCGTCGATCAAATGGACCAAAAGACGGGTGCGTTCCACGTGTCGCAAGAATCGAATACCCAACCCGGCGCCTTCATGGGCGCCTTCAATCAGGCCGGGGATGTCGGCCACTACAAAAGGCTCCTCTGCATGTCCTTTGACCACGCCCAGATTGGGCGTCAGCGTGGTAAAGGGGTAGTTGGCGATTTTTGGCTGGGCCGCAGACAACGCGCTGATCAAGGTGGATTTGCCGGCATTGGGAAGGCCGATCAGTCCGACATCGGCCAGCAGTTTCAGCTCCAGCTTGATGGTGAGGGTCCGGCCCGGTTCACCCGGCTGAGCAAAGCGAGGTGCGCGGTGGGTGGATGATTTAAACCGCGTGTTGCCTTGCCCGCCGCGCCCTCCGCGGGCGATAACCACCCTTTGCTCCGGTTCCACAAGGTCGTAAAGGATTTCTCCCGTATCCGCATCCGAAACGATGGTGCCGGGCGGCAGCTCAAGTATCAGATTCGCTCCGCTGCGTCCGGTCTTTTGGCTGCCTTGACCATGGGCGCCGTTGGCGGCCTTGTAATGCTTTTTATGTTGGAGGTGGTACAGGGTGCGCTTGTGGGAAGTGGTCTTGAGAATGACGTCTCCGCCATTGCCACCATCGCCGCCATCCGGTCCGCCACGGGGTATGAAGCGTTCGCGCCGGAAACTAACGCAACCGCGTCCCCCGTCGCCGGATTGGACAATGATTGTGGCTTCGTCTATGAACTTCACGCGTCATAAACACTGACCTTTTTGCCGGTGCGTCCTTTGCGTTCAAAGGTAACCACCCCATCGATTAAAGCAAAAAGGGTATAATCCTTGCCGACACCAACGTTGTTGCCCGGATGAATTTTCGTTCCGAGCTGCCGTACGATGATATTGCCGGCTTTGACTTTCTGACCGCTGAAGCGTTTGACGCCCCGGCGCTGACCATTGCTGTCGCGACCGTTTTTCGAGCTTCCGCCCGCTTTTTTGTGTGCCATGATACTCTCCTGATAGCCTCGCTTAGGCCTCGATAGTGTCGATCTTAACCGCCGTGTACGGCTGGCGATGGCCTTGTTTGCGACGGTAGCGTTTACGGCGTTTATATTTGAAAACGATGATCTTTCTGCTTTTGCCCTGTTCCACGATATGGCCCTTTACTTGGGCGCCTTCCAGGATCGGTTGTCCGATTTTGACGTTTTCGCCTTCCCCAAGCATCAGAACTTGGTCGAAAGCCACTTCCGATCCCACCTCGCCGGCAAATTTTTCCACACGCAGGATCTCGCCTTCTTGAACTTTATACTGTTTGCCTCCAGTAGCCACTACAGCATACATGTGTATTTCCTCCAAAAAACAATCCTCAGGCTTTTAAAAAGCCGAATAATCAGATTTTTTTCAATCTTTGTCAAGGAAAATATGAAAACGTTTGAAACTTAAAGTAGCCCTGTTTGGCGATTCAGAGCTTAACCGGCGGACAGGAATTAAATAACCCGGTTATCCATAAAGCTCAAGTTGCAGGTATCGGATTTTATGCCAGGCCGGCGCGGAGGCCGGCCCTACGTTTTTACAGGCATTTGAG